>NHBS01000011.1 GCA_002167825.1 Pelagibacteraceae bacterium TMED13
TGAACTAAAAATTGTTTTTCTTTTTCACTTATATTTTTTAATTTATTTATTAGACTTGAATTCATGCCAGAGTTACCTGAAGTAGAAACCGTTAAAAATTTTTTAGATATACACCTTCTTAAAAGTACAGTTTTATGGGTTAAAATCGANAACAAAAAGCTTCGTTATGAGATATCNCCANAAATCTGTAAAACTTTAATTAACTCTAGAATATCAAAAATAATGAGACGAGGTAAGTATTTAATATTTTTATTAAACAATAATTTTGCAATTCTATGTCACCTTGGAATGACGGGTTGTTTTAGAATATCNAGAAAAAATATAAAGAGAAAGCATGATCATCTAGTTATAGGAATTAAAAATAAACAAATAATCTTTAGCGACATAAGAAAGTTTGGTTTTATCAAATTGTATAAAGCCTCTGAAGTTTTTACCTGTTCTCATTTAAAAAAAATTGGGCCGGAGCCTTTGTCAGAGNATTTTAATATATCTTACCTCGAAGAAAATAGATNAAAGAAAGTTTCAGTAAAAAGCTTTTTAATGAATCAGAATAANGTTGCTGGTTTGGGAAATATNTACTGCTCAGAAATATTGTTTGANTCTGGNATACATCCCGAGAAGAATTTTACTAATCTCAANTTAGANGAATATAAAAAAATTTTGAAATCTACGAANAAAATTCTTAATCAGGCAATAAAAAANGGNGGNACNACAATAAAAGACTTNAACATTTCAGACGATAAAATTGGTTATTTNAANAATAAGCTTAAAGTTTANGANAGGNATGGNATGGCATGTNTACGNTGTAAAAANAATATAAATATAAAAAAAATTTTTCAAAATGGAAGATCNACATTTTNTTGTGTAAAGTGTCAGAAATGAAAAAAACAATTTTTTTAACTCTNATATTANTATCATTTAACTCTTTNTGTGAAANGTTTCTAAAAGGTATCGATGATATNCCTACNTATAAAAATATGNTATATGTNGAAGAAAGNCTTGTGATGTTTGANAAAATAAATGGNAGATTTATCTCAACAGAANTNATTGGTGAATATNAGTACTCCGAGGTNAGTGAATTTTANAATAAGATTCTACCCAATTTAGGNTGGANATTGNTTAAAAAAAANCAATTNAGTAGGTCAGANGAGTCNCTTGAATTAGAATATAAGTTNGATGGTAAGGATTTAAGAGTAGTATTTAACATTTCTCCNAAGAAATCTGAATAAGTACTTGACCATATTAATTATGGTAGTATAAAAATGNTATTATGGCTAATATTAAGTCGGCAAAAAAAAGAATACTTCAGACACNNAAAAANACTGAGTTTAANAGATTTATCAAGTCAAGNGTAAGAACAAAAATTAAGAAAATCTTTGGTCTTCATCAAATCTAAAAATAAAGACGAAGCNAAAATAAANTTTTTNAGTTTTGAGTCTGACGTNTCNAAAGCTATGTCAAAGGGTGTCTTTAAGAAAAANACTGCTTCTAGGCTTGTATCAAGGCTTTCAAAAAAAGTAAAAAATCTAAAGTAAACTTTNTNTNTTTTTGAATTGATTCGATTATTTTTATTAGTTAATCTTNAAGATTGTTGGTGAATNTATGAATGATTTAGATTANGCNGGAGATTTGTCTCCNCAAAAAGCNTGGGAAATGTTNAAGTCNNNTAANGATTGTAGCCTNTTAGATTGTAGAACTNTNGCNGAATGGCAGTTTGTTGGNATACCAGACNTATCAGAGATTAATAAAAAAGCTCTTTTTGTTGAGTGGCAAACATTTCCANTNATGCAAAAGAATGAAAATTTCCTTCATGAGATANTTAATTCTGGAGTTGAGAANGAAAACNAATTAATAATTATTTGTAGGTCNGGNGCCAGATCNAGATCTGCAGCNGAGTTNTTGACAACACAAGGTTATAATCATTGTTATAANTTATCAGANGGNTTNGAGGGAGGGCATGACAGTAGTAGCCACAGAGGNAAAGTTAATGGATGGAAATTTTCTGGATTGCCATGGAANCAAGGNTAANNNTATGAGTGAATCTAAATCACAAGATTTCGTAGAGATNCAGGCTCAGTGGGTNTCAGTAAGATCNAGAATNAGNCANAAAATAGGCGATGCNCANTTTAAAAGTTGGATTAAGCANATNAAACTAANAAACTTTCAAGATAAAAAAGTCCTTTTAAGNGTTAANAGNAATTTCCTAAAAACAAGAATAACCGAACAATATNTAGATATTATNAAAAGTTATTGGCTAGTTCAAAANNTGAAAATAGANGATATAGAAATAATTGTTACAAAAGATGATGAATCAAAAAAGNATANAGGANATACNCTTAACAAATCTAAAGATAGTGCCTNNATAGAATCAAAACCAAATGANCTTTTTAAAAGTATCAGTTCTGATTTAGACAGTAGATTTACTTTTAATAATTTCATAGTCGGCAAGCCTAATGAATTAGCATTTGCTGCAGCTCGTAGAGTTTCNGAAAATAAGGATGTACCATTTAACCCATTATTTTTATATGGTGGNGTTGGNCTAGGAAAAACACATTTAATGCANGCCATTGCACATGAGATTAAAGCNAGAAACCCTTTGCGAAGAGTAATATATATGTCAGCAGAAAAATTTATGTATCACTTCATTAAGGCTTTAAGNTTTAANAATACNGTTGCATTTAAAGANCANTTCAGAAATGTTGATGTTTTGATGATAGATGATGTTCAGTTTATTTCTGGNAAAGATTCAACNCAAGAAGAGTTNTTNCATACATTTAACGCCTTAATNGATCANAATAAACAGNTAATAATTTCNGCAGATAAATCACCTCAGGACCNAGAAGGAATNGAGGAGCGTATGNGGTCGAGACTAGGATGGGGATTAGTTGCAGACATTCATCCNTTAAGTTACGAACTTAGATTGGGNATACTTCAAGCAAAAGAAGAAAANCTTTCAGCNCGNATNGCACCAAATATTTTAGAGTTNCTTGCTCATAAGATAACGTCAAATGTNAGAGAGCTTGAAGGTGCTCTGAATAGATTGGCCGCATTTTCTTCACTTGTTGGTAGGGAAATTAATTTGGATATGGTTCAAGACTTATTAAAAGATTTATTGCGCTCATCACAAAAGAAAGTCAACATTGAGGAAATACAAAAAAAGGTTTCACAGCACTTTAATATTAAAATGTCAGATATGAGTTCTTCAAGAAGATCTAGAACGGTAGCAAGGCCTAGGCAAGTTGCGATGTACTTATCAAAAAATTTGACATCGAGGTCGTTACCTGAAATTGGACGAAGATTCGGAAATAGAGACCATACTACTGTAATCCACGCGGTGAGAAAGGTTGAAGAGCTTAGAAGTAAGGACTTAAGCTTTGATGAAGACGTTCAGTTATTGATTAGAATGTTAGAGTCCTAAAATATGGAATTCATTATTGAAAAGAAAAAGCTTCTTGAATGTTTAAATCACTTTCAGAGTGTTGTTGAGAAGAGAAATACTATTCCGATCCTCTCAAATATTAAAATAACAACTGATACTTCAAATCAAAATAGACTTATTTTCACAGCTACTGATTTAGCTTTAGAGATAAGTGAAAAGCTAGATGTTAAATTAGTAAAGCCAGGTGGAATAACAATTCCCTCTCAGCTTTTTTATGAACTTATAAGGAAAGCTCCTGATGGTTGCAATATAACTGTAAACCATGACGAAAGTTCAAATAATGCAATAGTCCTCTTCAATAACTCAAAATTTAATTTTCCAACAATGCCTATTGATGATTTTCCAGTCATGGATAATAAGGATTTAGATAGAGAAATTGACTTAGATATCAAATCATTAAAGCACTTAATTAATAATTGTAAATTTTGTATGGGACTGGACGAGTCTAGGCAATACTTGAATGGTATTTTTTTTCATGTCAGTAATGAACAAATTTCTGCTGTAGCAACTGATGGACATAGGCTGGCTAAATGTGTTTTAGAGAAAAAAACTGACATTGATTTTGATGGGATAATAATCCCCAAAAAATCTGTTTACGAGATTTCAAAAGTTTTAGATGAGGTTAGTGGAAATGTTTCTTTAAACTTTTCAAAGAATAGATTAAAGGTTACGATCGGTCAGATTGTTATTATCACAAAACTAATCAACTCATCTTTTCCCGACTATGAAAGTGTAATCCCAAAGGAGGAAGAGCAAATTGTCCTTGTTGATTGTCAAAAATTTAGTGAGACAATTGATAGGGTGGCAACAATTTCAAATGAAAAGTTCAGGACAGTAAAATTTCAAATAAAGGATAATTTATGCATTGTAAGTTCATCCGGTAGCGATAAATCAAGCGGAACAGAGTCAATCGAAGTTCGCTATAATGGCCCTGAAATAAATATTAATTTTAACTCAAGGTATATTTTAGATGTTCTTTCTTTAATTAAGGACGGTCCAGTAAGTTTTAATTTCTCAAAAAATACCTCACCAACTGTGTTGACTAGCGAATCGTTTAAGAACGCATTGTTTCTAATTATGCAAATGAGAGCATAAAACTAGTTAATGAATAATTCAGTAAGAATTACTAATCTAAAATTAAGGAACTACAGAAATCACAGAGAACTAAGTATAATTCCTAAGAAGGATATTATTGTTATATACGGAAAGAACGGGTCTGGTAAGACCAATATTTTAGAATCTATTTCTCTTTTAAATTCAAATGGAGGTTTCAGAAACGCAAATCTCTCAGATTTAATTTATGAAAACCATCTCGGACCATTGGAATTATTTGGTGCAAATTTTCAAATCAAGTTAGATTCTGATATTTATTCTGTGGGCTTGGGGCTTAAAAAAAAAGGAGAGGACTTAATTAAGATAATTAAGATTGATAGTATGAGGACTAATACTTCGAATCTAAACAATAAGATCAGGTTTTTTTGGGTTGTCCCTAGAATGTCTCATTTATTACAAGATACTCCAATGGAAAGAAGGGCGTTTGTCGATATGATGGTAAGCTCAGTAGATAAATCATATTCAGAAAGGTTACAAGAATATCGAAAGTTGAAAAAAGAAAGGTTAAAAATTTTAAAAAATAAAAACTTTAAAAATCATGAAAAATGGCTGGATATTATCGAACAAAAAATTTGTTATTCTGGACTTATTATTTGTGACTCAAGAAGAACCTTTTTGAAATCACTTAACAAGAGGTTAAAAGTAATAAACGATAAAACCGAGTCACTCATTCTTGAATTGAATGGTACTCTCGATAAAGTATTACTTGAAAAACCTGCGTTGTTTGTAGAAGAAATTTTTATCCAAAAGCTAAAAGAAAATAGGTTTAAAGATTCTATTTCCGGTAGAACAAATTTTAGTGCTAATAAAACAGACTTAGTAATTTACGATCTGAAAAAGAGAAAGGAAGTCAAAAACTTTTCTACAGGCGAGCAAAAATTGATTATAATTTCTATNATNCTTTCNTTTATAGAATTTNTAAAAACCTCTAAAACGGAAAAACTAATTTTTTTACTNGATGATATNTTNTCTTACTTNGACTCAAATTANATNTCAANGCTGCTTCAAGAGTTATCTAAGTTAAATATTCAAACNTGGATCACAGATNTTAGAGCNGATTGGATTTCAAATTCTCCGATGCTAAAAAATATTATACATAAAATAAATATTGGAGATAAACACTTTAAAGTTCCTAATATTAAGATATAATGTTAAATCAAATCAGGATAAAAATTGGACTTAGATAAAAATCAACACAATAANGACTCTTACGATGCNGGGTCAATTAAAGTNCTTAAAGGNCTAGATGCCGTAAGGAAAAGACCAGGNATGTACATNGGTGATACTGACGATGGGTCAGGTTTNCATCATATGGTNTATGANGTTGTAGACAATTCAATTGACGANTCATTAGCTGGTTATTGCGANTCAATAGATGTGATTCTTAATTCAGATGGATCAGTTTCTGTNATTGATAATGGTAGAGGAATNCCAACAAGNATTCATGAAGAGGAAGGAACATCTGCGGCTGAGGTCATTATGACTCAACTTCATGCAGGCGGNAAATTTGACCAAAATTCATANAAAGTATCAGGAGGCTTACATGGTGTTGGGGTATCTGTCGTAAACGCNCTATCTNAGNATTTAATGTTAACTATTCATAGAGATAAAAAAAAGTATTTTATGAAATTTAATAATGGTGTTCCTGAAGAAAGTCTAAAAGAAATTGGGGAGTCTGAAAAGAGTGGTACNGANATAACTTTTTTACCATCGAGAATTACTTTTAGCAAAACAGAGTTTGACTTTAAAAANCTTGAGACNAGGCTAAGAGAATTAGCATTCCTTAATTCTGGNGTNAACATNTCAATNATAGATAAAAGAAATAAAGAAGAGTTAGTTTCAAAACTTTCATCCAGAGGNGGTCTAAAAGCNTATGTAAAATTCCTTGATAAATCTAGAGAACCAATTATCGGTGACACAATTTTTTGCAAAGGANCATCNGANGATANACAACTTGAAATGGCAATTCAATGGAATAAAAGTTANCATGAAAATTGNCTNGTATTTACAAATAATATTCCACANAGAGATGGTGGNACCCACCTTGCAGGATTTAGATCAGCATTAACTAGAACAGTAAACAATGCGATTAANAACCTGGGGCTACAAAAAAAAGAGAAGATAAATTTAACTGGTGATGATGCCAGAGANGGTATGACCTGNGTTCTNTCNGTTAAAGTTCCNGATCCAAAATTTTCCTCACAGACTAAGGATAAACTTGTTTCTTCNGAAGTTAGACCTATTGTTGAGTCAATCGTTTCTGAAAATCTNACAAATTGGTTTGAAGAGAACCCCAAAGATAGNAANATAGTAATTACAAAAATTTTTGAGGCNGCAGCAGCTAGAGAGGCAGCNAGAAAAGCTAGAGAAGTATCAAGAAAAAATTCAGCCTTAGAAATATCGTCTCTACCAGGGAANTTAGCTGACTGTCAGGATAANTCAGCAGAAAATAGTGANCTTTTCATAGTTGAGGGNGATTCAGCAGGTGGCTCAGCTAAACAGGCTAGAAATAGAAGAAACCAGGCTGTTCTTCCACTAAAAGGTAAAATTCTAAATACAGAAAAATCAAGAAAAGACAAAATTCTTAATTCATCAGAAATTGCAACACTAATTCAGGCTCTGGGTGCTGGTTATTATGATGATTTTCAAATTGATTCACTTCGTTATCATAAAATAATAATTATGACNGATGCTGACGTGGATGGTTCACATATCAGAACACTCTTACTNACTTTTTTTTATAGACATATGCCCGAACTNGTTACAAATGGTTATGTATATATTGCACAGCCNCCATTGTTTAGAATAAGGAAAAACAAAACTGAACTTTATNTGAAAGATGAAAAAGAGTTTGACCAATATTTTGTTGATGAGCTTGTAAGTGCAAGTATGTTAAAGAATATAGAGGGTAAGGCTTTGAAGGGTAAAGANCTTAAAGAGGTAATGCAAAAAGCAATCAAGTTANATTCTCTTTTAGAATCTAGTTCGAATGGTGATAANAANTTTTATTCACTCCTNGAGCAGGCAACAATATCAAGCTTCTTTAATTCTCAAAATTTTAGCGATGAGAAAAAATCTTCTCAGACACTAGACTATTTNTTAAAGCGNCTAAATANGATTGANTCAGGTTGGAAAGCTNNTTTNGTTGATATGGATTTCATNTTTTCAAANACAAAAGATAAAATAAAGGAGGACTTTNTAATTTCNCTTAATTCAATNAATCAAAATAANTATTATGANTTCAATAAGATTTGTGAGACGATCCAAGAANATTTTCTAAGTCCATCTAAACTTATTTTGAACGATANNGAAATTGAAATCAANACGCCAAGAGATTTGGTATCAAAAGGTTTNGAANTAGTAAAAAAAGGTGCATCTGTTCAGAGATATAAAGGACTAGGAGAAATGAATCCAGACCAACTTTGGGAAACNACACTTGACCCAGAATTTAGATCTTTATTACAAGTNAAAATAGATGATGCTCAAAGAGCAGATGAAATTTTTGAAGAGTTGATGGGNGATGATGTTGACAAAAGAAAAACATTTATCCAGTCAAATGCAAAAAAAGTTGTCAACTTAGATGTGTAAAACGTAAGAACATTAATACTAGGAATTTCTTCACATGAAGTTAATTAAATGGCTTCTAATATTATTTATTTGGTTGGCTTTATTCTCGAGTATAGCAGTTACATGGTCATTATTAAATCTTCCAGAAACTGAATCAATACAAATATCTAGACAACCTAGCATTACTTTTTTAGATAAAGATGGTCGAATTATCGCATCNTACGGTGATGTTTACGGTCAATCAATACAGTTTTCTGATTTACCTGATAATTTAATTAATGCGGTAATTGTTACTGAGGATAAAAGTTTTTTTAGTCATCCTGGTATTGATTTTAAAGGAGTTGTTCGGGCGGCTTATACCAATATAAAAAAAGGAAGAATTGTTCAGGGAGGAAGCACGATTACACAACAACTTGCAAAAAATCTATTTCTTACTCCTGAAAGATCATTTACNAGAAAACTTCATGAATTAATACTTAGCTTTTGGTTAGAAATGAGGTTTTCAAAAGAACAGATATTAAGTATTTATTTGAATAGAGTTTATTTGGGATCGGGTACATATGGAGTNCAGGCAGCTTCAGAGAAATATTTTAATAAAAAAGTAGAAGACCTTAGCCTTTATGAAAGTGCAGTGATTGCAAGCTTATTGAAAGCACCATCAAAATACAATCCTATTGCTAATTTTGAGTTGTCAAAAAAAAGAGCTTCTCTAGTGTTAAATAATATGGCTAAAAATAATATGATATCCATTAAACAAGTAAATAAAGCCAAATTTAATAATAAAAAATACTCCAAGTTTACAAACGCACCTAAAAGTACCAGGTATTTTATTGACTGGCTTTTACCAAGAGTTAAGTCTTATGTTGGTGAAATTGAAAAAGACTTAATAGTGAGGACAACACTAGATATTAAGTTGCAAAAAATTGCAGAGAAATCTCTTATAAATGTAAATTCAAAATTTGATTCTGCAGAACAATCTTCTTTGGTAGCGTTGGATTTAAACGGAGGAGTAATAGCAATGATTGGTGGTACAGATTATGGAGACACTCAATTTAATAGAGTAACACAAGCAAAAAGGCAGCCAGGTTCTGCATTTAAGCTTTTTGTATATTTAGCTGGACTAGAAAGTGGTTTTTCACCGAATGATACCATTATCGATTCTAAGATTGATATTGAGGGATGGTCTCCAAAAAATTACAAGAATAAATACATAGGTGAAGTTACACTTAAAGAAGCTTTCTCAAAATCTATAAATACAGTTGCAGTTAAGATTTCAGAATCTATTGGAAGAGAGAAGGTGATTGAAGTTGCTAAATCGATGGGTATTACTTCTCCAATCCTAAATTCACCATCACTAGCTTTAGGAACCTCAGAGGTAACTTTATTAGAATTAACTTCAGCCTATAATGTTCTAGCTAATAACGGAAATGGAGTTTTCTCATATGGGATTAGATCAATAGAGGATACGGATGGTGAAATATTATTCTCAAGAAAATTACAAGGAACCGGTAAAGTACTTGAGAGTTCAATTGTAGGTAAAATGACTCAAATGATGGAGCAAACTATAGAAAGTGGGACAGGAAAGAATGCGAAGTTAAATAGACCTGCAGCAGGTAAAACCGGCACTAGTCAGTCTTTAAGGGATGCTTGGTTCGTTGGTTTCACATCTAATATAGTCGTAGGAGTTTGGTTTGGTAACGACAATGACTCACCTATGAAAAAAATTACAGGCGGTACCGCACCAGCAATTCTATGGAAAGAGTTTATGACTGCTGCNCACCAAGACATTACACCAAGGGGTTTTAGTTATCAATCTTATGAAAGGAAACCAAAACATTTGAATGATGAGAAAATAAATAGAATAATTCAAAAATCTAAAAACCTTGATAAAAGAAAAAATTTCTTTGATTCTCTAATAGAGAATTTTTTCTAATTTATAAAACTAGAGAATCTATCCTCGAAATCATTAGGACTAAAATGTGAAATATATTCATCTTTNTCATTTATTAAAAAAATTAATGAGCTATGATCAACNAGNTAATTATCATCACCAATTTTTTTATTTCGCTTAACGTATATCCTAAACTTCGATAGAACATTATCGATATCTTTTGTTTCTCCGGTTAAGCCAATTAATTTGTCATTAAAATTTGACATAAAATTTTTCATCTGACTCTGATCATCTCTTTCAGGGTCAACAGTAATAAAGATAAAATCAAAATCTTTGATTAATTCTGGTTTTTGGTCTACTAATCTAGAGATTTTCAAAATATCTATTGGACATACATCTGGACAAAATGTGTAGCCAAAGTAGATGANTTTTTTCTTNCNACTCNATTCAGATANGTATTGTTCACCTTTNTGGTCTATAAGTTTAAAGCTTCCCCCTATCTCAATATTATTCCCCTTTTTATTTTTGTATTGAGTAATAATGAAAATTCCAACAAATATAGTAACTACAATTACAAGCATTGAAATAGAATTTTTTATGAAGAGTGATTTAAATCTAGCCATTTTTTTCTATTAGAATAAATAGGTTTTCTATACCAAAGTTTTTTATACTCAGATCTTTGATATTTAACTGTTTATTTTCGTCAAACAGCTGATAACGATATTTTTTATTTTTTGATTTTTCTAATTTATCTAAAAAATTGTTCATCTGTGAGACTTTATTTGTTTTTATCAATAATTTTTCAAAATCATTCTTTCTTAGAATAGATAATATTTGTTTTATATCCAAGTAATTAAAAAAGCTCACAGTAGAATTTTTATTTCTATTTGTTAGTAATTGATTCTTTTTATTCAGTAAGTTTACTATTGGTAAAATACCGAGTTTTACTTCAATCTTAATTCTCTCATTTCTTAATAATTTTTCATCAAAAAAAGTTTCAGAAGTATTAAAGTCTCCAAAACATAGATACGAAATAGAGTTGAATTTATTAAGTTTTGAAATCAGGTATTTTATACATTTTGTCCTATTTTTTAATAATCCTGTGTTAATTTCTAGGGCACTGTTTATCTTATTTAAATTTAACCTAAACTTTCTGTCAAGTTCTCGTGTTGAGATAATTAAATCAGATGTCTGTAAATTTTCTAATGCCTCTAAGGTTAGGTCAAAAAAATCTTTTGGATTAAAGTTTATAATATAGATTTTTTTTGTGTTTTGTGAGAGCATAAGCTGGTCATTATGAAGAAAAGAATTGGTTTTCAAATAATTTTTATACTGTTAATACCTTTATATCCTTTGTTAGCATTTGATGATAGCGATATTTTTCATGAAAAGGTNTTTTTAAANGCAATAAAAAAATCTGATNATACTAAAGTATCTGAGATGCTGCAGATGAATGTATCANTTAATTCTNTCGATTCNGANGGACTTGTTCCAATAGCATATGCCCTTGCTAANGAAGATNGTAAGATGTTTGANCTTCTTNNTGAAGCTGGNGCAAGAATTAATATNAAAATTCTGGANCAGTCNTCCTTACTTATATTTTATATTAATAANAATAGATTCTCTCTAATNGATAANCTAATTGAACGTGGATCTGATCTNNATAAACAAGACAGTAATGGNATGACGGCAATGATGCATGCTATAGAAAAATCTAATATAAATGCAGTAGGTATTTTAGCTAGAAAAAAGTTNGANGTAAGTTTAACCGATTTTTCTGGNAAAACTATTTTTGACTATTCTAATTTATCNAGAAACATCTCTATAAAAAGAATNGTNGAAAAATTAAAAGATTATTAANNTTTTAATTTCCTNACTATTAANTCAATNACTTTTTCATATTGAGAGATAGGTCTTAGTGCTTTGACATTATTATCTTTAAACTTTTTGATANTCATTTTATATANAAAACCNTCAAAAAAAAAAATNGGGTGGATTATTATATTTAAGTTACCACCCTTAGACTTTATTAAATTATTAACNTTAGANGAATCTTGATCNAAAAAGAAATATTNNTCAATTTCTAATCCACTAGATATTTGATCNAGATATNNACCCAATTCCTCCTTTAGATTTACATTNGAGCTTTTCGAGCTAGAAANCACCANGACATTTTCTTTACTTTTTTCTATTTTTTTAGAAACNTCTTTTCTAAAGATACTNGANAAATCATCNNTCAGTGAGATTNTTTCAACTAATTTTATATTTACTTTTCTNTTTTCCTTTTGATACCTAACTTCTTGCTTTATATCTTTGATCATATGGTACCCATCAAAAAACATTAACGGAAATAAGTAGATATTTTTATATTTTNACNATAGAGTNTCAATACAATCTCTNATTAATGGTTGGTTNATTTCTACAAAACAGNGNAAGATACTTTTGGANTTTAATTTTTTNTTAACNTTTTTNGTTAGTTTTAAAAAGTCTTCTTTGTATTGTTTATCTTTTGANCCATGNGCACATAAAATAATAGCCTTTNNNTTNTCTTTATCTGTCATTCAAACGATTNAGGATNTCACTTAGATTCTGAAGGTCCTTTGATATCAATGAATTATTTAGTATGTCATCGGAAATAAANCTTTTTTTATGGAAGGCNTCGTTTATATCATTTCTTGGTTGAAGATATGTTCCTTCTAAAGACCCTCCAAGAAATAGTCCAGAATTGTCTGAAAAAGAGTAGACATCCGCTAGTCTTGGAGTACTCTCTGCTGAATATCCAAAACCTTGAGAGATTAAAGCGGCATCTATATCAACCCCTAACTTTACTCTTTCTTTTAGGATAGACTTTAANCCTCTATTGGTCATAACAGTCATTACAACTTTACCTGACTTAGCACCAACTTGTAAACCAACACTTACCCCTCCTATCGAGAAAAAAAATGGACCTGAAAACTTATTGTTACCTCGTCTAATAATCAGCAAACCATTACCTCCTTTAGCACCAAAAATGAAGCCTCCTTCATAAACTTTAGGAAAGATAAGAATCGCCCTTGAATCTTTTAAAAATTTTTTTAAATTTTTTAGATCACTGTTTGCAATTAATTTTTTTAACGATAATTCTGAAGACTGTAAGATTTGCTTTGCCTCCAGTTNTTCTTGATNNANAGAGTAAGACTGACTGNAAGAAAATATAAATANTAACNNAAGTANATTGTATAATANAATCTTTATTTTCATTATTTGATTAATACTAATACANAGTTATTATATTTTATACATAAAAATGAGAATATTCTTTTACCTATTTATTTTGTTATTTTTAAATATTACAATTACCTTAAGTGCCGGTGAGTTAAAAATAAATGTGACAAATATCAAGATTAATATAGGATCAATACATTATGCATTATATGATGATCCGAGNTTTTTTCCTGATGAGGAAGGTAAGATAGACGGTGGTAATAAAAGGATCGATGAAGTAGTTGCAAATGGTATTNTGATAAAAGAACTAAATGAATCATATTATGCGGTAGCAATATATCATGANGAAAATTCAAACAAAAAATTTGANACTTTCTTGTCTNTGCCAAAAGAGCAGTATGGATTTAGCAATAATGCGCCTGTATTTTTTGGCCCACCGAACTTTGAAGATGCAGCAGTTTTTGTTGAACAAAATAAAACCACTGAAATTGAGATCGAGTTAAGGTGAAAAAAAGAGTTTTAGTAACCGGAGGGGCTGGATTTATAGGATCTTATTTGTGTGAAGAACTTTTGAATAAAGGTTATGATGTTATTTGTTGTGACAATTTTTATACTGGAAATAAAGACAACCTAGAAAGAATACTTGATAATAAAAACTTTGAGTTACTCAGGCATGATATAACATTTCCATTATATNTAGAGGTGGACATCATACTAAACTTTGCTTGTCCAGCTTCTCCAGTTCATTATCAGAATGATCCTGTACAAACAGTTAAAACCTGTGTTCANGGAGCAATAAATATGCTTGGCTTAGCTAAAAGAACTAATGCTACTGTAATGCAAGCCTCTACATCTGAAGTTTATGGTGATCCTGAAATACATCCTCAATCTGAAGATTATAAGGGTGCAGTAAATATAACCGGGCCAAGNGCATGTTATGATGAAGGTAAAAGATGTGCNGAAACAATCTTTTGGGATTATAAAAGACAGCATGATGTAAATATAAAAATAATCAGAATATTTAATACATATGGCCCTAGNATGCAGCTCAACGATGGCAGAGTAGTCTCTAATTTTATTACACAAGCTCTTTTAAATAAAAATATAACTATTTATGGTGCAGGCGATCAAACACGATCTTTTTGTTATGTAGATGATTTAATTTCTGGAATTATGTTGATGATGGAAAAAACTAACTTTTGNGGCCCAATTAACCTCGGAAACCCATCAGAGATNTCTGTAAAGCAGCTGGCATCAGAAATAATTGAAATTACTGGGAGTAANTCAAANTTGGTACATAAAGNTCTTCCGCTTGATGACCCACAACAAAGATGTCCAGATATTAGTTTGGCTAAGAAAGAACTAAAATGGCATCCAAAATATGATAGAAATCAAGGCTTAAAAAAAACAATAGAATATTTTGAAAATATTTTAAGGAAAAAAAATTAAATGAAAAATAATGGGAAGGTATTGTGTGTTGGAGATTTAATTTTAGATCATTATGTTCATGGAAATATAGATAGAATTTCACCTGAGGCCCCAATACCTGTACTTAAGGCTGACGATAGAAATTATAATATTTTGGGTGGTTGTGGTAATGTTGCAAGGAATATCTGTTCAGCAAATAGTAAGTGTCACCTTATTTCTATCGTTGGTAATGATAACGATGGATTAAAGATTAGAGAAATTATTAAAGAAATTAAGAATCTTACATTNAATCTTATCATTGACAAAAATCGATGTACNACAAAGAAGACAAGATATGTTTGTGAAAATCAACAAATNTTGAGGGTTGATAACGAAATTGAAAGTCCAATTTCTAAAGTACTAGAGACTAAGATTATAAAATTGTTAAAGAANAAAATAAATGATTACGANGTTATTGTTCTATCCGATTATAATAAAGGCGTTTTGACCGATACTCTTATAAAAAAGATAATTAAGATTGCACAACATTTTAAAAAAATATTGATAGTAGATCCNAAAAAAAAAGATTTTTCTGTNTATGCTGGAGCAACATTTATTACTCCAAATTTTAAGGAATTAAAAAGTTCTATAAATACGTTTAACATTAATTCTAAAAATAATGATGATAATTTGGTTATAAAATTATCAAAACAAATTATAAATAAATTTAAATTTAAGGCAGTAATCACAACTAGAAGTTCAGATGGGATATCCGTTGTAACGGATGNAGGAAGTTTNTTTCATCTTCCTTCAGAAGCAAAAGAAGTATTTGATGTCTCAGGAGCTGGAGATACTGTTTTAGCATATCTGTCCACCTCTATATCTAAGGGTAAAAGTCTTGAGTCATCAGTAAAAATTTCTAATATTGCCGCAGGNCTAGCTGTTGGAAAATTTGGCACATCAGTTGTTAGCATTGGAGAAGTTGATAATATAAAGCAAATTAAGAATATTAAAGTTGTGACTAATCAGAATCTTAGTAAAGCCCTNAAAGATTNTGATAGTAATAAAATAATAGGTTTTACAAATGGTTGTTTTGATCTACTGCATACGGGTCACATATCATANCTTAAAAGTGCAAAGCAGANGTGTGATATATTAATTTTGGGATTGAANAGTGATGAGTCTATNANAAAACTCAAGGGTAAGAATAGGCCAATAGTAGAACTAAAGGATAGAGTTGAGATTTTATCTTCCTTTCCATTTATAGATAAAATAGTTATTTTTGATGAAGTGACGCCTATAAAGCTTATTAAAAGAATAAAACCAAATATAATTTTTAAAGGTAAGGATTATAAAAAACAAGATGTTGTTGGTTTTCGTGAGTCTAAAAAATGGCAAGGTAGAGTAATATTAATTGATTTTATTAAAAATAAATCAACAACTAATCTTATTGAAAGGATAAAAACAAGTGTTACTTAGTGCAGTTTTCTTTGATGTTGATGGTACAATTGCTGAAACAGAAGAGTTACATCGTAAGTCNTTCAATGAATCATTTANAGAGTTTAACNTAGACTGGTTTTGGGATAAACCAATTTATAAGGAACTGATCAATATTGGTGGAGGAAAAGANAGAATTGAACATTACATGAAAAGGGCTTGGCCTGAAATGCTTGAGTATAAAAACCTCAGCAAATATATTAATTCGATTCACAAAGTAAAAAATGAAATTTATGAAGATTATATTAACGAATCAAAGTTAAATTTTAGGCCGGGAGTTTTGAGACTAATTGAGGAATTAAAGAAGAATAATATTAGAATAGCACTTGTATCTTCTTCATCTGANATGAATGTTAATAATCTCCTTAACAANGGATTGAAGATTAAACCAAAGAATTATTTTGATATTATAGCCCATGGTGATTGCACAAAAAATAAAAAACCCTCCCCGGAGATTTATGAGTGGACCCTTGAAAAACTTAANTTATCTTCACAGTCATGTATTGCTATAGAAGACTCACCAAGAGGACTTGAATCAGCNTTAGCAGCAAATATAAAGGTTGTAATNACACCNTCGGANTTAACACTTGATGAAAAATTTGAAGGAGCTGAACTTGTTGTTTCAAGTTTGGGCGAGCCAAGCCAACCTTCCAAAATGATTGGAGGAAAGTTTGACTTTAATGAATTCATTGATTTAAAAATTTTGAAAAAGATAATNAATGCTTAGATAAAAAAAATATAACAACCATTGCTATNAATTGTGTCACGAAAATTAANACACTAAAGTTATGTAAATTTGAAAACTGTTTTTTGTGNANATCTTTTTTCTTAATAATATCGCTAACTTTATTGATTTTAATCATTAAAAATTCTCTTGAATAAAAATATCCTGTGGCAATTAAAAAGAATACGAATGAATGAAATATATTTAAAGATAAAAGTGAAAATGTAATCATCAAACTAACTACCAAGCACCAAAGATAGAGTCTAGGGAAAATAGTTCTTATAAACTTACGAGCATTTTGTTCATTTAGGCTTTGAAAAGTGTTTGGAGCTACAATCAAGGAAAAAAAAATTTTACTTCCAATTAGAATTGGGATTAAAAAATCTTTTATCAAAATTGAAANNTTTATTATTTGTTCCATAATGTTCTTTAATTAACTTACTAATGATATATAAGCATTGATATGAATTTTAAAGTACTTTTGTTATTACCTATTCTCGAAATAATTAGTTTTATATTATTTGGTGATATTTTAGGTTTTTTTCCAGTTATACTTCATATTTTGGCAACTATGATCTTAGGAATAGTTCTTTTAAAAAAAAATAGAGGACTTCATGAGATTGAAAGAATTAGTCATGACCCTAAAGATTGGATATGCAAGAAGGTTGCTGCAATACTTTTTATTATTCCTGGATTTGTCACAGATTTTCTNGGAGTAATGCTATTTTTTAGAATATTTCGNTCTTTTCTCTGGGGATATATTCCAGATACTACAAAGAAATCTTATTATAAAGATTCAAAAAANAATAGTGACGAAATAATAGATGTTGAATACAAGAANCTTGATGANAAATAATATGGAAACAAGACAAATAANAATAAGNGGGAAAGTTCAAGCTGTNGGTTTNAGAAATTGGGTAAAAAAAACATGCGAAAATCTATCTTTAGGGGGGAATGTTAGGAATACGGNTGATATGAAGGTCGAGGCTATGATAACTGGANATAAANTTAATCTTGATCGNTTTTGCTGGCNATGTCGAAGAGGTCCATTATTAGCNAAAGTAGAAGATGTAAAGATAAAATNCGTTGATTTNNAANAATTTNGTAGTTTCAATATAATTTATTAATGAGGATATATTTTTTAAGACATACAACTTTAGACATAGAAGATAATATTTTTTATGGACAAACAGACGTAGACGTTTCCTCTAATTTTATAAATGAAGTTAAAATTATAAAGAAAAAAATTGAAGGAGAAGATATAAATCTNAAGAAAATTTTAGTAATTTCAAGTCCATTGAAAAGGTGTGTAAAACTTGCTACTGCATTAAACGTATCCTTTAAAATTGACCCAAGAATTAAAGAACTTGATCTTGGTGACTGGGAGATGAAGTTAATGTCCTCAATCGAAAAAAGTGAGATTGAAAAGTGGCAGGATAATCTAATGGAATATAAGGTGCCAAATGGNGAGTCAAATAAAAATTTTCTGAAAAGACTGAATGGATTTTTAAAAGATATTTTAAAATTCAAACAAGATGTGTTATTAGTTGCACATGCAGGATCTATTAACGGTATGATTTCCATTCTGACTAAAGAACCATTTGATAAGTTAGTTAAAAATTATTGGGAAAAAATCAAACATGGATCTTTAACCTCTATAAAACTAAATGAAAAAAAGGTGATCATAGAATATATAGGAAAATAGTATGAAGAAAATCTTAATCCTGGGAGGAGGATTTGGAGGAGTATACTGTGCTAAACGTCTTCAAAAAATAAAGCTTAACTCATTTGATATTGAGTTAATAAGCGACAATAATTATTTTGTTTTTCAACCACTCTTACCTGAAGTAGCTTCAGGTACAATCTCAGCTTCGGATGCTGTTACACCAATTAGACAAATGCTTAATGATGTAAAATTTAGAAATGCTGAGGTCAACTTAATTGATATAAAAAAGAAAAAAATTGGAATATTACAAGGCTTTAGAAAAAGACAACATTTCATTCAATATGATGAACTGATAATAGCTTTAGGTCAGGAAAGTAACCTTAATATTGTGCCAGGTTTAGCAAATAATGCTTTTACAATGAGAAACTTGAATGATGCCTATAACCTTAGAAATCATGTTATTAGATGTTTAGAGTTAGCAGACGTAACTCTAGATTTGTCATTAAAAAAAAGATTATTAAGTTTTGTGGTTGTTGGAGGTGGGTTTTCCGGTGTTGAAACAATTGGGGAATTGAAAGAAATGATAGATAGACTAATTAAATACTACAGAAATATTAATAAAAATGAAATTAGGTTTTATCTGATAGAATATGCAAGCAGCCTATTACCAGAGTTAGAAAAAGAAATTGGTCTTTACACACTACAAACATTAAAGAAGCAAAATATAAAAATATTTTTAAATACAAAATTAAGAGAAGTTTCTTCTATGAGAGCTTATATAAATAATAATAAGTCTATTGAATCTAACACTATTATTTCCACAATAGGTTCAACAGCATCAAAACTACTCAGAAATACTGAATTACCATTAAAATTTGGAAAATTAATTACAAATGAATATTGCCAAGTTGTTGATATCGAAAATGTATGGGCTTTGGGTGATTGCGCTTTGGTACCTAATAAGGTTATTAAAAATGATAAAGAGATGAATTTAGTTTATTCACCACCAACAGCACAGTTTGCTGTTCAACAGGCAAAAATATTATCAAAGAATGTTATTTTAAAAACACTAAAAAGAAAATTGAAATCATTTAAATATACCTCTAGAGGATCATTAGCCTCTCTTGGTTCAAAAAAAGGTGTTGGAAAGATTTTCTTTTTTAGAGTAAGAGGGTTACTAGCATGGATAATTTGGAAAGGGTTTTACCTTTCTTTTATACCTTCAATCCCAACACGAGTTAGAGTTTTTTTTAATTGGTTGTTAGAATTCTTTGTTCCTAGAAACGCTGTTCTTACAAACCCTTTGAACAACAAGCCATTTGAGAAGAAAAATTATAAGAGGGGTGATATTGTTTTTGAGGAAGGAATGTTACCAGACGGTTTCTACATAGTTAAAAGTGGAGAATTCTCAAATTCTTATAGAAAAACAACAAGTGGCAAAACCTTTAAAAAAAAATATAAGAAAGGGGATCACTTTGGTTCAAGAGTTATTCTAGAGGGTGGCAGAAGAACAGGAACTATTAAAGCATTAAAAAATTCAGAAGTTTTGAAAATTAATAAGGAAAGTTTTAAAATTTTAGCGGATAATTTACCTGTGATGAAAAAATACTTTAGTGAATATTTACCTAAGAATTTTAGTACGCTAAAATTAAAAGAATGAAACTTTTTCAATTTTTAAAAACAAAGAAAAAAAAAGTTATTTTTTTAGATAATGTTAAAGTAATCAAAAGTTCTAATAGAAAAAGGACAATAACATTAAGGGTAAAAAATGGTTTTCCCGAAATATTATGTCCATTACATACGAAAGAAGAAATTCTTAAATCGTTTATTAATTCAAAAAACGAGTGGTTATCAAAGAAAGTTGCTAACCAAGCCAAAGAGATAAAAAAAATAAAAGCACTAAATACAGACTATCTTTTGTTTAAAGGGAAAAGATTTAAAATTATTAGTATAGCAAAAGTTCGGGATACAAAAATAAGAAAGGGTATTATTTCATTATCTGAAAAAAAATTTAATCAGGATAAAAAAAAGTTAACTACTAAATATTTAGAGCATAAAGCTGTTGTTTATTTGAATGCAAGAGTAAAGCAAATATCAGCAGAGATAAAAATAAATTACGATAGGTTAAAAATACGTAGATATAAAAGAATCTGGGGATGTTGTGTAAATCAAAAAATTATTAATCTTAATTGGAAACTTATCATGCTACCTACTGGTGTTATTAACTATATTATAATTCATGAGTTATGCCATGTTATTGAACCAAATCATTCAAAAAACTTTTGGGGTTTAGTTAGAAAATTTGATCCTAAATTTGAAAGTAAAAAGAAATGGTTAAAAACTAACGGGTCTTACATAATTCAGTTTTAATTATTATCAGTTCTGAGTCTCAGAGATTAGATACGTTGCTTTTTTTAAATCATTATCATCAACTAATATCCTAACTGGAATAGCTGATATATTTCCCTCAGTAGATGCCATCGATTCGTCTAAAGTAATGAATTCAATGTTATTATGACTTAGGATACTTTTTACCCATGTTAGATAGATAATGTCATTACTTCTGATTAGAATTTGCATTTTACCTCAACAAATATTTTATAATGGCGCGCCCGAAAGGATTCGAACCCTTAACCTTTTGAGCCGAAATCAAATGCTCTATCCAGTTGAGCTACGGGCGCTAATTTAATCTTCCGTGTGCTAACTTTTTTAATNTATTATGAAAGATTATAACAGTGAGTCCAACAATTATACAGATCAAAGTAATTCCAAGAAAAACTTTTTTCTCACCTAATTGTTGAGAATATACTCCAATAGTTCCTGCTAATTTATTACCAAGCCCAATTGTAGCAAAATATATTCCCATTATTGAGGAAACTTTCTGTTTCGGTGATAGCTTAGTAATATAAGATAATATTACTGGGGAGGCGCACAATTCTCCGATTGTGATTAAAGCATAGGCAAGAACAAGCCAGTACATACTTGATTTTCCATAGGTATCAGCTTCAATAGATGCAAAAAACATAAAAATAAATCCTGAGCCCATAATCATTATTCCTATTGCTATTTTAAGAATAGATGAATTTATATAATTTTTTGCCTCAAGTTTTAACCATAATAAAGAAATGAAATAGCCAAAAATAATTATCATTAAAGGATTTATTGATTGAAACCAACTTGCGGGAATTTCAAAGTTTATGGCATGTAAAAATCTATTAGTTTTTTCGTATGCATAAATATTTAATAGTCCACCTGCTTGTTCGAATGCAGCCCAAAAGATTATAAGTATCAAGCTTGCAATAATAATCAATTTAATTCTGTCTATCTGGGTTTTTGTTAAACTTTCGTTTTCCTTAGTTGATCTTAGCTTTGAATCTTTTTGAAAGTGTTTCTTCCCGCGTATGAAGAATATTTGACCTATTATCATTCCAAATCCAGCTAATGAAAACCCATAATGCCATCCATATATTTCTCCAACAAAACCCACTAATATACTTGCAAAAAAAGCTCCTAAATTAATACCAATATAAAAGATTGTAAATCCTTGATCGCGCCTTATGTCTGTTTCTTTGTATAACGAACCAACTAAAGTAGATATACTTGGCTTCAATAATCCTACGCCTACTATAATAAACAATAAACCAACAAAAAAAACGTTTGTATGTTTTACTGCTAAAAGAAGATGTCCAAGACAAAGAAGCCAGCCACCATATAACACAGCATTTTTATGAGTAATATATTTATCTGCTAACCAGCCTCCTGGAACACATAACAAATAAACTAGTGCCGTATACCATCCATAAAGCGTAATTGCTTGACTATTTGACCAACCTAAACCAGAGTTAACAGAGTCTTGATCAGAAATTATATATAGGACCAATATAGCCCGCATACCATAGTAACTAAATCTTTCCCATAGTTCAGTGAAAAATAAAGTGAATAATCCCTGAGGGTGATTATTAAAGAAGTTGGAAAGTGAATTAGCTATATTTGGCACAGATTTTGCTTATTAATATTATATTTTGATTTATAGTCAAAAATTTGAATCGGGAAGATCAACAACATAATATTTCCTCCCTTAAGTATAGATCTTCCCTATTCATTTATTTCTGAAATAAANNTTTTAAGTTCNAATAATTTATTACTATTAACTTCTTTATACGAACATCCAAACTTAGAAATTATTAGACTACATATATGAGCATAAGAATTTCTTCCAATTGGATGCCTCGGATCATCTTTTAATTTCCCTTTTAAGAAGTCTCCACGACTTGTAATTAAATTCCATACTTCTTTTTTTTCTATATCATTCATTATCTTATTCCTTGATTTGATTTTACCCTTGAGTTTTTTTCAACTTTTTTAAAGATAGATCTATTTGATTTACTTTTATTCGATAAAGTTTTTTTTTTAATTATATATTTATTACCAGCTTTAGGAGCCGGTAATTTTGTAAAAGTACCATCCTTTTTCATCAAATAGTAATTTCCCTGCTTGTCTTGTATTATTTCTGCTGAAAAAGCATTAATAGAAAAAGTTAAAATAATTATGAATAAATAAATCATCTAAATAAATGATATTTTCTATAAAGTTTAGTGTCAATCGAATATGGGTGTGGTTTGATTTCTTCAATTTTATTTAAGCGCCATTTTTGTTTTTTTAATCTCATTAATATAAGGAATGACTCCCTTCTATATTTTTTTGACTTCCACCAGGAACTAGAACCAGTTATCAAAACAATAGATTTCTTCATTTTTCAGTTATATGGTAAAACTTACTATTGTTCAAAATATTAATAGATTCTGAGATTGAATTGGAAGTGTCTAAATTATTGATCCAGTTTGCCAGAAATTTTGTAATAGTTTCACTTTCCAAGTCTCGTAATATCATATGATAGTTATTTTTAAAAATAGCTAATGTAATATTATCTTTAATAGAATCTTTTTTACCATTTAATAGTTTAGTTAAAGGCTTTCGGGGCACAATTTCATCCTTTATTGGGAGAATTATAAGCGTTCTGTAAGGCAATTGGTTTAAAAATTCTTTAGTATACTTATAAGATTCATCCATCAATTCGACTATTCCATTTAAACTTTTAAGATTTGGTTTATGAATAAAGTATTTATCTTTAGCGAGAGCCTTCAATAACTCGATATTATTACATGCTGTTACTTTAATAAAATCACCTCCATCAAGTTCTAGATTTGGTAAAAGAGTACTAATAACTTTAAGAAAAATTCTCTTTATTGGGTTCATTTCCGAAAAATTCCAAATGGCTGGAGCAACTAAAATAACTCCATCAATTTGTAGATTTTTGTTTTTAATTACAGTAGAAGCTACGATCGCTCCACCCATGCTTTCACCAAGTAAAAAAATTTTTTTTTTAGGATGATTTTTTCTTATTTTTTTAACAAAAAACGTTACATCATCAATGTGAACTGAAAGTGGAAACCAACTTCCACGGTCCTCATTCATCCCAAAGCCTCTAAGGTCAAATGAAATTGTTGATATTTTATATTTTGTTAAGAATGTCGCTGGAATTTGGAATGATTCAGAGTAATCGTTATATCCATGAATAGCAATGATTATAGCACCTTCATGTTCATTTACTTGCCAAACTCTTTTTTTGAACTCATAACTTTGAGGATCTTTATAATTTACTTCTTGTTTCATAACCGAACATGAGCAAAGCATAATATAAACTAGAGTAAATGTTATTTTTTTAACAAATTTATAAATATTTCCTCTAAATCTGAATCTTTGGTTGATATATCTTTTATTTTAGATTTCGTTTTTTC
>NHBS01000012.1 GCA_002167825.1 Pelagibacteraceae bacterium TMED13
GTTGAAGAGTGAATCCTCTGAAACCCTTTGTGAGTCTCCCTAAAACAAACAAGGGCGAACAATTGCCCGCCCTTGCCGATGAGACTTCTGTTGCCCGGTATTCTCATAACCGCGCTTGCTTAAAATTAAGCAGCGAGTGCCATTTCATTATCGTTGGCATTTATAAAGTTTAGTCCGATAACGTTGGTACCATTCCGAGCAAAGTTTTTGACCGTCTACATGCACGTCGATCCTNTTTCACCCCCATTANNNTATANTTTGGTGGAGGTGCCGGGTACCGCCCCCGGGTCCGTCTCAGTTCAAATCAAACGTTTATTGCTATAGCTGAAAACAGCATTTATATCTTAAACTTAATTTTAAAAAAATAAAACCTTAAATTGATTGTAATGATTTAACCTTTAACTATTATAGATTGATGAAAAAAAATCAAAAAATACAAAAAGAAATTGATAGTNTCAGTAAAAATAAGTTTTTGACAAAAAGAGTTATTGCACCAAAGCTCGAGAAGGTTTTNTATAAATCATTTAAAGCACTTGATCATGGCTTTGTAAGAGTCATTGATTATATGGGTAATGATTCTTCTATAGTACAAGCTGCTAGAGTATCTTATGGCAAAGGAACAAAACAGTTAAATCANGATAAGAGCTTAATTAATTACTTACTTAGTCATAGACATTCCACACCATTTGAGATGAATGAAATTAAATTTCATGTTAAGNTACCAATTTTTGTGGCCAGGCAATGGATTCGACACAGAACAGCGAATGTTAACGAATANTCGGCAAGATACTCAATTCTTGATAATGAATTTTACATTCCGAACTCCAAGGAACTTAAACCTCAATCCAAAACTAATAATCAGGGAAGGTCAGGAGATTTAGATGAGAATGAGAAAAAAATGTATATGAGAGTTCTGAGAGAAAATTCTAAAGATTCCTTCCAAAAATATAACTTTTTATTAAATCAAAATGATGATGAAGCAAAACCAGATCTGGANAGGCAGGGTCTTACAAGGGAGCTATCTAGAATCGTTTTACCCTTAAATAGCTATACNCAATGGTATTGGAAAATAGATCTTCATAATTTTATGCATTTTCTAGCGTTAAGATTTGATGAACATGCTCAATATGAAATTAGAGTTTACGCAGAAATAATGATGAATTTAATGAAGAAATGGGTGCCACTAACATATGAAGCGTTTCTTAAAAATAGACTCGACTCCTTAGTACTATCNTCGGAAGCAATAAAATTTATTAAAAATAAATTCCATGGTAAGTCCAATAAAGAAACTAANATTTCAAAAAGAGAANTTNNTGAATTGAAAAAAATATTNTCTNTTTAATTTTCAATTTCAACTTTTTTATCAATCATTTTATTNTTGTTATCCAAAAGATTTTTAGATATCCTTTTNTAAAANTCGGTAGCCTCAGATTCTTCATTTAAAACTACCGGCANACCTTTGTCGCTTAAAGATGCTATGTCACTAATAATTGGGATATCTCCAAGAAAAGGTTTTTTTAATTTCTCTGCCTCATTTTTTACACCATCTTTTCCGAAAATATATTTTTCTTCCTCATTGATNTGAAGATAGCTCATATTTTGAACTAAGCCTAAAATNGGAATTTTNACTTTTTCAAACATTGAAATGGCCTTTCTAACNTCAATTAAAGATATTTCTTGAGGAGTTGATACAATCACAGCACCTGAAATGTTAAGATATTGAGATAATGAAAGTTGAATATCTCCAGTTCCTGGCGGAAGATCAATGATTAAATAGTCTAAGTCGCCCCAATCTACATCATTGTAAAGTTGNCTTATAGCNCTTGATACCATCGCTCCTCTCCAAATTATTGCNGAGCCATCTGGAATCATATTTCCAATTGAAATTGCCTTGATAGAATATTTATTGTANGGGATAATTTTTTTATTTTCAGTTGAGGGCTTTTCTTTTANACCCAAAAGATTCGGTATAGAAGGTCCATAAATATCAGCATCAAGCAGTCCTACTTTAAGATTGAAATATTTTGATAAAACTATTGAGAGATTTACAGATAGGGTAGATTTTCCTACCCCGCCTTTTCCAGAGCCTATGGCAATTATTTTATTAATCATAATTATCGATATAAGATATTAAGTTTAAAAAGTAAAATTACAAAATAATTCTTTGCAAGCATAAAACAATTCTTATATAAGATGAAACAAGNATTTTTTTTTATTATGAAATGGATTTTAAACATGAATGCGAATAGCCCNTGGGGNAANAATTCAAAGGGCANTGGCTCNAATGGNAGCAACGANANCTATAACGATGATTANTTNAACNANATTCAGAAAAAACTTAAAGANATGTTTCCTAAGANTAACCCTTTNAACTTTTACCTTGTCTTTATNATTTTACTTGNTNTTTGGAGTTTAAGTGGNTTTTACAGGGTAGGTACCGACGAGCAGGGTGTGGTNACTAGGTTTGGAGAGTATGTGNGNACAACNGAGCCNGGACTTCATTATCANCTACCTTATCCNATAGAGTANGCTTTAAANCCAAAAGTTACAAAAGTTAACAGAATNGAAGTAGGTTTCAGNAATTCTCANTCACAATTTTCAAATTCTCAACAAACNAGACAAATTCCTGANGAAGCTCTNATGCTNACAGGCGATGAGAACATNGTCGACNTAAATTTTACGATNTTTTGGATTATTAATGATGCTAAGGAGTANTTATTTAATGTTAGAAACCCAGAGATAACAATTAAAAGTATTGGTGAGAGCGTCATGAGAGAAAAAATTGGTCAAACCCCCATAGATCCTATTTTGTCTGAAGGAAAGTCAATAATTGAGGAAGATGTTAAGAATTTGGTTCAAGAAGTTTTAGACTACTATGCAGCTGGTATATTAGTTACTCAGGTTCAACTACAGAAGGCCGACCCCCCAGAATTAGTAATTGAATCCTACAGGGATGTCCAAAGAGCAAAAACTGATGAACAAAGATTAAGAAATGAGGCAGAAGCTTATAGAAATGACATAATACCAAAAGCTCGTGGTGAAGCAGAAAGAACTGTACAAGAAGCTGAAGCATACAAAAAAGAGGTAGTTGCCAAAGCTGAAGGTGAAGCACAAAGATTTATTTCAGTTTACAATTCTTATAAAGACTCAAAAGATGTTACCAGAGAAAGAATATATCTTGAAACTTTAGAAAAAACACTTGGTAAGATTGATAAAGTCATTATTGATAATAAAGCTGGAGGAGGAATTGTCCCATACCTTCCTCTTCCAGAATTAAAAAAGAAATCTTTAAAATCTTCACAAAGTAATGAGGCTTTAAATGACTAAACTTTCGGCATTCTTTATTTTTATAATAGTTATTGTAGCTATCGGCTTAAACGGTCTTTTTACAATGAATGAAAAACAGCAAGGATTAGTTTTACAGTTCGGTGAACCCAAAAGAGTAGTTCAAGATTCCGGATTAAATTTCAAAATGCCTCTTATTCAAAATGTAGTAAGATATGATAAGAGAATATTGGAATATGATTTACCAATTGAGGAAGTAATAGCTGTAGATAAAAAAAGAATGCTTATAGATTCGTTTACTAGATTTAAGATTACCGATCCTCTTGAATTTTACAAAACGGTAGGAAGCGAATCTAACGTGAGAAATAGGTTGAATTCTAATGTAATATCCTCGCTTAGAAGAGTGGTAGGGACCGTAACTTTGGATGAGCTTCTTTCTGAAGATAGAAGTAACATAATGATAAGAATAAGAGATGAAGTTAACAATGAAGCCTCAAGGTTTGGCATAGAAATAGTAGATGTAAGGATTAGAAGAGCAGATTTACCAGAAGCTAACAGCCAAGCAATTTTTGAAAGAATGATAAGTGAGAGAGTTAGAGAGGCAAAAGAGTTTAGAGCTAAAGGGTCTGAGATAGCCCAAAAAATTAGAGCAGAGGCTGATAAAGAGAAGACAGTCATTCTCGCAGAGGCTACACGTAAGTCAGAGATACTTAGAGGTGAGGGCGAATCATCAGCAATATCAATTTATGCAAATGCTTTTGAAAAGGATTCGGATTTTTATTCTTTTTACCGCTCTATGCAAGCTTATGGAAAAGTACTTGGAGAAGAAGGAACAACTATGATTCTATCACCTGATAGCGAATTTTTAGAATTTTTTAATGATTCCAAAGGGGGTAAGAGATAGAAATGTTTAGAATTTTTACAGCCGTCAGTTTTATATTCTGCCTTTTACTCAATGATAATGTCAAGACACATCCAAGTTCTGACGACCTCGCAGATCTAGTTTCAAAGTTATCACCTAGTGTTGTCAATGTTTTCACAATACAAAAACCTAAAGAACAAGAAAATTTAAATCAACTTCCATTTGATAATATTCCACCTCAATTTAGAGATTTTTTTAAAAACTTCCCTCCTGGATTTCCATTTGGACCTCCACAACAGCAAAGACCAAATAATCAGCCACAGAATGAAACACCACAAGCATTGGGCTCAGGTTTTGTAATAGACCCCTCGGGATATATTGTTACTAATAATCATGTAATTGAGCAGGCAAATGAAATTAAAGTTAAATTTCAAGATGAAACTGAACTTGAAGCAAAATTAATTGGAACAGACAAACTGACAGATATAGCACTTCTTAAGGTTGAATCAAAAAAACCTCTCCCATTTGTTAACTTTGCTGATTCTGATATGGCAAAAGTTGGCCATTCTGTTATCGCTATTGGAAACCCCTTTGGCTTGGGAGGTACGGTTACTACAGGAATAATATCAGCATTTAATAGGGATATTAATTTTGGCCCATATGATAGTTTTATACAGACAGATGCTTCAATTAATAGAGGCAACTCAGGTGGACCACTTTTCAATTTTGATGGAAAGGTTCTTGGAATTAATACAGCTATTTTTTCCCCAACTGGTGGAAGCGTTGGTATTGGATTTTCAATACCAGCAAATTTGGCAAAACCAATAATTGAGCAACTTAAGAAATATGGTAAAACTCAAAGAGGTTGGCTTGGAGTAAGAATTCAAGAACTTACTCCAGAAATTTCAAAAAGTCTTGGATTAAAAGATGAAGATGGTGTTCTTATTTCCATGGTCAATCCAAATGAACCTGCAGAAAAAGGAGGTCTAAAATCTGGCGATGTAATTCTTGAATTTAATGGCAAGAAAATCAAGGATGTTAAATCATTACAAAGAACTGTTGCAGAATCTGCAGTTGAAAGTAAGGCGGTTGTAAAAGTTTGGAGAGAGAAAAAAATAAAATCCTTTACTGTCAAACTTGGTGAATTAGAAAAATATAGCGCAGAGGAAGAAAAATCAGAAATCTCAAAAGAAGACCTACCCGGTAACGAGGTTGAAATAGATAAGGTTGGTCTTAGATTGATGACAATTAATAAGACAACTAGACAAAAGTATAATATAAATAAAGATATATCTGGTGTTGTTATTTCTGCAGTTAAAAGAGACTCAACTGCTGCTAAATCTGGATTAAACGTAGGCATGGTAATTTCACAAATTTCTCAAAAGAACGTTGATAAACCAGAGAAAGCAAAAGAAATTTTTGAAAGTTTTATCAAAAGAAATGCCGATTCAATTCTTCTTCAAATTTATGAGGGAGACTTTTCAAGGTTTTTAGTTTTAAAGTTAAACTAAATTGTTTCCTTTAGCTATTTTAATTGGAGGTCCGACAGCTTCAGGCAAGTCAGATCTAGCATTTAAGATTCATAAGAAAATACCTAGTCTCATAATAAATGCAGATAGCATGCAAGTTTATGACAAACTTCATAAATTAACTAATTCTCCATCTGTTGAAGAAATAAAAGATTCATACTGTAAACTTTATAATTTTATTAAATATCCCTTGCTTTGTGATTTAGGTGTTTGGTTGAAAGAGGTTAGAACAATATTAAAAAAAAATTCAGAAAAGATTCCAATTTTTGTGGGAGGAACAGGATTATATTTAGACGGGTTAAATGGACAAATTTCCCCAGTTCCATATATTCCCAGGGAAATAGTAAAGGATGTAGAAAAAATACAAAAAAGTAAAGGTAATGTTTATTTGTATAATGAACTGATGAATTTTGATCCTGATTATGCNGAAAAAATATCTAAAAATGATACTCAAAGAATAATAAGATCTTTATCTGTAAAAATTTTTACAGGAAAAACATTNACGTATTGGCATTCAATCAAAACAAATAAGATTTTCAAAAAATTAATTTATATTATTGTTAGTCATGAAAGGGTTGAATTATATGAAAAAATAAATACGAGATGTTNTAAAATTTATAATTCGGAATGTATTGATGAAATTAAATGTTTTATAAAAAATGACATGGTTACTAATCATCCTATCCATAAAGCAATTGGGTTCCAAACTTTCAAAAGTAATATTGAGGGTGTCATTGATAATGATCTCACATTAGAAAAATTTCAAATAGAAACTAGGAACTACGCTAAACGACANATAACATGGTTTAAAAATAGATCGATTGGAGCAAATTTTTTACCATATAATAAAGTGGAAGATTTTATATTGAAAAATTTTTAAATTTTTAGTGAGTATATTTGTTTTTTAGTTTACTTTAATTAATATGATGAAAATCACAGGCGCAAAAGTAGTTATAGAAACCCTTATCCAGGAAAACGTTGAGGTAATTTTTGGATATCCAGGTGGGGCAGTTCTGCCTATTTATGATGAAATATTTAAACAAAAAAAAATCAGACATATTTTAGTAAGACATGAGCAGGCAGCAGTTCATGCAGCAGAGGGTTATGCCAGATCCACAGGAAAAGTTGGTGTTGTATTAGTAACTTCCGGGCCAGGAGCAACTAATACCGTTACGGGATTGACTGATGCAATGATGGATTCAATCCCAATAGTATGTATATCAGGACAAGTACCAACGCATATGATTGGTAATGATGCATTCCAAGAGGCTGATATTGTTGGAATTACTAGACCTTGTACAAAACACAATTATTTGGTTAAGGATGTTACAAAATTGGCTGGAGTTATTCATTCAGCGTTTAATATCTGTATTAATGGAAGACCAGGTCCAGTTTTAGTTGATATCCCAAAAGATATTCAAACTTTTAAAACTATATATAAAGGAAAAAAGGCATATAAAAACAATCATTACTATAAACCGAAAGTAAAGCCAGATGAGGAAAAGATTAATGAAATCGTGGAACTACTAACAAAATCATCAAAGCCTATTTTTTATGTAGGAGGAGGTGTAATAAATTCTGGAAATAAAGCTTCTAAAGAGCTTTTTAAACTAATAAAAAGAACTGGATTTCCCTGTACGCAAACTTTGATGGGTTTAGGAGCCTTTCCTACATCTGATAATCAGTTTGTCGGTATGCTGGGTATGCATGGAACCTATGAAGCCAATCATTCTATGCATAAGTCAGATTTACTTTTGTGTGTCGGAGCACGTTTTGATGATAGAATCACTGGAAAAGTTTCAGGCTTCTCACCAAAGTCAAGAAAAGTTCATATGGATATCGATGCTTCATCTTTTAATAAGAGTGTAAATGTAGATTTAACAGTACAAGGTGATTTATATAAAATCTTAAGTGCTATTAATAATAAAATTGAAGAAAGAAAAATTCTTTTTTCAAAAAATAAAATAAAGCAATGGTGGCTACAAATTAATAAATGGAGGTCTAGAAATTGTTTAAAGTATAAGAATTCAAGAGAAATTATAAAACCACAGTATGCTTTAGAAAGGTTAAATAAGTTAACTGAGAAACAAAATCCATTCATAACAACAGAGGTTGGTCAGCACCAAATGTGGGCAGCTCAATTCTTGTCATTTAACAAACCAAAACATTGGATGACTTCTGGTGGGTTAGGAACTATGGGATACGGATTGCCAGCTGCTATGGGGGTTCAAATAGCTCATCCTAAAGATTTGGTTATTGATGTAGCTGGAGAAGCNTCGATATTAATGAATATTCAAGAAATGTCTACAATCAAACAATATAAGCTTCCAGTTAAAATATTCATACTAAATAATCACTACATGGGTATGGTAAAACAGTGGCAGGAACTTCTACATGGTAACAGATTATCAGAATCCTACATGGATTCATTACCAGATTTCGTTAAGTTAGCAGAATCTTTTGGAGCGAGTGGTATACAAGTATTAAAGCCAAATGATTTGGATGAAGCAATTCGTGANATGATAAGCATAAAAGGTCCTGTAATTTGTGATGTTGTAGTTGATCCAGACGAAAATTGTTTTCCAATGATACCTTCNGGGTCTACACATGACCAAATGCTTTTAGGTCCNAATGANAAAGTAGACGGTGAGATTTCAGAAGAGGGAATGNTTCTNGTATAAAATTNNAATGTCAAATTTGATGAATACCAAACATATTTTATCAATCATGGTAGACAATGAGCCCGGNGTTTTAGCACGTGTGGTAGGTCTTTTTTCTGGAAGAGGATATAATATAGAAAGCTTATCAGTATCAGAAGTAGACTCAGATAAGTTTTTGTCGAGGGTCACAGTAGTAACTTCAGGTACAAAGATCATTGTTGATCAGATTAAAGCTCAATTAAAAAAACTTATACCTGTTCATGATCTGATAGATATAACTGAACTTGATAGCTTTATTGGAAAAGAGTTGATTTTGATCAAATTGAATGTAAAAAGTATAAAAAAGAAAAGTTTTGAAGATGTTGTACATAAAAGTAAGGTCAACATATTGTTTGATAAAGGTAATGAGGTAATAATTCAATTTTCTGGTAGTCCATCAGAAATTAGAAATTTATTAAATAAACTTAAACCTTTTAAATTNATCGAGCAAACAAGATCTGGTCTAGTTAGTATGGCTTNNGGAACAAAATATATNAAAAAATAGAAAAGAGTGAAANATGAAAGTTTATTATGATAGTGATACTGATTTAGATTTAGTTAAAANCAAAAGAATTTGTATCGTTGGTTATGGTAGTCAGGGGCATGCTCATGCTTTAAANTTAAGAGATAGNGGTGTNAAAAANGTTATAATTGCTTTAAGGTCAGATTCAAAGTCNGTNGATAAAGCAAAGTCAGATGGGTTTGAAGTAATGNAAGNGAGTGATGCAGCGAAAGTTTCTGATATATGTATGGTGTTAGTTCCTGANGAACTTCAAGCTGACCTATATAATGAACANCTTGAGAAAAATTTAAAAAAAGGTTCCTCATTACTTTTTGCACATGGGTTAGCTGTACATTTTCAATTAATTAGACCACGTGAGGATTTAGACGTTTTTATGATTGCTCCTAAAGGCCCAGGACATACTGTGAGAGGACAATACGTCAGTGGTGGAGGAGTTCCTTGCCTTCTAGCTATACATCAAGATTCATCTGGAAAAGCTTTGGATAACGGTTTGTCTTATGCCTCAGCAATTGGAGGAGGCAGATCCGGTATTATTAAAACAACTTTTAAGGAGGAATGTGAAACTGATTTATTTGGAGAACAAAGTGTACTTTGTGGGGGGTTGACTGCATTAATTAATGCAGGTTTTGAAACTCTTGTAGAGGCAGGGTATTCTCCAGAGATGGCGTATTTTGAATGTCTTCACGAAGTAAAATTGATTGTTGACTTGATTTATGAGGGTGGTATCTCCAACATGAGGTATTCTATTTCTAATACAGCTGAGTTTGGTGACCTTTCAAGAGGTCCAAGGATTATTAATAAAACCGTAAAAAAAGAGATGAAAAAAATTCTTGAAGAAATACAAACTGGAAAGTTTGTAAGGGATTGGATAATCGAATGTAAATCTGGACAGCTAAATTTCAACGCAGAAAGAAGAATACAAGCTAACAGACAAATTGAAGAGGTTGGTAAAAAACTTAGAAAAATGATGCCATGGATAACCAGTAATAAGTTAGTTGATAAAGAAAAGAATTAAAATCATAAAGATGAAAAAAGAAAAAATAATTATTTTTGATACAACCTTGAGAGATGGTGAGCAATCTGCAGGGGCATCTATGTCTGTAGAAGACAAAGTTTCTATTGCTTCTAAACTAGATGATATGAAAGTTGACGTAATTGAGGCAGGGTTTCCATTTGCTTCTAAAGGAGATTTTGAAGCAGTGGAGAAAATATCTAGAATAGCAAATCATTCAATAATCTGTGGATTGGCTCGAGCACAAGATAAAGATATTGAATTTGCAGGTAAAGCTCTTTCAAAAGCTAAAAGAAAAAGAATTCATACTTTTATTTCGACTAGTGACTTGCACATGAAATATAAGTTAAATATGGAAAGAAACGAGGTTATTGAGGCAATTAAAAAAAGCATAGCTATTGCAAGAAGATTTACAGATGATATTGAGTGGTCTCCAGAAGATGCATCAAGAACTGATAAAGATTTTCTTTATAAAACTATAGAAATAGCAATAAAGAATGGAGCAAATACTATAAATATTCCAGATACTGTAGGCTATGCAATTCCATTTGAATTTGGTGAACTTATAAAGGATATAAAGTGTAATGTTTCTAATATTGATAAAGCTATAATTTCCGTACACTGTCACAACGATTTGGGATTAGCTGTTTCGAACTCAATTTCAGCAATTATAAATGGTGCCAGGCAGGTTGAATGTACAATTAATGGAATTGGTGAAAGAGCAGGTAATGCTGCTCTTGAAGAGATAGTAATGTGTTTAAAAACCAGAAAAGATAAGCTTAATTATTTTACTGATATTGATTCTTCAAAAATTGCGACTATTTCCCACCTAGTTTCAACTATTACTGGATTTAATGTTCAGCCTAATAAAGCGATAGTAGGGAAGAATGCTTTTGCACATGAGTCTGGTATACATCAAGATGGGATGCTTAAGAATGCTAACACATATGAAATTATTACCCCTGAGTCTGTTGGGTTTAGTTCTTCNGAACTTGTTTTAGGAAAACANTCAGGAAGACATGCATTTAAAGTAAAATTGAATGATTTNGGATTTGAATTTACCGACAAAAAGATNAATTTATTATTTAAGAAATTTAAAGATCTTGCTGATAGAAAAAAACAAATNTATGAGGAAGACNTTTTAGCTTTNATAGATGATAAAGGANACTCNTTAACAAAAGACTATTTAGAACTTTTAGANATAAGTATATCGTGCGGNTCCTCNAAAAAGGCTTCAGCTAAAATAAAAATAAAAATATTTGATAAAATAAAGNTTCTTAAAAAAGANGGTAATGGACCNATTGANGCTATATTTAGTGCNCTAAAAAATGTTATNCCTAATAAAATAAACCTTCTTGTATACCAAGTAAANGCAATTACTAAAGGAACAGATGCTATGGCTGAAGTTAGTGTGCGTATAGAAGAAGAATCAATAACAGTTCTTGGTCAAGGAAGCGACTTAGACACTCTTGTGGCATCAGCAAAGGCATATATTAATGCTATAAATAAATTGATAGTTAAACGAGACAAGCTTAAAGANGCNAAAAANAAAATTTTTGAATCTAATGAAAAAGTCGATAAACACGTAATATAAATTATTGATTTATGAGATAAATTTCTGTAGAAGTATATAGATTATGAAAAACTTTTTTTCCTTTTTCTCACAAGACATCGCAATCGACTTGGGCACCGCCAACACTCTTATTTATGTTAAGGGAAAAGGGATTGTTTTGAATGAACCATCAGTTGTTGCTTTATCTAATGATAAAAAAGAATCTAAACCTAAAGTTTTAGCTGTTGGNCATGAAGCTAAAACAATGTTAGGTAGAACACCTGGAAATATANTNGCNATTAGGCCAATGAGAGACGGAGTNATNGCAGATTTTGANGTGGCTGAAGAAATGATAAAACACTTTATTAGAAAAGCTCANAATCANAACAGCTTTTTTAGCCCTGTTATNGTNGTCTGCGTTCCGTCAGGAGCAACATCNGTNGAAAGAAGAGCTATTGAAGGTTCAGCAGCAGCTGCNGGTGCAAGGAAAGTTTATTTGATTGACGAACCTATGGCAGCNGCNCTAGGNGCAGGTNTAGCNGTAACCGAACCATCAGGATCAATGGTTGTTGATATTGGAGGTGGAACAACAGAAGTTGCGCTTNTAGCACTTGGTGGAATAGTNCATGCTCATTCTGTNAGGGTTGGTGGTGATGCNATGGATACAGCAATTATTAACTANATCCGNAGATCCCATAACCTTCTTGTTGGTGAAAGTAGTGCGGAGAGAATAAAAAAAGCAATTGGTGTGGCTGCAAGACCTTCGAGCGGAGATGGAAAAGTCTTACACATTAAAGGTAGAGATCTATTAAAAGGTGTTCCAAAGGAAGTTGTTATAAATCAAAGACAAATTGCAGAGGCATTGGAAGAACCAGTTCAAGCAATTATAGAGGCAGTAAAAAATACACTTGAAAATTCAGATCCAGAGCTCGCGTCCGATATTGTTGATAAAGGAATCGTTCTAACAGGTGGAGGCTCTTTGCTAGGTGGATTAGACCAAGTAATAAGAGATGCAACAGGTCTTCCCGTTAGTATTGCTGATGATCCTCTTAGCTGCGTTGTACAGGGTACTGGTAAATGCGCAGAGAACCTAAAAGATTTGAGATCAGTTTTAAGTAGTAGTTATTAAAATGGGATATAAATCTTCTTTTTCAAGAGGAATAAATTCTGGCCCATTGAACAGATATATATTAGAATTAACAATTTGTATTACAATTTCGTTATTGTTCGTATTAATGTCATTATCCAAAAGTAAAACAGTTTATAATATTAAATACCTTGTTGTCGCAGCTAGTAAACCTGGATTAGTNTTTGCTAACAAGCCCTTTAAATTAGTTTCAGATTCCGTCCAATATTTTGAGGGGATGGGGAACTATAAAACATTAAATGAATCACTTAAAAAACAAAATGATTTCTTAAAAAAAGAATTTAATAAAGTAAATTTACTAGAGGTTGAAAACTTTAGATTAAAAAACTTATTAAAATTACAAGATGTCGATTACGTCCAAAAATTATCAGCTAGAATCATTATAGATGGTTATAGAAATAATAACAATTCAATTTATATTGATGTTGGGGAAAACAAAGGTTTAAAAATTAATGATTTAGTATTTAATGAGAACGGACTTTTAGGTCGAGTTAGCCAAGTTGGTAAATATTCATCAAAAATACTTACAATTTATAGTTCAGACTCAGTTTTACCTGGTATTTCTGTGGATACTAAACAGTCAGTTTTTGCGAGAGGTGATGGTGATAAATTAGTTTTAAAACATCTTGAGAATAAATTCAAACTTAAGCATGATGAGTTAATTATCTCCACAGACGCAGCAGGGTTTTTTAAAGAAGGGATTATTATTGGTAAGATTGTAAAAACATTAAATGATGTTTATATACAACCAATAGCTAAAAAGTCAGACTCAATTTTCGTAAATGTTTTAATATTTGATTTTAAAAAAATAAATTTAGATTAAAATAAATTATGATTTTAGGTTTTTTTTTAAGGATCATTCCATATTTTTTATTAATTTTATTTATTTTCTTTGAGTTTGCCCCAGCGTATTTCTCAGAAAAAGAAATTATAAAACCATATTTTACATTTATGTTTCTTTATGCACTCATTAATAATGATTCGGAAAGATTTAGACCTTTCTGGATATTATTAGTCGGATTGTTTTATGATTTTTTGGATGGAGATGTTATTGGAATAACTAGTTTATTTTTTTTAATTACTTTACACCTCTTGAGAAGAAAACATAGCACTATTATATCAATTGACTTTCGGATAATATGGACAAATTTTATACTGATACTATTTGCCTATATTTTTGTTAATAAATTTGTAAAATTTATTCTTTTTGATGTTTCTTTTGAATTAAAAAGAATAACTTTAAGTTTTTTTATNAGTATAATATTATTTCCANTATTTAATTCAATTGTAAGAAAGTTTAAAAATAGATTAAGTTATATTAATGAATAAAGAAGTTAAAAAATCAAAAATATTAAGAAGAAGAGCTTTTATTCTTGGAATTTCAAAATCTTTAATAACAGGTATAGTGCTAAGTAAACTGTATTACTTACAGATTTTACAAAAATCAAAATACGGCAAGCTATCCGAGTCCAATAAAACCAAAATCAAAATTTTGTACCCAGAGAGAGGAACTATTTTAGATTTATATAATAAACCTATTGCTTCTAACCAAATAGATTATCAATTGAATATTCTTAAAGAAAAAAAGAANTATATTNGTCAAACANTTCAAAANTTNANAAGTATTATTCAGTTNTCNANATTTGATTTGGATCAGGTAAAATTNAATTTNCGTGACGAAAATCTATCTGACTTTATTACTATAAAAAAGAATTTGACTATGGATGAATTAGAGTTNTTTGAATTNATGTCAAANCAATTNCCNTATTTATTAATAACNAAAGAGAAAGTAAGACATTATAACCATGATGAGAATTTTTCGCATGTTCTTGGTTACGTAGGATATAAAAAAGCTAATAAAAATANAAAATTAGCAAACCTTAAGATTGGAATTTCAGGTGTAGAGAAAAATCTAGATNCTCNGTTNGTTGGGACNGANGGCTGGGTTAAANTAGAAGCCAACTCAANAGGGATTATAAAAAAAGAAATAGTGAGAAAGAANCCAATTCCAGGAAAGAATATAAAAACTAATTTAATATTAGATATTCAGTCTAGAGTGATGAAGGAATTAANAAATATAAATGGTGCCGCTGTTNTAATTGATTGCCAAACAGGTGGAATTAATTGTTTAGCATCATCACCATCATTCAATAATAATGAGTTTAGTAATGGGGTTAGTAATCNNAAATGGAATCTACTTCTAAATCATGAATACAACCCTTTATTAAATAGATCTATNGCAGGATTATATTCACCAGGATCAACATATAAACTAATAACCGCATTGTTCGCAATTGAGAAAATGAAGATTAATATTAANAAAGAAATAAACTGNGTTGGCTCATTAAAATTTGGGAACAGAAAATTTCATTGTTGGAAGAAAGAGGGGCATGGTAATGTAAACTTGTTAGGGGCAATTCAAAAATCCTGTGACTGTTATTTTTATGAACTTGCTAAATCAATAAATATTGATGAGTTATCTTCATTTTCCAAACAATTTTCATTTGGAAATAAATCTGGCATTGATATTCCTAATGAACTCAGTGGGATCATGCCAAATAAAAGCTGGAAAAGGTTAAATAGAAATGAAAGATGGCAGAGAGGTGAAACTTTAAACACAGTGATTGGTCAAGGATATGTTTTATCAACTCCTCTCCAAATAGCCCTGATGACAGCACGAATAGCAACTGGAAGAAAGATTTTACCTTCTATATTAAAGGTTAAAAATAGAGAGTTCAAAAAAATGGATTTATCTGATAAAGGTCTTAATTTTATTAGAAGTTCTATGTACAGTGTTGTAAATGATTTTGATGGAACTGCATTTAAGTCGAGATTATCTTCTAATTATAAAATGGCGGGAAAAACTGGCACTTCACAAGTTCGCAAGATCTCTTTGGAAGAAAGGGAGTCTGGTGTTCTTAAAAATGAAGAAATAGACTATAAGTTAAGAGATCATTCAGTTTTTACTGGTTTTGCCCCATATGATAACCCTAAATTTGCCATAACTATAATCGCTGAACATATGGGAAGTGGTTCTAAGGTAGCAGCACCAATTGCTAAAAGAGTTCTAGAATTTTCTTTAAAAAATTTCTTAAGTTATGTCTGAAATATTTATACAATTAAAAAAATTAAACTGGTTATTAGTCTTTTTAATCTCTTTTCTTTCTTTTGTTGGTCTAGTTATGATTTATAGCGTTACATATGGAGGGGATGACAGGATATTTACATCACATTTAAGTAAAATATGTTTGGGTTTATCTATAATGATAGGTGTAAGTTTGGTTGATCTAAATTTCATTAAAAAACATGCTTATCTATTCTATTTAATTGGAATAATTTTACTTATTTGGGCTACATTTTTTGGGATAGTAGGTAAAGGTTCTAGAAGATGGCTGAATATTGGGGGACTTGTTTTTCAGCCTTCTGAATTAATAAAAATTCTTGTAATTATCACATTAGCAAAGTTTTTTGATGAAAAAAAAATTCAGAATGCCAAAGATTATATTTTTTTAATTTTACCTATATTTTTGATTCTTTTACCATTCTTTTTAATACTTATTCAACCTGACTTAGGTACCGCAATGATAGTTTTACTGCTTGGTTTGATAATTTTTTTTATATCTGGAATAAGTTTGAAATTTTTTGGTATTCTTTCTTTGTTTTTTTTAGTTTCAACTCCNTANATNTGGGGAAGTCTTAAGGAGTATCAACAAAAAAGAATTCTTACCCTNTTTAACCCAGAGAATGATCCNTTAGGATCGGGTTACCATATTATTCAGTCTCANATAGCNGTTGGCTCTGGAGGAATATTTGGTAAAGGTTGGACTAAAGGATCTCAGTCACATCTAGATTTTCTTCCTGAAAAGCACACAGATTTTATTTTTTCAATGCTAGGAGAAGAGTTTGGTTTTCTTGGTACAATTTCTGTAATAGGACTNATTGNTTTAATTACCTATCTTACTTATTCAATAGCTAGTAAATCATTTTCAGATAATTTTAATAAAATGATTGGATATGGAATAATATCAAACTACTTCTTTGTTTCAATGATTAATATGTCTATGGTCATTGGGATTCTACCTGTTGTTGGGCTACCTTTACCTTTAGTTTCCTATGGTGGGTCATCAATGATTTCTTATTTTATTGGATTTGGCATTATTCTCTCTATAGATAGATCAAAGAGAAACTAACTATTTAATTTTTTCAGAAATTAATATGGCGATATTTTTGGTTGAATTTAAGTTGCTAAATATGATCAATAAAAAAACTAGTATAGGAACACTCAAAAACATTCCAGCAATTCCCCAGACTTTACCCATAATTGATAAAAATACAATCATTATTATTGGGCTAAGGTTCAATGTTTTCCCCATCATTTTTGTTTCCAAGAAATTACCAATTAGAATTTGAGAAAATGTTAACATTATTAAAATTATAATTGATTCAAAAAAGCTAAAAAATTGAATAAGTGAGAAAATAGTTGGAATTAAAATNGAAATTAAAGAACCAACAAACGGTATAAAATTAAGAAAGAATGCAAAAATGCCTAATGTAGGTGCAAGGTCACTATTAAAAAAGTATAAGATTAAGAAAGTAAATATCCCTGTTAGAAAACTAGTAAAAGTTTTAATTTGAAAGTATTTAAAAACATCACTATTTATTTTTTTTAGAACATTTTTTGTAGTTAATCTATTAAAGAAAAATTTAATTTTTTCAGCTAAAAGTTTTTCCTCAATTATAAAAAAAATAATATAAATTAAAATGAGTGAGAAGTTTCCAGTTAATTCAGTAAAATAATTTATAATTTTTGAGAATATTTCTAAAAAATTTACATCATTAAACACTTCGTTTAATTTAATGAATTTTTCAATTTTATAATCAGAAAAAAAATTAATTAAGTTTTTTAAATTATTTTGGTAATAACTAGAATTATCTACAACACTCCTTAGGTTAGAATTTAAAACCTTTACAAATGAATAGATAATTATGATAAAAATAAAAAAAATAGAGAAAAAGGATACTAAATCATTAATTTTTATATTAAATAATTTAAGTGTCGAATCTATAAGTTTTTTTGAGAGTGATTTAATAATTATAAATATAAATAACGCGAGCGTTAAGGGTAACAGAACAAACTTTCCGTAATATAATAAAACTGATAAAAGAACTGTTGTTAATAGTATTGAGTTAATATTATTTATACTCATCAATTATTCAAAACTTTCTAAAGTTTGTACCATTATTGTTTTTCCAAAAAGATCAGAGTTTGTCTCCTCTATTCTCTTACTTTTAATTAGACCTATACCTTTAGCATACCACTCCTCAGATGAAATATTTATTTCTATTGCACCGATCTCACTATCTCCAATAAATTTTGTTTTACCTGTACCTTTAAGGTAAATACAATTACTAAATTTCCCCAATGGAGTTCTAATAAACCCCTTTTTTGATATAACCTCATAATTTATTTTAAAGTTAGTTGTAGCTCGATAATCATAATATGGATATCTCTTTAGTATCAGATAAGTTTTACTATCCACTTCCCATTTATCTCCTACCTTTATTGGGTTGGGCAAAACAAGCCTTTCTTTTTTATGAAAATTGATTTTACTATCTTTCTCGAAGCTTATTCCATTTCTAAAAACCCCACCCTTTTTTTTTTTATAATAATAAATCGAACCATTTTCTCGTAAAAAAGGAAAATAAGTTTCATTTTTAATTTTTGTTTTTCCAATTGAATAATTTATTTTTTTATAAACTATAGGTTTATCAATCTCAGGTGTAATTATAACTTCATAGGACCATTTTTTTTTATCATCNANAGGAAAATAAGAGTTNCTTAAATCTTTGCAACTATAAAGAAAAAATATANACAATATTAANAGATATTTAATCATTTTTCAGGGAGNAGTTGATTTGGCATATCAAAAAAATTTAATTTTGTACTTGCATCAATAACCTTTTCCTTCTTNGTTATTGAAGANATTATACTNTCCTTACCCTCATCTGATTTTTCGCCCATCTGTGGTATTCCATTTTTAANNTTNACNAGAGCCTTNGAAACTTTNTCATGAACTTCTTTATTATATGGNAGACTATGAGAACGNGGTTCTCCAAGCCCAGCAAGATTNTCCATATTNGTAATCCACAGATATATTTCCCCTTCAGAATTTATTATAGCATTTGGTTCATATATCTGAGCTGAAANTAATCTAAACCTTTCTGGNAACNTTTCACTAGANGGCCAACCTAANAGATTCTTNAANGAGTTATATGTNAAGATATAAAAAAGAGCTGTTAAAACAATCATAGAGGATTTAAGAATCCAATGAAAATTTGTCCTTAGATTAAANAAAGTTAGTAAGAAACCAATTAGAATATATCCAGTTATTATTAAAATCACCTCTGAGTTCATCGTTTTTTCCTTTCTTTAATTATCTGGAACAAGTTTTTTATATAAATTTCCAGAAACACTAACACTTCCACCTTGTGTAATATTAAATCTTGTTGCTGTCTTTTCCACCCCTTTTTTTTCTAAATTTATTGTACCATAGTAAATAACNTCTAACTTAGGATTAACTTTTTCAACCTTTACATTCACATCGACAGGATTGTTAGTTTTAGTTGCATAATAGTGTACATTCACAATATATTCACCTGGCACNACAGCNCGNATGGTAACAACCTCTTGATTTAATGGATTCTGTACTTTTTTACCACNTACCTCAATAGTATCGTTCAATAAACCTCTATCATCTCTATCCAAGTGAACAAAGCCAGCTTCTTTCCCTCTAAACCANACCANGTCTCCNGTTGGACTTTGAACATACGTATCCACATCATCTGGATTATTATCTTTCCAACTAACAGTTATTATATATTCTGCTTTAGGNTTTATNACTCCTGTTTTAGGTATTGGNTTCATAAAGATTATAGCTAGAAACATCAAAAGAGTAAAAGATAACAAAACATTGAATAAAAGGTCTGTAAAGGGATCTGCCCTTAATCTTCTTCCTGAATATGACATTACAAACTATTATCTATACTTATTTCAGAAATTTGATTTAANACNGAAAATAGCTCTTCACAGCCACNTTCTANATTATAATATTGAANTGCAATTAAAACACCNCCCACAAGNGCAGAAAGTGTTGTATATANGGCAACNCCCATCCCACTTCCCATAGTTGTAAGNACNCCTTGTAATAAAGTAACATCGAACGTTGTGATGTCTGATAGTGAACTTAACATAATTATAAAACCAATAACTGTTCCAATAAGTCCTAACTTAAGCATTACATCAGAGCAAAACCATCCAAATTCATAAAAGGTTACAGTCTTTTTTTTATAACTATCTAATATTTGAACATGACTTGTTGCACCATTCTTTTTTAATCCNATAAGATCCTTGAAGTAGTCTGAAACAATACCGTCTGAAACNTCNCCTTTTGAAGTAAGNATNANGNTATTTTCTATTATTCTTAGNTTNACATTTTCCTTAATNAANCTTTTTTTGATTATATGTGCTTTATTTAATTCCTTTGAAATAAGAAAGGTATGATAAANACAATGAATTGTNACAATTATATAAACAAGCATTATNAGAGTTGTAATNTAGCTCTTATCAGANGACACAATCTTAAGAATTATTCCCTGATCACTTAAAAAATAAATNAAAAAAAATATAAGGCTTGATTGTAATAGCCAGTTNAAGAAAAGTTTGTGTGATCTAGTCATNAACTTTAATACCTAATTAAAGATTTAAAGGGGATATCTAATTCTTGTTTTCCATTCAAAAAAGNAAGTTCAATTAGGCANAAAAAACTTTTNACTTTAGCGCCTGACTTTTTTAAAAGTTTTAGAGCAGCATTGGCCGTCCCTCCAGTNGCCAATAAGTCATCAACTAACAATACTCTTTTATTTTCAATACTTACATTTATTTCAATTGTATCTTTACCATATTCAAGATCATATTCTTGCGAAAGNGTTTTTCCAGGNAGTTTATTTTTTTTTCGAAGCATNACNAGNCCTTTNTTAAGTTTNCANGCNAATCCAGAGGCAAAAATAAANCCCCTNGCGTCNATNCCNGCAATTAAGTCGATCTCNGATTCAGAAACANTTTCGCACATTAAACGTAANGATTCNCNNAANGCTTGATTATTTAANATNAAAGTTGAAATGTCATANAACAAAATACCTGGTTTTGGATGATCAGGTATTTTGCTAATAAAACCCTCAATCTCTTTTATCTCCATAAAAAACTATTTAAGAGATTTAAGATAGGCAATCATATCATCTATCTGTTTCTGCTTTCTCAAACCTGCGAAAATCATTTTACTTTTCTTTACATCCTTACCAAATTTNGCAGCTTTTACTTTTTTNGCTGATACCCATGCAGCAAGCTCTTCATCATTCCAAACTATACCCGATTCTTTTAACCANGCAGAATATTTATAACCNTCCTGTATTCCNGCTTTTGCACCATGAATTTTCCATAAATTAGGACCAGTTTTATGCTTTGCTCCCTCTGCTACATTATGGCAAGCAGCACATTTTTTAAATAACTTTTTCCCTTTTTCAGCATCACCAGCAAAAACAGCATTACTGCTCAAACTAAGAATGAAAACTAAAGACAACATTAAAAATTTCTTATACATATCTGAAAACTCCACTATTATATTATTAGATATTTAGGATATATATATATATAGTAATTACAACCTCATAATATGAATAAATTATCAAAATTTAAAATAATTGAAGAGTCATTTTNGNTAATAGAGAAAAACGGNTGGGNAGAGTTCNCTATTGANAAATTTGCNNTGGNAAAGAAATATAAAANTACGGAAGTAAAAAAATTTATATATAATAAAAATGATTTATTGATTGAGTTCTCGAAAATGATAGATGAAAAAGTTGAATCAAACATTGATGTAGATGAGTTCGAAAATTCTAATGTAAAAGATAACATTTTTGAGTTAATAATGATGAGGTTTGACGCAATGACTCCTTTTAAAGGCGGGTTAATAAGAATCATTCATGAGATCAAAAATCCAATAATCTTGAAAGAAATATCACATAACATTCTAGAAAGTATGGATTTTTATCTTGAATACTCAAATGCTTATGATGAATCTATTCTCGATACTGTAAAAAAGAAATCTCTTTTTCTAATTTATTCATATTGTTTTAAAGTTTGGTTAGATGATGATTCAAAAGAACTTTCCAAAACTATGTCAGAGCTTGATAGATTATTAAATTATGCAGAGAAATTTTCTAAAAGGGCTAAAGATCTTTTCTTATTTTAGCAATACTAATTAAGTTTTTTTGTTTAAGTTCAATTTCACTTTGAGAGAACCCAGCAATTAGATTGTGGAACTCTCTGTACCAGTTTACTTCGGCGTCTAAGTGTAAAAAAACTGAACCCATACCAATGGCTGCCCTATCCATAAAAACAAACTCTCTAGGAGGCTTTACTCCTCCAATTTTTTTTAGTTCTTTATGAACTTTTGATGCTGCCTCAGCTCCATAGACAGAAGAATTTGTTTCTTGCATTTTTATAGTTTTATCCTCTAAAAGCGGTGAATACAAAAATCTTGCCCAGATATTCAATATTTCTATTAAACTTTTAGAAATATTCTCAAACCCCCAGCTTTCATATGCTTTTACAGCTAGATCCTCATTATTTTCTTTGATTGAATTATATAAATCGATAACTCCTTGCACAAATGAAGGTTTGAAGAATCTGATACATCCAAAATCAAGTAAGTTTATATTTAAATTTTGGTCGGCGGAATAATTACCTAAATGTGGATCACCGTGTATTATACCATATTTATAAAAAGGGAGGTACCAAGCTTTAAACATATTTATAGCTAATTTTTTTCTGTCAGTTGCCCTATGTTTTGTAAAATTTAATAATTTATCTCCATTTAAAAAGTTCATCGTTAGTAATCTCTTTGTCGAAACCGTTTCAATTACTTTGGGAACATTTACAGAATGAATTTTTTTAAATATTTCACTAAATATTGACATATGTTTTTGTTCTAGATGATAATCAAGTTCTTCTCTTACTCTTGAAGTAATTTCTTTTTCTATCTCTGAGGTATTAATAGTACTATCAAACTTTTTATAGACAGAGAAAATAAGTTTTAGTTGATTTATATCTGCTTCAACTATTGATAACATATCTGGATATTGAAGTTTACAAACAACCTTTTTCCCACCAAAATTTGCTCTATGAACTTGTCCAAGTGATGCTGCAGCAAAGGGTAATCTCTCAAATGAATTAAATTTTGCTTGCCACCCAGCTCCAAGCTCATTATTCATTCTTCTTTTAACAAAGTTCCATCCCATAGGGGGAGCGTTAGATTGTAATTTTGTTAATTCTTGTGAATATTCGGGGGGGAGTAAATCTGGAACCGTTGACGCTAACTGAGCTATTTTCATAATAGGCCCTTTTAAGTTTCCCAGAACATATCCCAGGTTCTCAGCATTTTTAGATTTTTCTTTACCAAGTATTTTAGTACCCAAGAATTTTACAGCAAGACTGCCAGCTGATGTTCCCAAATCAGTATACCTTTTGAATCTTTTAGAAAACTTATTTACATCTTCCATTATGTTAAGTTAATAAATAAATACGTAAATTTAAATAAAAAATGTNAAAGCAATNCAAATAATNAATAAGATAAAATAATTTTTAGAAAAAAACTCCAGAAATTTAATCTTTGCATACCTTANGNTATAGGAATGTTTNAAANTTATCATNNNNTATGANTAGCAAAAATTNTTCCAATTTANTTTTTTCTATTAATTANAAANTCAACNAGTTTAAGAATTTTTTCCTTAGCAGGNGATTCCTTAAAAATACCNAGACTATCTTTTGCCATTATAGAAAAGTGCTTNGCCTTAGNTAAACAATCNNATTTTATNTTATATNTTNCCATAATATTCACAANTTTTTCGAAATCTAGCNTAGTAATATCATTTTTTGANAAAATAGANTCAATTATTCTTTTTTCCNTAATATTTCCTCTTTGGTAACAAAGAATAAGAGGTAATGTCATTTTTTTTTCTTTTAAATCATTTCCTGGTTCTTTTCCTGATTCATCAGATTTATAAAAATAATCTAGTGTATCGTCAACTATTTGGTATGCAATTCCAATAAACTTACCAAAATCTGATAAAAAATCTTTTTTTTCTTCTTCAATTTCACATATCTCCGCACTTATTTTGCAAGCCGCTGAAAATAGCTGTGCTGTTTTATCAGAAATTATATCCAAATACTGACTCTCTGTAGTTTTTAGATTATTGGTAAAAATTAATTGTTTTACTTCACCATGCGAAATATTTACTGAAACATCTGATATGATTTTGATGCATTTCATAGATCCGTCGTTGGTCAGAAGTCTGAAAGCTTTACTTAAAAGATAATCTCCAACTAAAATACTAGATTTATTATCCCAAACATAATTTGCAGTTTTTCGTCCTCTTCGTTTTTTACTATTATCAACCACATCATCATGTAGTAGAGTAGCAGTGTGAATAAACTCAATTACGGATGCATGGAGTATATGTCTTGAACCTGAATAACCGCATAATTTAGCGCAGGCAATTGTTAATAATGGTCTAATTCTTTTACCACCGGAATTTACAATATAGTTGGATAATTTCGTTACCAGTGAGATACTTCCAGCCAAATTATCCAGAATAAATTTGTTAACATCATTCAGGTCTTCTTCAAGCCAATGAAGAAAGTTTTCGAAGTCATTTTCATTTTTATTTGTTAGATTAACTATATTCATTAGTGCCTTTGTAAGATTAAGTATATGAAATTTATTTTAGTAATTATTATTTAATCTCTATAAATGATAATATAGTATTTTAAAATTAATAATGCTTACTTTTCAACAAATAATTTCTAATCTCCAAAACTATTGGAGTAAAAAAGGGTGCTTAGTTATTCAATCCTATGATATGGAAATGGGTGCCGCGACATTTAATCCATTTACTTCACTAAAAGCTTTGGGTAAAAGTCCTTGGAATGCTGTATTTACTCAGCCATGTAGAAGACCTTCAGATGGCAGGTATGGTGAAAACCCTAATAGGCTTCAGCATTATTATCAACTTCAGGTAATTATGAAACCCAGCCCAACTAATTCACAAGAGTTATATTTAGAAAGTCTTAAAGAAATTAAAATTAATCCCGATGAAAATGACATTAAATTTATTGAAGATGACTGGGAAAGTCCAACACTTGGTGCTTCAGGTTTAGGGTGGGAAGTGCAATGTAATGGTATGGAAATTAGCCAGTTTACTTATTTCCAACAAGTTGGAGGAATTGAATGTAAACCAGTTAGTTTAGAGATCACATACGGATTGGAGCGACTAGCAACCTATGTTCAGAAAATTGATAATATTTATGATATTAAATGGGATAAAAATGGTACAACTTACGGTGATATTTTTCTTCGTAATGAAAAAGAACAATCAGATTATAATTTTAATTATGCTTCANCCGANCATTTATTTAGTTCATTTAACGANTATGAAAAAACTACAAAAAAGNTGATTGAAAAGAAATTAGTAATTCCNGCATACGAACAATGTATAAAAGCAAGTCACTGCTTTAACCTTCTAGACTCTAGGGGGGTAATATCTGCAAAAGAAAGACAAGCATTTATCTTGAGAATNAGAACANTGGTGTATAATTGTTGTAGTTTATTAAATGATGACTGATTTTTTACTAGAAATATATGGTGAGGAAATTCCGTCCTGGGCGCAAAGAAATGCAGAAAAGGAACTTAAAGTTTTAATTGAAGAGTTTTTAGTTGTTAATAAAATCATATATTCAAAAATTGAGGTAAATTCTTCCTCTAGAAGAGTCTCACTATCAATAAGTCAAATTAAAAAAGAAACGCTTGAAAGTGTTGTTCATATTAGAGGTCCGAGAGTTGACGCAAATGAAAATGCTTTAAAGGGGTTCCTTAATAAAAATAATTCAAAATTTGAAGATCTTATAAAAAAGAAAGTAAAGAATAAAGAATATTTATTTCTAGCAATNAAATCACCAAAGTTGAAGGTTGAAAAAACACTTCAACAAAACCTCCCAATAATTTTAAGTAAGGTAAAGTGGAAAAAGTCTATGAGGTGGAATAACTTTGATGAAAAATGGATAAGACCAATTAAAAGTATATTATGTATTTTCCACAATAAAAAGATTGTTTTCAAATACGGAGGAGTAACTTCTAGTAACTTTTCCTTCGGGAATTATCACTATGGTGAAAAAAAAATTATAATTAAAAATACAAAAAATTATGAAAAGGATCTTGAGAAAAATCGTGTAATCCTATCTAGAGTAAAGCGCGAAAATATGATAAGTAAAAAACTACAAAGTTTTTGTAAATTGAATGGTTCTGAATTGATAGAAAATAAAGATTTATTTGAACGNGTTGTTGACTCTGTGGAGTATCCGAACGTTTTATTTGGNACNTTCTCTAAAAAGTATTTTGATCTTCCNGANTTTCTTCTAAAGAGCGTGATGTTTGAAAAACAAGATTATTTTTGTTTTTTAAAAAATAAATCACTCTTGAATTTTTTTGCATTCATCTCGAGTAAAGATATTGCCAAGAAAAAGAATATTATTAAGGGTAATGAGAATGTATTGAAAGCTAGGTTTAGTGATGCGAAATTTTTTATTAGAGAGGATAGGAAGAAAAAACTAGAAGAACGTATTATTGACCTAAAAGAAATAATATTTTTTAGAGGTGCAGGAAATTTGTACCAAAGGGCGGAAAGAATCAAGAAAACCATTCTTTTTATTTCAAATAAGATGAATTTAGATCTTGAAAAGTTTTATGAATATTTAAACCTTTCAAACGCTGATCTTACATGCGAGTTAGTAAAAGAATTTCCAAGCTTACAAGGAAAAGTTGGCGGGTATTATGCATCGCAAGAAAATTTACCTGAGGAAGTGTATGAGGCTTTCTTTAGTCAATATAATTTAGATTTTCCTAAAAGTGATAATTACCTGTCATTGTTGATGTCAATTTCTCAAAAAGTTGATGGTATTCTAGGTTTTTTTATTTCCAATGAAAAACTATCAGGTGCAGGTGATCCTTTTGGTGTTAGGAGATCAGCTTTATCTATTATAAAAATTTGTATAGATAATAGTTTAAATGTAGATTTGATTGAAATATTTGAATTTTTGAAGAAAAAATTTGTAGAGCAAAATATTTCTCTTAAAGTGAACCTAGATGACGTAATTGATTACTTTAGAAAAAGGATCCTGATTTTATTTACTGACATGGGCTATAAGAATGAAGAAGTTCAATCAGTTCTATCTAAAAATAAATTTAATCCATTACAATTATTTAATGATCTAAAGGTTCTGAAAAAGTTTATACTTAGTGACAATGGGAAGGATTTTCTAAAAGCAATAAAAAGGCTAATTTCTATCAATGAAAATTCAAAAGTNCAANNCGATATTANTGTAAATATTTTTCAATCAAAGGAAGAAGTGAATTTNTATAAATGTTCGCAGCATCTTATTAAATNTGAGCAAGGGNANGATTTTTTAGAAGATAAAAACTTCATAANATTATTCACTAAGTCCTTAAATCAATTTTTTGATAAAGTAAAAGTTAATAGTGATNANGAAAANTTAAAAGAAAANAGAAAAGCNTTAATTAGTTTTTTATATGAAAAAGTAAATGATATTTATAAATTCGAATCACTNATNAAATGAAGATAACATTAAAAAAAAAAATTGAGCTATCAAATTTTTTGGAACAGATCGAAACTAANAGAAATTCAGAAAAAGTNATTGATAAGCTTGACTTGATGCATTCAAAGCCAAAAGCACATGTTATTGGAGTTACTGGATCACCAGGTGTTGGTAAGTCTTCATTAATTGATAAATTAATACAATATATAAGGAAAAATAATAAGTCAGTTGGTGTTATAGCCGTGGATCCATCTTCAAGAGAGACTGGAGGTGCTTTACTGGGAGATAGAACTAGATTTTTGCTTGATCCAACTGATAATAATGTATTTGTAAGATCTATGGCATCAAAAAATTATCTTGGCGGAATTTCTGAGTTAACGTATCCAACAATGATAACTATGAGATCACTATTTGATTATATCCTTGTTGAGACAGTGGGAGTAGGCCAGTCTGAGATATTTATAAAAGATATAACAGATACCGTAGTTCTATGTATTCAACCAGGAAGTGGTGATAATATTCAGTTTATGAAATCAGGTATTTTTGAAATTCCCAATATTATTCTCGTCACTAAGAGTGATTTGAGAGACTTATCAAATTTAACCTATTCTGATTTGAAAGGTAATGAAAATTTATTTGAATATGACGAGGATAATATTGATATTTTGAAAATATCCTCTCACAAAAGTTTTGGCTTCAAAAATCTTTTCGAAGTGATTTCGAAAAGATGGAAAATGTTAAAGATGCAAAAAAGAATTTTTAATCAGAGAAGATCTCAAGATATAGGCTGGATTGAAAGGAGTATTATCGATGAATTTGGTCAAAAAGGAAAAGAGCAGATTAAAGATTTAATAAAGTATAATTCAAATCCATTTAAGACTCTAAATAAACTTAGAAATCATTTGGCTAAGAATTAGAATCATTTGACCACCAGGGATCAGATATTTTTAATTTAGAGTCGCCTGATTTAAGACACTTTTTTCTACAATCCTCTAAAACATTATTAGAGATATAAGCTAACCCATTTTCTTTATCATAGCTAGTTATAAAGCCAATTTCAACTCCATCTAACAGAATTTTATCATCAATAAAAGTATCGAATTTAATTTTCACTTGATACAATTGTCTTTTGGTAATTTTTCTATAATACATTCTTGCGGTAATTTCTTGTCCCAAATAACATCCTTTATTCCATGAAATTCCATTAAGGCGATCAAACCTCATTTCCATCAAAAGTGATTTATTTGAAATAGCATCTAGAGTGAAATCTGGTATTGCATTAAGAAGGCGAAGAGAGTGATATTCATCCTGTTTTAGTAGAGAAAAACCGTTATTTTCTAAATTAGATATTTTGTGCTTTCCAAATATATATACTCTATGAAATAAATTTTTAAATCTGGGATCATTGAATATCTTTTTATTCTTTTCTTTTTCAAAAATTTTTACACTACTTTCATTTAATAAATATATCTTAAAGTTAGTTATTACCTCAAAAGATACATTTGATCTTAACTTAAACATTGATAATTTTTTTATAACCAAGTCAAGATTTTCACTTTTAATTTCTATTAGAATGTTATCTTGATAAATACTAAGAAAAAAATCAGATAAATATTTTCCTTGCGGCGTTAGTATTGCAGCATATAAACTTAATTTAGTTTTGAGAATTTCAATATCATTTGATATAATCCCCTGAAGGAAACTAAACTTATCAGGCCCTGTAACTTTAATGATTGAACTATATTTTTCTTCAAAAAAACAATTATCTTGGAACATATTAAATTTTTTTTATTTAAATTATATAATACCACAGATATGAAACGAGTATTAATAATTTCTTCTAATAGACTTGGTGATGCAATTTTATCATCAGGCTTAAACAATTATTTTAAAGAAAAGTATAAAGATAGTCAGATTACTTTTGTTTGCGGTGAGATTCCCTATGATCTTTTTAGATATTGCAAAAATATCGATACTATAGTTCCTTTCAAAAAGAGAAGATATTCCTTTCATTGGTTAATTTTATTCATAAAAATTTTTTTTAAGAGTTGGGAGGAAGTTATTGATCTTAGAGGATCAATAATAAGTTTTTTCTTGTTCACTAAAAAAAGGAAAATATTTAGAAAAAATAAACAAAGATCTATTCATAAAGTAGAGGAAATTACCACCAATATTACAGGAAAATTAGTTGAACCTAAAATTAATATTTTGAAAATTAATTTTAAAAATAAATTCCGAGGAAAAAAAGTGGTTTGTATTTGTCCAACAGCAAACTGGGCTCCTAAAATTTGGCCTGAGGAAAATTTTCATGAGTTGATCAAAAAAATTTCAATAAAGAGTAAATTTAAAAATCATATTTTTGTTCTCATAGGACCAAAATCTGAGGAGTATAAAATCAAGGGACTTTTATCACTTAAGGATAAAAAAATATTTAATATGTTCGGAAAATTTTCGTTAGTTGAAATTTTTTTATTTTTGAAAGAATGTAAACTTTTCATTGGAAATGATTCTGGTTTAATGCACTTGGCAGCTCTTGCTAATGTAAGGACAGTTGGTTTATTTGGTCCAAGTAGTATAGAAAAATACCATCCTTGGGGGAAAAAAACACTTCATATTTCTGGAGATAAGAGTCCGGATGATTTAATGGGTCACAAAAACTTTGACTTCAAGCAAGAAGACTGTCTAATGGAGGATCTAAAAGTAGATTATGTTTTAAAAAAAATAATTAAATTTTATAGATAATGAAAAAGATTTCTGTTTTATTAGTTGTTCACAATGAGGAAAAACAAATCTCAGACTGTCTTGAAAGACTTAGTTTTTCTGATGAGATTGTAGTCATTTTAGATAAATGTACTGATAATACTTTGAATATAGTTAAAAAGTTCACTAATCAATTTTATTCAGGAAGTTGGGATATTGAAGGAGATAGAAGAAATTACGGAATTCAGAAGTGTAAAAATGATTGGATTCTAGAAATAGATGCTGATGAAAGAATAAATTTGAATTTAAGTAAGGAAATTTTATATACAATAAAAAATAGTCAATATGATTGGCATCAAATAAATGTTGATAATTATATTAACAGAAAATTAGTTAGCCATGGTTGGGGTGCATATTTTGGAAAATCGGCATATGCTGGATTATTTAGAAAAAAATGTAAATCTTGGGGCTCGCAAAGAGTTCACCCTAAAATAACTCTATTAGGAAATAGAGGAGGAAATTTAAAGAACCATTTAATTCATTACTATTGCTACAGTATAGCAGATCTAATTAAAAAACTTGATGGCTATTCCTCTGCTAGAGCATTAGATTTAGAAAAAGAAAATATAAAAGAAAATATATTTACAAATATTAGAAGAGTTTTTTCAAGGTTTTGGAAATGTTTTATTGTTAGAAAAGGGTTTAAAGAAGGTAGAATTGGATTAATGATAGGAATTGTTGCAGGATTATACCCACTTTTGTCATACCTTAAATATAAGGAAAATAAAAATGACTAAGTTGTTATTCGTTGATGATGGCATATCCTTTGATTCACACTCTATTAGAAAAAAGCCATATGGTGGCGCCGAAGTAGCTTTCGTATCTTTGGTGGAATGTTTATCAAAAAATGGATTTAAAGTTGTTGTTTATAATAACTGTGAGTATGAAGGCATAATAAATGGTGTTGAATGGAAAAAGCTTGGCGGCTCAATTAATGAAGAGGTATGTGATACTTTAATTATTAATAGAGGAGATAAATTTCTAAATATAAAAAAAGAATGTAAAAATAGGATTTTCTGGATTCATAATCCTGCAAATTATCTAATAAAATATAGATATTTATCCAAACTGTTTTTAAATAATTTTAAAATAGTATTTTCAGGAGAATATCACGCCAGTACGTATCCTTTCTGGGCACCAGCAAAGGAAAGGGTTATAATACCTTATGGAATTGACAATAAATTATATAATTATAAAAAAATAAGAGTTCCTCCAAAAAAAAAAGTAATTTTTACTTCAAATCCTATGAGAGGTTTATCTTGGTTATTAGAAATGTGGGAAAAGAATATTTATAAAAGATCAAATGGAGCAATATTAGAAATTTTTTCTGGTTTCGAGACATATGGAAAATTTGGTGACAAACATTTTAATGAAATATCCGATATTTTAAAAAAAGCGAAGTCACTTAAGGGTCTAAATGTTATAGTAAAAAAACCTTTGCCTAGAGAAAAACTTTTAAAAGAGCTTAAAAAATCGAGATTNTTTCTTTACAAAGGNACATCAGATGAAACATATTGTATGGCTCTAGCNGAAGCTCAAATGGTTGGNCTTCCNTCGGTTGTAATGAATTATGGTTGTATGAATGAAAGAGTTATAAATAANAAAACAGGTTATNTATGTGATGACGATAANTTTTTTTGTAATCANACNATCAAATTACTTAATGATGATCNNTTGTGGAAGAANATGCATAAAAATGCTCTAAAAAAAAAAAATTACTTAACNTGGAATGAAGTGGTNGATAAATGGAAAAAAATTCTAAATTGAAAATTCTTAATATNATGTCTGGTGCCAANAGTGGTGGTGCAGAGAATTTTTTTGAGAGATTAGCAATTGCATTTGAAAANGAAAGTTTGGNNCAGAAAGTTATCATAAGATATCATAAAGAGAGNTTCNATTATTTAAACNCTAAGTTGAGCAATCTAAAATACATAAAATTTTTTAATAATTTCAATCCTTTTTGCCAATCTGTAATTGAAAAAANTATNAAAGAGTTCAAACCTAATATAATTCTTACCTGGATGAANCGAGCTTCAAGAGTTTTACCTAATGAGAAGTTTGGAAATGAAATNGTTGTTGGGAGACTTGGTGGTTATTATAAAATGAAAAACTATNCAAAATGNGATTANTTAATTGCAAATACNCAAGATATTAAAGATTATATTATTGATTCTGGGTGGGANTCTAATAAGGTCTCCTTCATACCTAATTTTGTCAACNCAAATAAAAATACTACNTTANATCTTGAGTTTAGTAANAATAAAACNTTNATAGCAATGGGNCGNTTTCATGAAAATAAAGGATTTGATGTGTTAATAAAATCACTATCTTTTTTACCTAATTATTCTTTAATTTTAGTAGGTCAAGGTTCGTTGAAGGAATTTTATGAAGAACTTATTGAAAAATATAATTTGAAGAAAAGAGTAAAGATTTTTAACTGGACGGACGATATCTCTGCTTTCTTAAACTCCGCTTCAGTTTTAATTTGTCCATCACGACACGAACCTTTTGGTAATATTATAATAGATGGTTGGGCACATAAGATACCTGTAATTGCGGCTAACGTAAGTGGTCCAGGTAATTTAATTAAAGAAAAAGTAAATGGCTTAAAATTTGAAAAAAATGATATTTTTGATCTTGTTAAAAAGATAAAAGAAATTCAAAAAAATAAAAAATTAAAAGAAAAAATTATNAAAAATGCATTTGAAGAATATAATAAAAAGTTTAAACAAGANTTGATTNTAAAAAAGTATATTTCATTTTTCAAAAAAATCATAAAATAAATGTGTGGAATTGCCGGTTTATCTTTAGTTACTANAAATAANAGTCTTNTCAAAAGATTTTTAAATATAAAAAAATCTTTGTTTCATAGAGGGCCTGATGGNAGTGGTNTCTATAAAAAAAANAATACAAGTNTTATTCANACAAGACTCTCAATAGTTGATTTAAAACAAGGCTATCAACCAATAAAAAATAAAAATTTAATACTNATAGCTAATGGTGAAATTTATAATGATNTANAAATAAGAAAGAAATATTCNAATTATAAATTTATAACAAANTCNGATTCNGAATCTATTTTAGCCGTTTATAAAANNAAAGGTATTGATGGTTTTAAAGANNTAAGNGGAATGTATGCATTNGCAATTTATGATGAAGAGAAAGATGAGATAATTATTTCAAGAGATGAGTTTGGAATAAAACCTTTGTATTTTGCACTTTTTAACCATGGATTTATATTTTGTTCAGAACTTAACTCTTTAAGAAATGCAATGCCTTTTAAGTCATCTTTNAATANTCAGAAGGTTGTTGANCAACTTCAATATCAATATTGTACTGGAAATAAAACTATCTNTAAAGGTTTNAANAGGCTTNGACCNGGTGAAACATTAATTATNCANAATGGNAAAATNAAAGAAAGNAGATTTAGAAAATTAGANGTAAAAAGAAATNTTTCAATTNATGAAAGTTTTTTTAAAAGAAAAATNATTGAAACTGTTAAAANNCATCTCAGAAGCGATGTTCCGTATTGTTTATTCTTATCAGGAGGTATTGATTCAATGCTACTCCTNTACTGTATNATGGAACTAAAGTTAAAAAATATCACAGCNTTTACTATGAATGTTTGTACAAANCAAGATCATAGTTTTAAACAAATTTGTTTGGATAATAATATCAAACTGAAAGAACTAAGTTTTTCTGANAATGATTTTTGGGANTTAATTTTTCTTGCTGCTGAAAAAATTGATGAACCTGTTGCTGATTATGCAATTCTTCCAACATTAAAATTATCTAAAAAAGCCTCTAAAGAATTTAAAGTTGTTCTAACAGGTGAAGGTGGCGATGAATTATTTGGAGGATATGGAAGGTATAAAAAAGTACAAAGANTTTTATTTAAAGGTAGAGANCTTAAGGAAACATTCANCNGTGGAACNTTNTTTAAAAAACTACAAANGAAAAATAATGACTTTNAAAATAAAACTCAATATTTTGATTTTAAAAACACAACTAAACTTCAACAAAAACAATTATTTGATTATAAAAACTGGTTACCAAATGATTTGCTTATAAAGTTAGATAGATGTTTAATGGCGTTTAGTTTGGAGGGTAGAACACCATTTATTGATAAAAATATGTTCAGTAACTTTTTTTTTGTCGATGATAATTTGAAAATCAAAAGTGGTTTTGGAAAGTTTTACGTGAGACACTTTTTGAAGAGGAATCTAAAAAATTATAATTCTTTTTCTCCAAAAAAAGGCTTTACAATACCCATTAATGAATGGATCCCAAAAAAGATTGACCTCATAAAGAAAAATTTGCTTAAACTTGATTTTCTATTTCTTTTTTTCACTGAAAAAGAGATAATATTTTTATGTGATGAAGTTAAAAATGATAAAAAATTATCTAAATCAATTTGGCATATTATTTTTTTTAGTTCATGGTATCTTATCCATATAGAAGGGATTAAGGAACGTGGAAATTATTTTGAGGTTTTAAAAAAGGTAAATGAATACAAAAAATGATACAAAAATAGATTTAGTTATCAAAAATGGATCAGTCATTTTCCCCAATTATAAAACTGAGAAAGCAGACATAGGGATAAGTGAAGGAAAAATATGTGAAATAGGTTCTGTAGATAGAAGTCAAGCAAATCAGGTTGTTGATGCTAAAGGTTTAATTGTAATGCCTGGTGCTATTGATACCCAGGTTCATTTTAGGGAGCCAGGACTTACACATAAAGAAGATATACATAATGGAACAAAAGGGGCAATCTTAGGGGGTATAACTACAGTTTTTGAAATGCCAAATACTTCCCCAGCTACTATAAATAAAGAACAGCTTGATATAAAACTAGAAATAGCTAGGAAACAAGCATTTTGTAATTACAGTTTTTTTATAGGTGCAGCNAAAGAAAATATAGANGATCTNNGTAATCTTGANAGGTTAGCGGGCTGTTGTGGTGTTAAAATTTTTATGGGTGCTTCAACTGGAGATTTGTTNGTTGAAGATGATGATAGNTTAAGAAAAATTATTTCGAATATAGATAGAAAATTTGCTGTTCATAGTGAAGATGAGTATAGATTAAGAGATAGGAAGAAAATTNTAGATGATCCTAATATTTCTGTANATTCACACCCAGTTTGGAGAGATGANGAATCTGCAATTAAAAGTACTCAAAGATTATTNAAAATCGCTCGTGANGTTGGAAAGACGAANCTTCATATATTACATATTTCAACAGCAGACGAAATAAANATGATAGAAAAAAATAAAGATATTTGTTCATGTGAAGTTACACCTCAGCACTTATATTTNAGCTCNCCAGATTGTTATGATTTATTGGGAACTAATGCCCAAATGAACCCTCCAATCAGAAATGAGANNCATCAAAAAGGTTTGTGGTATGGAATTNAAAATAAAGTAGTAGATGTTATAGGTTCAGATCATGCTCCNCATACAATAGAAGAAAAGNAAAAGAAATACCCATTATCNCCCTCAGGTATGACAGGAGTGCAAACACTTCTTCCTATTATGNTGAACTTTGTGAATNAAAATAAACTTAAAATCGAAGATGTNGTAAGACTTATTTCTGTCAACCCATGTAAAATTTATAAAATCAAAAATAAAGGAAAAATAAGTTTAGGATATGATGCTGATTTGACAATTATTGATTTGGAAAAAGAATTTGAGATAACTAATAAATGGATTGCTAGTAAATCGGGCTGGACTCCTTACAATGATTTAAGAATNAAAGGGATGCCAATTTATACAATTGTAAATGGAAAAATTGCTATGAGAGAGAACGAAATTAATGAAAACCTNTACGGTAAATGTGTNGAATTTAATNTTTGATAACNNTACAACTTGTTACTAAAACCTCNTAATCCAAGCANTTATACTTTCGAACAACCTTTTTTATAGCAATTAGATTTGCCTCTTGCTCGTTTGAGGCTTTTATTAGTTCAAATTCTTTACCATAAAAAGGAATTTCAAGTTCTATATTGTACCAATTCATTATTTTTTCTCTGATTTATTAATAACTATAGATACCATTGAATCACCAGCTACATTTACTGTTGTTCTTAGCATATCCANAAACCTATCCACTCCCATTATCAGAGCAATTCCNTCCAGTGGCAGGCCAACTTGATTGAGNACCATACCAAGCATTATTATTCCTACACCAGGAACTCCTGCTGTTCCAATTGAAGCTAATGTTGAAGTTAAAATAATATTTANATAATCAATAAGAGATAGATCAAAACCATAAGCATTTGCTATAAATACAGTAGCAACACCCTGCATAATTGCTGTTCCGTCCATATTTATNGTAGCACCTAAAGGTACNGTAAAAGAGGCAATNTTATCTTTTACAGCAAAATACTTTTTGAGATTTTCAAGTGTGACTGGAATTGTCGCTGAACTACTAGANGTAGAAAATGCAAAAATTAGNGCTTCCTTCATCCCATAAAANAATTTTATTACTTTTGTTTNCCCAATTAATCTTATGATAGGCAAATATACAAAAATTACATGTAAAATTAAAACAAAAACGACAACAAAAAAATATTTTGCTAATTCAATTATAGAACCTAAACCTTGAGTAGCAAAAGTTTTAGAAATTAAACAAAATATTCCNACGGGTGCAATGACAAGAGAAATAGAAAGAACTTTCATTATAACTAAATTNAAATCATTGAANAAGTCAGTAAGTTTTTTTTTTNTGGNAATTGAAATCGCACTTCCGAGTAGAATGGCAAAAAATATTACCTGGAGCATATTACCATTTACTAATGATTCAAAAGGATTATTTGGGATGATATTCAAAANAACTTCATTGAGGGANGGAGGTTCTGANATTGCTATNTNATTATTTTCGGTTTTTAAATTGAAATCTTTTCCAGGNTTTAANAGATTTGCAAAAATGAGTGATCCTGTTATTGCAAAAAAAGTAGTAAGAATNTANANAGANATNGACTTAANACCAATTTTTCCTAAAGTGTTAAGTTCATTTAAATTAGCAACTCCTGAAGTAAGTGAAAAAAAAACAATCGGAACCACTAACATTTTTATAATTTTTAAGAATATNTCACCACCAACTGAAAGTATTTCAATTATTAATTTTTTATCAGATTGNTNTAGATCAATTAAATTAACTAAGATTCCAAAAATTAACCCTAATACNAATCCNATCAATATATTTTTTGTTAAATTATTCATTACAANTATGGTGCCCTCTACTGGTTACGCTCCAGTGGCTGAGTCTTACCAAGACCCTGTTTTACTATTAAACTAAGAGGGCAAAAAAAAAACAGGAATTAAACATAAATATTATATTNAAATAATAANGTCAGACCAAGTTTGNCTTTTTNTTTTAAATTGACCTCGTATCATAATTAAAGCTTTTTGTATTTACCTTGTTCCAATAAACATTGATTCTTGGATCAGCTATAGTTTTCTTTCCTTTTTTGAGTAGTTCNCCTTTTTCTGCTCTTGGATAAATTTGATCNGCTAAAAGAATTTCACTTTCAGACAATCTTCTAACAATGTGTCTTCTATTTAACTCACTTGGGTGTTTTACCCCAACAGATTCTAAAAGTTCTTTTAATACGAAAATGGTATTTTTATGAAAATTGAAAGCTCTGTTTGATCTATCTTTNANATCAATTGCTCTATATCTCATGGGNTCCATTGTTGCTATTCCTGTAGGACATTCTCCTGTATGACAGGATCTACATTGAATACACCCAATAGAAAACATGAATGGCCTAGCCATATTTACCCAATCAGCTCCNAAAGCNCACATATGNGCAATATCAAATGCAGAAACAATTTTNCCTGAGACTCCTATCTTAACCCTGTCACGNAGATTTGANCCTACAAGGANATTATCAACAAATATAATTGCGTCTTTAAGCGGACTNCCTAAGTGATCTGTAAATTCAGCTGGAGCTGCTCCAGTTCCACCCTCAGCTCCATCAACAGTTATAAAGTCAATGTACTTTTTCTCTAAAACCATTGTTTTAATTATTGAAATTAATTCCCACGGATGACCTATACACATTTTAATTCCAACTGGTTTACCACCTGAAAGNTTTCTGAGTTTTTCTACAAATTTCAATAATTGTGAAGGAGTAGAAAATTCTTTATGNCGAGCTGGTGATATACAATCCTTACCAACTTCTATTCCTCTAGTTGCTGCGATTTCTTCNGTTACCTTCGGTGCAAGGAGCATNCCTCCATGACCTGGCTTTGCTCCTTGNCTAATTTTAATTTCAATCATTTTTATCTGCGGACTTTTAGCTTTTATAGTAAATTTTTTNGGGGAAAAATTCCCCTTACTATCTCTGCAACCGAAGTACCCAGTTGATATTTGCCAGATAGTATCTCCACCACCTTTTTCGTGATAACTNGACATTGATCCCTCACCTGTATTGTGAGCAAAATTACCCATNTTTGCAGCCATATTTAATGAGGTTATAGCTGGTGGTGAAATTGCACCAAATGATGTGCCAGATATATTTAATACTGACATATTGTAAAAATTTTTACCACTTCCAACTTTTATTCTAAACTCTGAGTTTTTAATATGTGAGGGTGTTATAGAGTGATTTAGCCAAACGAAATCTTCACGGTACATTTTTTCTAGTGAACCAAATGGTCTCACTCCTTCGATATCCTTTGATCTTTGATAAACCATTGATCTTTGGTTTCTTGAATAAGGTACTTCATCATCATCTGACTCCCAGTAATATTGTCTTAATTCAGGTCTAATACTTTCTAAAAAAAATCTGAATCTACCTAACAATGGAAAATTAGAAAGAATAGATCTTTTTTTTTGAAAAAAATCCCATAANGAAANAGCAAATAAAAAGCTTGNGATAAANGTTAATAAAATTAAAAATTTAAAAAAGAAACTAAGTATNAGAAGGGCTACTGTGCTTATACCAGTNTATACAAGTAGTGAATATCTGCCCCATANTACCTCATTCATTGTTTTTAAATTCTAGCAACTAAAAAAAAAAAAGATATAAATTTTTTTAAAGAAGATAAAAATCAAGTATATTAATTTGAAAAAGANCANTTACATGAACGAATTAAAAATAAAAAANATTTTAAGAGAGTTTTCAAAGAAAAGAGATTGGNATCAATTTCATTCTTTAAAGAACCTAGCTATATCAATAAATCTTGAATCTTCNGAACTATTAGAAATTTTTCAATGGGANAANGANAATTCAGAATTTTATAAAAAAAAAGAAAATNTNTCNAGAATTAAAGAGGAGGTTGCTGACGTAATGCTATATCTTCTTAGATTTTCAGATATTGCTGGGATTGACTTAGAAAAAGAGTGTCTTAAAAAAATTGAGATTAATAAAAAAAAATATCCAGTAAAACTATCAAANGGNAAATCAACAAAATACACTTATCTTGAAAAAAAGAAGAATAAGTATTATGAATAAAANAACNCCTAAATTTGATAAACTTTCAAAAGCTCTTAGAAAAAATTTAAAAAAGAGGAAGGNAAATAAAATATGGGAATAATGCCTGANTTTTGGATAAAAAAAATGGTTAAAGAAAAACAAATGATTAGNCCATTTGTTGAAAAGCTTGAGAAAGANGGNGTNCTATCCTATGGNCTTTCATCTTANGGATATGATGCGAGAGTNTCNAAAAACTTTAAAATTTTTACCAATGTAAATTCTGCAACCGTTGATCCTAAAAAATTTTCTGATACNAGTTTTGTTGATAGAGANGTTGATNATTGTATAATACCTCCTAATAGNTTTGCTCTTGCNCGAACTGTTGAATANTTTAAAATACCTAAAGAAACCNTAGTTATTTGCGTTGGAAAATCAACATATGCAAGATGTGGAATCATTGTAAATGTAACACCTTTAGAGCCAGAATGGGAGGGACATGTTACTCTAGAATTCTCAAATACTACNCCNCTTCCTGCAAAAATNTATGCAAANGAAGGTGCNGCACAATTTTTATTTTTTAANGGAGATGATATTTGCGAACTATCGTATGCTGATAGAAAGGGTAAATATATGTTCCAAAAAGGCGTGACTTTACCCAAACTNTAAAATGGATGTGATNGAGATAATTGGTGGAAAACCCCTCAAAGGTAAAGTNAGAATCAGTGGATCAAAAAANGCTGCNCTGCCGATTCTNGCTTCAACACTCTTAACAAACTCAAAAGTGAGGTTAACCAATATACCTNACCTCTCNGATATTTTTTCAATGATTGAATTNCTNAAGTCGTTGAATGTTAAAATTTATAAAAAAANCAATTATTATACATTTAAATCTGATACNCCNAAATCATTGATAGCATCNTATGAACTTGTGNGNAAAATGAGGGCATCATTTTTGATANTAGGTCCACTTTTGTCTAGNTATGGTTATGCNAANGTTTCNNTACCTGGTGGNTGTGCAATTGGAACAAGNCCAGTAGATTTGCANTTAGATGNNTTAAAAANAATGGGAGCATCATTTNCAATAAAAAATGGTTATGTTCACGGNAGTGTNAAAGGAAAACTGAAAGGAACTTCAATAAACTTTAANAAAAAATCTGTAGGNGCAACNGANAATTTAATTATGGCCGCAACATTNGCNGAAGGNAAAACAATTATANATAATGCTGCTCAAGAACCNGAGATTGATNATCTTTGTANTTTTTTAATACAAATAGGAGCAAAAATTAAGGGNCATGGTACTGACCTGNTAACCATNGATGGTGTAAANGAATTAAATGGAGGTGAGTTTGAGGTNATGCCNGATAGAATTGAAGCGGGAACTTTTGCTCTATCTGTTTTAGGTTGTTCAGGNNATNTAATNCTTACAGGGGTNAATAATNAAATCTATAAACATNTAAAAGATATTTTTAAGCCAATAAAGTTTTTAAAGCTAAAAAAAATTGATGATAAAAGTTTTAGTGTTGTAAAAGNAAAAGANGGTGAANTAAATTTGAAANTTACCACNAAAGAGTATCCNGGCTTTCCNACTGATCTTCAAGCCCAGTTNACTGCAGCNTTATTAAAAATCCAAGGCTTAAATGAAATAAATGAAAAGATTTTTGAAAATAGATTTATGCATGTTGGTGAATTAAGGCGTATGGGAGCAAAAATAAAAAAAAAGGGATCAAAAGTTGAAATTACTGGTGTTAAAGAGATTTATGGTGCGGAGTTAATGGCGACAGATCTGAGAGCATCATCATGTNTAATAATTGCNGGCTTGATGGCAAAAGGTAAAACGATTATTAATAGAGTATATCATTTAGANAGNGGATATGAAAATATTGAANAAAAACTTAAAGCATGTGGTGCNAAAATAGATAGAATAAAAAAATGAATAGAATGATACTTGCAGTACCCAAGGGGAGAATTTTAAATGAATTAANCCCAATTTTANAAAAGGCTAATATTTTNCCTGAGAAAGAATTTTTTGATCCNNAATNNAGAAGGTTNATNTTTAANACAANTATTAANTTTCTTGATATAATCAGNGTAAGNTCNTTTGATGTAGCTACNTTCGTTGCNTTTGGAGCTGCACAACTAGGGGTNGTNGGTGATGATGTTTTAAAAGAATTTGATTATGATGAAGTAAATAACGTNATGGATCTTGGTATNGGAAAGTGTAAANTNTCAGTTGCACATAAAAAAGATTTTTTNAAAAAAAAACAAAGAAANGGTCATTTAATGATTGCTACAAAATATAAAAATACNGTGACAGATTATTTTGCNAGCAAGGGNGTTAGAGCAGAATGTATCAAATTAAANGGAGCAGTTGAATTAGCTCCAAAACTTGGNATTTGTTCAACTATTGTAGATNTAGTTTCATCAGGTAAAACNTTAAANGAAAANAATTTAGTTGAATCNGAAGTTNTGTTTAAAATTTCTTCGAANCTTNTNGTAAATAAAATTGCTTTTAAANTAAATAACGATAAAGTNTCTCAAATTATAAAACAAATTAAAAAGGCAANTAGTGGTTAAAATCTTAAGACAAATAGATAAAAATTTTAACGAGAATTTNCAACTTCTGCTCAAAAAAAGAGGNACTTCAGATCTTTCNATAGAAAGCACAGTAGATAANATAATTAAGAATGTGAAGATTAAAGGTGANNAGGAAGTTTTAAGACTTTCTAATAANTTTGATAAAATNAAAGCTAAAACTTTTTCNGATTTAATTGTGGNTGAAAAAGAGATAGATAAAGCNTATAATTCNGTNGAGAAAANNNTAATTGNATCACTAGAAAATNCTATCAAAAGAGTGAGACTATTTCATAGTAAACAAAAGCCNAGTAATTTNCTATATAAGGATAAAGAGGGNGTCACGNTNGGATCAATCTGGAATCCNCTTGAATCNGTTGGTCTTTATGTTCCAGGCGGGAANGCGGCTTANCCTTCATCATTCATNATGAATGTAGTTCCTGCNCAAGTTGCTGAGGTTCCAAGAATAGTGGTAACTGTTCCAGCTACNAATGGNNANGTAAACCCTTTNGTATTAGCNTGTTGNAAAATNCTAAATATTCAAGAAGTTTATAAAATAGGTGGTGCACAAGCAGTTGCAGCTTTAGCATTAGGTACTGAAAGTCTAAAAANAGTAGANAAAATTTTTGGNCCTGGTAATGCATATGTTGCATTAGCTAAAAAGAAATTTTTTGGTGTTGTAGGAATAGATATGATTGCAGGNCCATCAGAAATTTTAGTTTTTGCAGATAAAAATAATAACCCAAAACACATNGCTATNGACCTTCTATCTCAGGCNGAGCATGATGAGCTTGCTCAATCAATTCTTATAACTGATTGTGATAATTTTTCTAANAATGTAATNANTGAAATTGACTCATTATTAAAGAAACTTAAAAGAAGAAATATAGCAAAAAAAAGTTGGGAAAAATTTGGTGCTGTAATCATAGTTGAAAAAATTTCTGATGGAATNGAATTAATAAANAAACTAGCTCCAGAGCACTTNGAAATTGCGCTAGATAACGCAAAAGAGTATCTCAAGGATATAAAAAATGCTGGAGCTATATTTCTTGGAAAATTTACACCAGAAGCNATTGGNGATTATATAGCAGGCCCAAATCATGTTTTACCTACCGATAGAACAGCAAGATTTACNTCGGGACTAAATCTGTTAGATTATTTTAAAAGATCTTCNGTTGTAAGCTGTACCGAAAAAAGTATAAAAAAAATTGGATTAGANGCAATTAATATTGCTAATGAAGAGGGTTTACAAGCACACGCTTTATCAATAGAATGCAGAATAAAAAAATGAAGGNTATTTATGGCTAAAGATGAATTAATGGAATTTCAAGGAACCGTAAAGGAACTGCTTCCTAATGCAATGTTTAGAGTTTTGTTAGATAATGATCACGANATAATAGCCCATACAGCCGGAAAAATGAGAAAATTTAGAATTAGAGTTTTAGCNGGAGATAGAGTAACAGTTGAAATGACACCTTATGATTTGACTAAAGGTAGAATAACNTTCAGACATAAATAAATTTGTTTAATAAGCTCGGCAAAATAATCCTTGCTTCCTCTTCACCCAGAAGGCTGGAGTTACTCAAAAGTTTGGGATTAAAGAATATCCAGGTTATAAAACCATCAATCGATGAAAAAAGTTTTTTTGATAAAAATGCTTTAAAAAAAAGTGTAAGAAACATAGCTATGCAGAAGGCTGTCTATGTTAAGAAAATGCATGAAGATCTTAAAGACTCAACTATTATTGCTGGCGATACAATAGTTTTTAGAGCAGGAAAAATTCTTCATAAGGCTGAGTCAAAAGAAGGAGTTAAGTCCCATCTTAATTATTTATCTTCGAGGAAACATAATGTTTATGGTGGAATATGTATCATTTCAAAAGAGGGAAAGATATTTTGTAAGGTAGTAGTGACGGAAATATTTTTTGAAAAATTAGAACAATTTGATTTAAGTGACAAACTGTTAGAGGAGGGTGTTGGAAAGGCTGGGGGGTATGCAATTCAGGGGATGGCTTCAAAATTTGTAAGAAAAATTAAAGGTTCTTATACAAATGTTGTTGGATTATCAATTCCAGAGGTGTATAAAATATTTAAGATAATATGATTTTATTTGAAAATATTCTAACGTTTAGTAATAATTAGACATTTTAAATAAGCCCAGGTAGCTCAGTTGGTAGAGCAAGCGACTGAAAATCGCTGTGTCGGTGGTTCAATTCCTCCCCTGGGCACCATTCTA
>NHBS01000013.1 GCA_002167825.1 Pelagibacteraceae bacterium TMED13
TTTTTTTTGTTTTTAATAAAAAATAGGTTCTGATAAATATTATTAAATTATTTAAGTTTTAGTAAAGTATTGGTATGTATATTCATAAATTTAAAAATTAGGGTGAAAAATTGCAAAATTTTGATGTAAAAGACAGCAGTTCAATAGATATAGTTGAAATATCTAAAAATATTGCTAAAGAAAAAGGCATATCTCCGGAAGAGGTTATAGATGCTATGGAGTTTGCCATAGCTAAAGCAGGAAGAACGAAGTATGGTTTTGAGCAAGATATAAGGGCAAAAATTGACAGAAATAATGGAAAGATTGGTTTGTTTCGATATTTAGAGGTCGTTGAAGACGTTGACGATTTTCCTGAAGAGGAAAGGGCAAACAAAATAAATATTAAAACATTAGATAAAAACAACAAGCATTTGCAAGCAGGTGAGCACTTGGTTGAAGAACTTCCACCACTTGATTTTGGAAGGATAGCCGTCCAGACAGCTAAACAAGTCATCTACCAGAGGGTTAAAGAAGCTGAGAAAATAATGCAATACAATGAGTTCAAAGATAAAATTGGAGAGATTGTAAATGGCGTCGTTAAAAGAGTTGAATATGGAAACTTAATTGTAGATCTTGGTAAAGGGGAGGCTATTCTAAGAAGAGATGAACTTTTAAATAAAGAAGTTTTTAGAAGATCTGATAGAATTAGGGCTTATATTGCAGATGTAAAGCATGACCTAAAAGGACATCAAATATTCTTATCTAGAGCACATAATAATTTTCTTGTTAAGTTATTTTTTCAGGAAGTGCCTGAAATTTATGATGGTATTATCGAAGTTAAATCTGTAGCAAGAGACCCCGGAAGTAGAGCGAAGATCGCAGTATTTACCAAAGAAAAAAGTATTGATCCAGTTGGAGCCTGTGTTGGAATGAGAGGCAGTAGAGTACAGGCTGTTGTAAACGAATTACAAGGTGAAAAGATAGATATTGTTTTATGGTCTGAGGATATTGCCACATATGTTGTTAATGCTCTTGGCCCAGCCGAGGTTGATAAAGTGGTAATAGAAGAAGATATAAAAAAGATTGATGTAATTGTTCCTGATGAACAACTTAGTTTAGCTATTGGAAGAAAAGGCCAAAATGTTAGGCTTGCAAGCTCATTGTCTGGATGGAGTATAGATATATTAACCACTTCTCAAGAGTCTGACAGAAGAAATGAGGAATTTAAAAATTTATCACAAAAGTTTATGTTAGATTTAGATGTTGATGAAGTTATTGCTCATTTATTAGTAACAGAGGGGTTTTCATCTTTAGATGAGATTGCCATGGTTTCAATGGAAGAATTAACATCAATAGAAGGTTTTGATGAGAATCTTTCTAACGAATTAATTACAAGGGCTAAGAGCCATATCGAAAAACTAAAAAAGGAAAATCTTGAAATATTAAAAAAGGCTGGTGTAGAGGATTACTTATTGGAAAGCAAATTTATTTCAGTTGATCAATTAATTGTCTTGAACGAAAAGAACATTAAGACTCGAGATCAACTAGCTGACCTTTCGAATGATGAACTAATAGAAATATTAGTTGAAATAGATAAAGTGAAGGCAGATGAAATTATTATGGATGCTAGGAAACACTGGTTTTAAAAAAAATGGAAGAAAACAAAGATAAAAAAACAACAATTACTGGTAAGCTTCAGCTTAAAAAAACATTTAATGCAGGCCAAATAAAACAGAACTTTTCGCATGGTAGAAGCAAGTCTGTGTCAGTTGAGGTAAAGAAAAAAAGAACTTTTTCTACAATCAATAAAAAACCTAATGAGGATCAAAATGAAGGGAGAGAAGTATTAAAGGATGAAATAAAATATTTTAAAAAAATTGACCCTGATTTACCTAAAGCACCAAAAGAAGGCATAAGAGATTTAAACGTCAAACGCTCTCCAAAAAAACCTACCAGCAAACCAACACTTGATCCAAAGAAAAATCAAAACGATATACAACAAGAGTCTCCAGAAAAAAATAGACCCCCCAAATTTCCTAAAAGTCCTAAAAGTTTTGAAAATAGAAGACAAGGAAAACTTACAATATCCCAGGCTTTGGATGACGATAATGAAAAGGTTAGATCTTTAGCTGCAATTAAAAGAGCCAGAGAAAAAGCTAAACAGAGAAAATTTGATCAACCAGAGTCTAAAGAAAACCTCGAAACAAAGGAAAAAAAGAAAAAAGAAATCATAATTCCAGATGTTATAACTGTTGGTGAGCTAGCCTCAAGATTAGCTGAAAAGTCTTCAAATTTGATAAAAAGTCTAATGAAACTTGGAGTGATGGCTACTATAAATCAAACTATAGATGCTGATACGGCCGAACTATTAGTCCTTGAATTGGGCCATACGCCAAAAAGGGTGAGTGAGTCAGATGTTGAGGTTGGCCTCGATGGACCAAGAGATAGTACAAATGAACTCAAAGAAAGACCACCTGTTGTTACAGTAATGGGGCATGTTGATCACGGTAAAACCTCTATACTCGATGCAATCAGACAGAAAAAAGTGGCTGCATCTGAGGCAGGCGGAATCACACAGCACATAGGATCTTATATTGTTGAAACAAAATCTAAGAAAAAGATAACGTTTATTGATACTCCAGGACATGCTGCTTTTAGTCAGATGCGAGCAAGAGGATCAAATATCACAGATATAATTATATTAGTGGTTGCCGCTGATGATAGTGTAAATGAACAAACAATCGAGGCTATAAGTCACGCAAAAGCCTCGGGTTGTCCAATAATTATAGCCGTAAATAAAATTGACCTTCCAGCAGCGAATCCACAAAAAGTAGAAACAGATTTGATGAAGCATGAGATAATCAANGAGAAAATGGGNGGAGAAAATGTTTTTGTAAATGTTTCTGCAAAAACNAAAGAAGGATTNGANGATTTNTTAGAAGCAATNCTNCTCCAAGCAGAAGTNTTAGAATTAAAGGCNAATCCCAATAGAAANGCNGAGGGGACNGTAATTGAGTCTAAAATAGAAAAAGGNAAAGGAACAGTTGCTTCAATATTANTCCAAAATGGATCGTTGAAAGTAGGTGATATNATTGTTGTTGGAAAAGANTGGGGAAAAGCAAGGGCTATTTATAGTGATCAAGGTATTAAGNTATNAAAAGCTNCNCCAAGNTATCCGATTGAATTACANGGCTTGTCTGGTGCACCAGAATCCGGGGATAANTTNGTTGTTGTGGAGANCGAATCCAGAGCTCGGGAGGTNACTCAGTACAGATCGAGAGTAAAAAGAATAGNACAGAANTCCTCTGTNACNCGTGTTTCAATAGACCAAATGATTAAAACCGCTTCAGAGGAAGAAAANGAGATAATTTCCATAATTGTTAAAGCAGACGTTCACGGTTCAAAAGAGGCGATCGAACAAAGTCTTAAGAAAATGAACTCTGAGAAATTTGAAGTAAAGATAATTCATACNGGTGTTGGAGAAATNAATGANTCNGATGTTACATTGGCTACAGCATCAAANGCAAAAATTTTTGGCTTTAATGTNAAATCAAANAGCCAAGCTAAAACTNTAGCAAAAAGAGAGAATATAANAATAAAATACTTTTCAATAATTTACGAAGTTATTGACGANGCACAAAAAATACTNGATGGAATGGGAGAAGAAGAGTTNAAAGAAACNCTNATCGGNGAGGCTTTNATCAAACAAGTTTTCAAATTATCTGACTCTTCAAAAATTGCAGGNTGTATAATTCAAAGTGGCAAAGTAACCTCTAAATCCTTTGTTAAGGTTGTTAGAGATGAGAAAATAATTTTCGATGGNAATATACTAAGNTTAAGNCGTGAAAAAGATCAGGTTAAAGAAGTTANCTCAGGAACNGAATGNGGTATTGGCNTAAAAGAATTTAATGAAGTTTTAGAGAATGACATTTTAAAATTCTTTACGAGAGAAAAAAATGAAAAAAAACCTTAGTTTAGAGTTAATTAAGGAAGAAAGAAAAANCTCAAGAATAAAAAANATTTCAGAATTAGTTAAAAGGGCNATTGCNGATACGTTTCAAGNCATCGATTTCTCAAACTCTAANGAAGATAACTTTTTATTTTCNATTTCTGATGTATCACTTTCNAAAGATGGNAAGGTTGCNACAATAATTGTAAGNGANTTAAATTATAAAAATAAATTAGAAGAAAGTTTTTATTTNGATCTGATAGANTCGCATNTAAATAAGATCAATAAGGAGTTNTCAAAGAAGATTGATTTGAGNTATACNCCNAGGTTAAGNTTTAAGGTTAAAAATTTAANTGATTTAGTATGAATCTNNTCTTCTAGGATTTNTGATGTTTAAAAAAAGTGGATGGATTTTTATTGACAAACCNATCGGATTGACATCNAATNCTTTGCTNCAAAAGGTAAGGCTNANTTTAGATAAAGCCAAAGCAGGATTTGTNGGAACACTTGACCCACTTGCATCTGGGTGCCTTCCCATTGCAATAGGTCACGCNACAAAGGTTATAAATTTAGNTGAAAAAGNAAATAAAGAATATATTTTTACAATTTTGTGGGGAAANCAAACNGATACTGGTGACCTTGAAGGNAGNNTAATTAATGANANNNNTTTTTTTCCTTCAANTAAAAATATTCAANGAATTTTATCAAATTTTATTGGAAATATTAAACAAACCCCTCCCAAATATTCTTCCATAAAAATAAATGGTTCTAGGGCTTATTCACTAGCCAGAAATGAAGTTAGCTTTGAGTTAAAAAAGAGAGAAGTAATAATTTTTAGTTTAAAATTGCTTAGACAGTTATCTCTTGAAAGAGCAGAGTTTTATGTTAACTGTTCATCGGGAACTTATATTAGAAGCTTGGCAGAATCAATTTCCAAAGCACTTGGTACCGTGGGTGTTTTAATCCAGTTGAGAAGAGTAGGTTTTGGAAATTTTAATAAAAATCTAATTTCACTGGATTATTTTTTAAGTTTAGTGCATAGTGATGACCAGAATAAGGCGATTGAGCCAATTGATGAAGTATTTAGTTGGATCAAAGTCTTAGAAATTAATGAAAAACAATTAAATAAAGTTTTGAATGGTAATTGCATAGAAATGAATTTTTTTGAAAACGATAAATTTGTCAAACCTGATGTAGAATATTTTTTTGCTAAACACAAAAATGAGATCGTAGCATTAGGCTTTATGAAAAAACAAAATTTCTATCCAAAAAAGATCCTGGTAAGTTAATATTACTGAGTCTGAAAGGTATTGAATGATGGTAGAGAAATCTAGTGAAAATAAAAAGCTAAAATCTGAATTAAATACTGGCAGTAGTGAGTATCAAATTGAGAGGTTCACTAATAGAATAAAACTTCTGACTGAACATCTTAAAATTAACAAAAAAGATCACAACACCAGAAGAGGTTTAATGAAGCTTGTTGGAAAAAGGAAAAAACTCTTAATTTATGTAAAGAAGAAGAGCGCTGAGAACTATGAGTCAATTATTAAATCTCTTGGATTGAGACGATAAGTTTAATAATGGAGATTTATAAATGTTTGACATATCATCAGTACAATTAGATTGGAAAGGACTCAATCTAAAACTTGAAACAGGTTTAATGGCAAGACAAGCGGATGGCTCTGTTTTAGCAACCTTAGGAAAAACATCAGTTTTATGCACAGTGGTAGCATCAAAGGAATGCGATCCAACAATGGATTTTTTCCCTTTATCAGTCCATTATATAGAGAAAGGATATGCCGCTGGAAAGATTCCTGGTGGTTTTTTTAAAAGAGAAGGTCGACCATCCGAAATAGAAATTCTTAATTCTAGATTAATTGATAGACCAATTCGTCCCTTGTTTCACGATGATTTTAAGAATGAGACGCAAGTCATTTGTACCGTTATAGATTATGATGGTGAAAGTGACGCCGCAACCTGTGCAATGATAGGAGCGTCTGCAGCTTTGACTTTGGCAGGTCTTCCATTTCTTGGACCGATTGCGTCAGCTAGAGTAGGTTATATTGATGGTGATTATGTACTTAACCCAACAACTGAAGAGATAAAAAATAGCCAGCTAGACCTTGTTGTTGCAGGTACTAGAGATGGAGTTTTAATGGTGGAGTCCGAGGCATCCGAACTAAAGGAAGAAATTATGTTAGGGGCTGTTCAATTTGGATTTGAACAATTTCAACCTGTTATTCATAAAATTATTGAGCTTGCAGAAAAGTGTGCAAAGGAATCGTGGGATTTGCCATCAAAAAAGGAATTAACTTTTTTAAAGGAGCTAACATCATTAGCTACAAAAGAACTGACCCCTTTATATGAGATTAAGGAAAAAAGAAAAAGAAATGACTCACTTTTAGANNCAAGAAAGAAAATANTNTCTAATTTTGAGACNTCTAATGAAGATGAGGANTTTTTATTAAAAAGTGAAATCAAAAAAATAGAAAAGAATATTGTAAGATCTAGTGTCATNAAAACAAATAAAAGAATTGATGGTAGAGGTCTTGATGATGTTAGAGCAATAGATTCTAGAGTAAACATTTTAGAAAATGTACATGGTAGTGCTTTGTTCACAAGAGGTGAAACTCAGGCATTAGTCTCTACAACACTTGGAACAACAAGTGATGAACAACTTTTGGATACTTTGGATGGAAGTATGAAAGAAAAATTTATGTTACATTATAACTTTCCTCCATTTTCAGTTGGTGAAGCTGGAAGAATTGGTTCTACCGGAAGAAGGGAAGTTGGTCATGGTAAGCTTGCATGGAGAGCAATCAATCCCATTTTAAAGCAAATAGAAAATTTCCCTTACACCTTGAGAGTGGTGTCNGAAATNACAGAATCTAACGGATCTTCTTCAATGGCAACNGTATGTGGTGCATCTCTATCGATGATGGATGCAGGTGTACCCCTTCCAAAACCTGTAGCTGGAATTGCCATGGGTCTGATAAAAGAGAGTAAAGATTTTGTTGTTCTTACGGATATATTGGGTGATGAGGATCACTTGGGTGATATGGATTTTAAAGTGGCTGGAACAGAATTAGGAATAACATCACTTCAAATGGATATAAAAGTCAATGGAATAACTAAAGATATAATGGATGATGCATTATCTAAAGCTTTAAAGGCAAGAAAGCATATACTTAAAGAAATGGGAAAAGCAATTAGTGAGGCTAGGAAGGATACCAAACCAAATGCTCCCCAAATACAAAAAATTAAAATCGATAAAACAAAAATCAGAGAGGTGATTGGCTCAGGTGGTAAAGTTATAAAAGATATTTGCGAGAAATCATCTGCTAAAGTTGAGATAGATGATGATGGCAACGTAACTATATTTGCATCAAAATCTAGCGATGGAAAGATTGCCAAGGAGATGATTGACGANATTGTAGCTGAACCTGAAATAGGAAAAATATATGAGGGAAAAGTTGTTAAAACAACAGACTTTGGAGCTTTTGTAAATTTTCTTGGTTCAAGAGATGGACTTGTTCATATTAGCCAACTGAAAGAGGAAAGAGTTGAAAAAACTACTGATGTCGTCAAAGAAGGTGATCAGGTAAAAGTAAAAGTTATTGGAGTTGATGACAGAGGTAAGGTAAAATTAAGTATAAAAGACGTCTAATATGAAGAAAATTGATTCTATTGTTTTGTCAGGAAAGGAGTCCCTACCGCTTGTAGAAGGAGGCAAAGGCATTGCGGTAAGCAGTGGTGAAAGTTCCGGAGCTTGGGCAAAAGCTGGGGGTGTGGGAACCTTTTCAGGCGTAAATGCAGATTCATATGANGATAATGGAAATTTAATACCTCAAGTATATAAAGAAAAAACTAGATCTAAAAGACATAGAGAGCTTGTTGATTTTTCTGTTTCTGGAGCCATCGAACAAGCNAAAATAGCTAGGGATATTGCTGGAGATAAATCTGCAATTCATGTAAACATATTATGGGAAATGGCAGCAGCTGAAGAAATTTTGACAAGGACGTTAGAAAAGGCTGGCAATATTATTGACGGAGTTACTTGTGGTGCTGGGATGCCATACAAATTGTCAGAAATAGCAGCAAAATTTGGAATCTATTATTACCCAATTGTATCTTCGGCAAGAGCCTTTAATGCTCTTTGGAAAAGATCGTACAGGAAAACTGCTGAATTTTTAGGAGGGGTTGTTTATGAGGATCCTTGGCTAGCAGGAGGACATAATGGACTTTCTAATAGTGANGACCCCCTTATGCCACAAGCTCCTTATGAACGNGTTAGGGATCTNAGAAATCTTATGAATCAGTTTAATCTTCAAGAAACACCAATTATAATGGCCGGAGGTGTATGGAACCTAANAGAGTGGGAAGATTGGATTGATAATAAGGAAATTGGAAAAATAGCATTTCAGTTTGGTACNAGACCTTTATTAACTAAAGAAAGTCCAATCCCAGAAGCGTGGAAAAAAAAACTTCTTACAATAAAAAAAGGTGAGGTAAGTCTTCATAGGTTTAGTCCAACTGGATTTTATTCTTCNGCTGTCAAAAATGACTTTTTAATTGAACTTGAAGAAAGGTCTGAGAGACAAACTCCTTTTCTGAAGGAACAAACNAATGAATTTAATGAGAAGATAGAGATTGGGCCAAGGAAAAGAACTTTTTATGTTAAGCANTCAGATAAATCAAAAATTCTTGAGTGGATAAAAAAAGGATTCTCAAAACCGATGCCAACCCCCAATAATACTTTGATCTGGGTGACAATAAAGAAAGCCAGCCAAATTGTAAAAGATCAAATTGACTGCATGGGTTGTTTATCCCAATGTTTATTTAGCAATTGGTCTCAAGAAGAAAATGGAACAACAGGGAAAAAAGCGGATCCAAGGTCATTTTGCATACAAAAAACACTACAAAAAATTAGTCATGGACTGTCAAACCTGGAGAATGAACTTATGTTTGCTGGGCACTCTGCATATAGATTTGCAATGGATCCTTTTTACAAAAATGGATTTGTACCAAGAGTTAATCAACTTGTTGAAAGAATAATGAAGGGATTGTAAATTTTTTTATAATTCTTATAATAGACTCTNTATGACTGGAAATTCACATATTCAAAAAGCNCTTGAGATGCTNGANAATTCNCCACTAAAGTTAACGTCGCAAAGAGTNAGTTTAATTAAAACTTTNTTCAAAGANGGTAANCAGCATTTNTCAGCAGAAGACGTTTATAATAAAGTTAAGAACACTGGGGTNAGAATTTCTTTGGCCACTATTTATAATTGTTTAAATCAATTTACTACACATGGAATTCTAAAAATGGTTAAAGCTTCATCAGATAAAGTTTATTTTGATACAAACCTAAAATCACACCACCATTTCTTTTGCAAAACCTCAAGTGAATTAACTGATATCGATGCAAAAAAAGTGCGTATTTCTAAACTGCCAAAAATTCCACAAGGAAAGCGGCTAAACTCAATAGAAGTAATTGTAAATATTTCCGATTGATAATGATAATCATTATACTAAATTAGAATTATTCTAAATTAGAATTGACTTAAATTTTATTTATCTTATATTTAGCTTAATAAACAATGGAGGTATTATGTCTTTAAAAGGAAGTAAAACTGAAGAGAACCTCAAGGCAGCATTTGCCGGGGAATCTCAAGCAAACCGTAGATATCTGTATTTTGCTCAAAAAGCAGATGTTGAAGGTCACAATGACGTTGCAGCAGTTTTCAGATCAACCGCAGAGGGTGAGACTGGTCATGCACACGGTCATCTTGAGTTTCTAGAAGAAGTTGGGGATCCAGCAACTGGCGAACCTATAGGTAACACTTCTGAAAACTTAAAAGCAGCAATAGCAGGTGAAACTCACGAATACACAGATATGTATCCTGGTATGGCAAAAACAGCAAGAGATGAAGGTTTTGACGAGATTGCAGATTGGTTCGAAACGCTGGCGAAAGCAGAGAAATCTCATGCTGGAAAGTTTGAAAGAACATTAGCTGACATGGGCTAATAAAAACACACGATTGGAAGGGGTAGTTCCCTTCCAATCTTATTTTACAAAAAGAGAATATTATGAGCACTAAAGAAGGTAGTCTTGGCGCACCTACAAGGCATGTTATAGATTGGTCAAATCCAGATTTTACAGATGAAAAAAAATTAGACGATGAATTAAGAAGAGTCTTTGATATTTGTCATGGGTGTAGACGTTGTTTCAATCTTTGTGAAAGTTTTCCTAACCTGTTTGACATGATAGATGAATCTAAAACAGGTGAGTTGGATGGAGTCGCAAGCAGTGATTTCGGTAAAGTAGTAGATGCATGTACAATGTGTGATATGTGTTTTCTAACAAAATGTCCTTACGTCCCACCACATGAATTCAACCTGGACTTTCCACACCTTATGCTTCGTTATAGATATGCAAAACGTCAAAAAAATAAGCACTCATTTATTGATGACCAACTCACAAAAACTGATAGGAACGGTAAGACTTTTTCAAAATTTTCTAACCTGATAAATTGGTCAACAAATACAAATAATAGAATGGTAAGAGGTGCTATGGAA
>NHBS01000014.1 GCA_002167825.1 Pelagibacteraceae bacterium TMED13
TTTTTTTTTGCGGGTGTAGCTTAGTGGTAAAGCCCCAGCCTTCCAAGCTGGTTACGAGGGTTCGATTCCCTTCACCCGCTCCAAATTAAAGGGGTGTAGCTCAGTTGGTAGAGCGACGGTCTCCAAAACCGTAGGTCGTGAGTTCAAATCTCTCCGCCCCTGCCATCTTTTTAAGAAACTAATATATTCCATTCGATACCAGTTCAAGAAAATTTGGCAGTGTTTCGCTTGCATACCCTTTAAAACTTTCGGTAAACAAACCAGATTTTGCAGTTTCTTCTAAGTTAAATTCGTATAGTAAAATTTTCTCTTTTCTACTAAGAATATAATCAATAAAGCCTGCAGCTGGATATACATTATTAGAAGTTCCAATTGAGATAAAAACTTCTGTTTTGTCTAAGAATTTGTATATTTGATCGAGATATTTCGGTTGCTCACCAAACCAAACTACGTCAACTCTTACGTTCCCAGGTTTTTTACACTTAAAACATACGTAGCTTGAATCAAGATCAAAGTCGTAAGCAATTTTATTTCCACAATACATACAATATAGACTTTCAAGTGAACCATGCATGTGCAAAAGGTTTTTAGAACCTGCCTTCTCGTGAAGAGAATCAATGTTTTGAGTAACAATTAAAAAATCTTTTTTGCAGATTTTTTCCAATTCAAAAAGGGCGATATGTCCTTTATTTGGAGAGATTTCAGATCTGTTAAAACTAATTTTTCTTTCATTATAAAATCTATTCACTTTGTCCGGATTTTTTTGAAATGCTTCTATCGTACAGACTTCTTCTATCTTGTGATTATCCCATAGACCATCTTTTTCTCTGAAAGTTTTTATTCCACTTTCGCTTGAGATACCTGCGCCGGTTAAGATAAAGATATTTTTGTTTGTAATAGTCAAAATTTATTAATTTAATTATTTGAAAAATCCTAACAATGTGTTAACTATACCAAAAATATTATATTTGTGATAATATGAATAAAATTTCGTCATTTTATAAAGAAGTTAAGCAAGAAGCATTAAAAATTACTTGGCCATCAAAACCTGAAGTAATATCAACTACTATAATGGTGTTTATTTTTGTTTTCATTTCTTCTCTTTTCTTTTTACTTGTAGATAAAATTATTTCTTATCTTGTCACTCTGATACTTTTTTGAGATTCACTATGCAATGGTATATATTACAAGTTTATTCTGGAAATGAAAAAAAAATTGAGAGAGAACTTCTAGCTCAAATAGAAAAAAAAAATATGCAGAATAACATTGAAAAGATTCTAATTCCCTCCGAGGAAGTAATTGAGATGAAGAAAGGTAAGAAGGTGAATGCAGAAAGAAAGTTTTTTCCTGGTTACATGTTAATGAAAATGAAAATGGATGATGAAATTTGGCACATTGTAAGAACACTTCCAAAAGTCTATGGATTTTTAGGAGGGAAAAAAGGTGAGCCAATACCTGTATCTCAAGCAGAAATCGATTCAATCTTAAATCAAATGAAAGATGGGCTTAAAAATCCAAAACCTTCTGTAAGTTTTGAGATTGGTGAACAAGTCAGGGTATCAGATGGACCATTCTCTTCTTTCAACGGAATGGTTGAAGAAGTTGATGAGGAGAAGGCAAGGTTAAAGGTAAGTGTTTCTATTTTTGGTAGATCAACACCCGTAAATTTGGAATACTCACAGGTTGAAAAAATATAATTATTAGGATTATTAAATGGCAAAAAAAATTAATGGATATATTAAATTACAAATAGCAGCAGGACAAGCAAACCCATCGCCTCCAGTCGGCCCAGCCTTGGGACAAAAAGGGGTAAATATAATGGAGTTTTGCAAGGCATTTAACGCTGCAACTCAAAAATTAGAGGCGGGCATGCCAATACCTGTTATAATAACAGTATTTCAAGATAAATCATTTACGTTTGAAACCAAACAACCTCCTGTTTCTTTTTTCATAAAAAAAGCTTTGAAATTAAAAAAGGCATCTAAAACTCCCGGAAAGGAAACAATTGCTACAATTTCAAAAAGTGATGTTAAAAAGATTGCTGAAGAAAAAATTAAAGACTTAAATACTAATAAAGTTGAATCTGCAGAAAAAATGGTTGCAGGAACAGCAAGATCAATGGGAATTAAGGTAGAGTAATGAAGCTAACAAAAAAAAATAAAATTATCTTAAATGAAATCAAAGATGATATGATTTTTAAAATTGAGGAAGCAATTTCAACCTCCAAAAAATTTGCATCTAAAAATTTTGACGAAACTTTAGATGTAACTGTGGTTCTTGGAATTGATGCAAAAAAGTCTGATCAGCAAATTCGTGGTGTTATTAGTTTGCCAAAAATGCCAGCAAAAAAAATTAAAGTTGCCGTTTTTGCTGATGGAGATGATTTAAAAAAAGCTAAAGACTCTGGTGCAGATATTGTCGGTGCTGAAGAGCTTGTAGAAAAAGTAAAAAATGGCGAGATAAATTTTGATAAATGTATTGCAACACCAAAAATGATGTCAAAAGTAAGTGTATTGGGTCAAATTTTAGGTCCAAAAGGATTGATGCCAAACCCTAAACTTGGAACAGTTACGAATGATCTTGCAGCTGCAATTAAAAATATTAAATCTGGTCAGGTTGAATATAAAACTGATAAAGCTGGATTAATCCATGCTCCCATTGGAAAAATAAGTTTTAGCGATGATGAATTGAAAAAAAATATAGTTTTTTTTCTTGATGAATTAAAAAAGAAAAAACCAGAAAACTCAAAGGGTGTTTTCATAAAAAAATTTTTTATTACATCAACTATGGGTCCGGGCTTGCAAGTTGATTCAACAAGTGTTATGTAATATTAAAAAATTTTCTGTCAAAGACTTCAGGTGGAGCTAAAGTTCCTTAAAATGCCTGGATAGATGGGTCAATCACAAGATTTACTCAGACAGATATTGGAGCTTATAAGGTGCAAAGAGAACAAAAACGTGAATTTGTTAAACAATTTAACTCTATATTGAAGGATAAAGATTTTATGTTAGTTGCTGATTACAAGGGACTCAATGTTTCTCAAATCTCTTCACTGAGGGAGCAGATAAGTGCAGCAAATTCAAATTTTAGAGTTGCGAAAAATACCTTGGCAANGATGGCTATAAAAGATACTAACTTTCAAATGTTAGACAAATTGTTTGTTGGGCCAACCTCAATAGCNTATTCTGATGACCCTGTTTCTACATCCAANGTGNTAGTTGATTTTGCAAAAGATAATGAAAATCTCAAAATCCTTGGCGGTGCAATGGGAGAAAAGGAACTAACTGTTGATGAAATAAAAACNTTAGCCTCGCTTCCAAGCTTGGAAGTTATNAGAGCTAAGTTATTGAGCTTATTANTTTCAACTCAGACTAACATTGCATGTNCNTTAAATGCTACACAATCTGGNTTAGCTAGATTAATAAACACTAAATATCAAGAAAAAGGAGAGTAAATTATGGCTGATATCCAAAAAATNGCTGATGATCTATCTGGTTTGACTGTACTTGAAGCATCAGAGTTAACTAAGATTCTAGAAGAAAAATGGGGCGTTTCTGCTGCTGCACCTGTTGCGGTTGCAGCTCCTGCAGCTGGACAAGCAGGTGCCGACGGNGCTGCTGCGGAGGAAAAAACTGAATTTGAAATACACNTAGCGAGTGCTGGTGAAAAAAAAATAAACGTTATTAAAGAAGTCAGAACAATTACTGGCTTGGGTCTTAAAGAGGCCAAAGATATAGTCGAAGGAGCCCCTAGTAAGTTAAAAGATGGTGTTAATAAGGAAGATGCTGAGAAGTTCAAAAAACAGCTTGAAGAAGCTGGAGCAACTGTAGAGCTTAAGTAGCATCAATTATGAAACAATCTTTTACTTTTAATCATAATATAAGAAAGAGTTTTGGGAAAATCCCTGATCTCGTCGACATGCCAAACCTTTTGGAGATCCAAAAGAACTCTTATGAACTTTTTCTNCAAAAGGATGTAAAACCTGAAGATAGAGAAGANATAGGACTCCAAGCTGTATTTAATAAAGTTTTTCCNATTACNGATTTCTCTGGTGTTGCTGAACTTAGATTTATAAAGTATGAGCTTGAAGAACCTAAATATGATGTTGAGGAATGTATNCAAAGGGGTGGAACATATGGATCACTCCTTAAAGTCACGCTAAACCTTATAATNAGAGAAATAGATGAGGAAACTGGTGTCACCTCTGTAAANGATATCAAAGAGCAGGANGTATANCTTGGNGATATGCCTCTCATGACCTCTAAAGGNACTTTTGTATTTAACGGAACTACAAGAGTCGTTGTTTCTCAAATGCATAGATCACCTGGNGTTTTTTTTGANCATGACAAAGGTAAAAGTCANGCAACCGGAAAATTTTTGTTTGCCTCTAGATTAATACCGTATAATGGTTCATGGATAGATTTTGAGTTTGATGCCAAAGATTTAATTTATGTAAGAATAGATAAAAGAAGAAAATTTTTAGCATCTACACTCCTTCTGGCTCTTGATAATGAAAAGTCTTTAAAATACAGAAAAGAGTGTAAAGATAACGGTAGTGATCTTGATTATAATAAAATTAATGGTCTATCCCAAGAACAACTATTTTCAATTTTCTATAAAATTAAAAATCTAAAAAAAANTCAGAAAGGTTGGGAATTTAGTTATGATAAGGAAGAGTATCTAGGTAAAAAAGTTGATATAGATATTATTGATTCTGGAACTGGTAAAGTATTTTTAAAATCCGGTGAAAAGTTTAACATTTTAATAGCTAAAGAATTAGATAAAAATTCCGTTAAAAGTTTATTGATTCCTGATGAACATATTATTGGTAATTATCTAGCTAATGATATTTATGATGAAAAAAACGGTATAATATTCTTTGAGGCTGGGGATGAAATTTCAGAGGAGACTATAAAGTTTATTAAAGAAAGAAATATAAGCTCATTGAATATTTTAAATATTAATTCTAATAGCCAAGGAACTTATATTAGAGATACTTTTTTTGCTGATAAAAATAAAAATAGAAATGATGCTGTTAACGAAATTTATAAAATTTTAAGACCCGGTGAACCACCAACAATAGAAGCAGCTGATAAATTGTTTAGGAGTCTTTTTTTTGATAGAGAGAGATATGATCTCTCCCCTGTAGGAAGGTTGAAAATAAATTCTAGATTAAGTATAGAAGCCGACTTAGGTACTAGAACCTTAATGAATGAAGACTTAATAAAAATAATAGAATATCTTGCTTTTTTGAAAGATGGTAATGGTCAAATAGATGATATAGATCATTTAGGGAACAGGAGAGTTAGATCTGTTGGAGAACTTCTTGAAAATCAATACACTATTGGTGTTATTAGAATGGAAAGAGCTATTAAGGAAAGAATGACTAATGCTCAAGATATTGAAACTGTAATGCCGAATGATCTAGTGAATCCAAAACCTGCATCGGCAGCAATAAGGGAATTTTTTGGTCAAAGTCAATTATCCCAGTTTATGGATCAAACAAACCCATTATCCGAGATAACTCATAAAAGAAGATTATCTGCATTAGGCCCTGGGGGTTTATCTAGGGAAAGAGCTGGTTTTGAAGTCAGAGATGTTCACCCATCTCATTACGGAAGAATTTGTCCAATTGAAACTCCTGAAGGTCCAAATATTGGACTGATTAATTCATTAGCTACTTATTCAAAAGTAAATAATTATGGTTTTATTGAGACTCCTTACAGAAAAGTAATAAATTCAAAGGTTACACCTGAAATTATTTATCTATCTGCAATGGAAGAAGAACAATTTGCGATAGCACAAGCCAATGAACCTCTTGGTAAGGATGGTTCATTCGACCGCACCCTAGTTTCATGTAGACAAAATGGTGAATTTTTAATGTTAGACCCAAAAAATGTTGATTATATAGATGTTTCACCAAAACAGCTTGTTTCGGTTGCCGCATCGCTAATTCCATTTTTGGAAAATGACGATGCTAACAGGGCATTGATGGGTTCAAATATGATGAGACAAGCCGTACCACTATTAAAGAGTCAATCCCCATATGTTGGTACAGGAATGGAATCAGTTGTTGCTAGAGATTCTGGTGTTAATGTGGTAGCCAAGAGATCTGGATATGTAAATCAAGTTGATTCATCAAGGATTGTTGTTAGTGCTATTGAAAAAGTTGACAATGATACAGGTGTCGATATTTACAGACTAAGTAAGTTCCAAAGATCAAATCAAGACACTTGTATTAATCAGACTCCTTTAGTTAGGGAAGGCGATTATGTTCAACAAGGAGATATAATAGCTGATGGCCCTGCTTCCAAAATAGGTGAACTTGCTCTTGGAAAAAATGTAACTGTAGCCTTTATGCCATGGAATGGTTACAACTATGAAGACTCAATTCTCATTTCAGAAAAACTAGTAGTTGACGATGTTTTTACATCAATCCATATCCAAGAGTTTGAAGTTGTTGCACGTGATACAAAATTAGGTCAAGAAGACATTACCAGAGACATCCCAAACGTTGGTGATGAATCTTTGGTTAATTTAGATGAAGCAGGTATTGTTCATATAGGAGCTAAGGTAAGTCCAGGTGATATATTAGTAGGAAAAGTTACACCAAAAGGAGAATCTCCAATGACTCCAGAAGAAAAATTACTAAGAGCAATCTTTGGTGAAAAAGCAGCTGATGTTAAGGATACTTCACTTAAATTACCACCAGGTGTTTCAGGTACAGTAGTGGAAGTAAGAGTTTTCTCCAGGCGAGGGGTTGACAAGGATGAAAGGTCTCTATCAAACGAAAGATTACAAATCGAACAGCTTCATATGGATATGGAAGACGAGAGATTTATTCTTGAATCAAGTTTTGAGAAAAGTTTAAAGGAACTTTTAATGAATCAAACCTCTCAGACTGCTTTTGATGGAATATCCAAAGGTGCTAAATTAGACAATAGTAAGTTAGAGAATATAAAACTTTCTCAACTAAAAAAAATTGTTATTAAAGATGATAAAGTTATGAAAAAAATCGAAATGCTTGATGATGCATTTCAGAAAAGTCTTGACTTACTTAATAAAACATTTCAGTCAAAGGTTGATAAAGTACAATCAGGTGATGAACTTCAGCCTGGAGTTATGAAACTAGTAAAGGTTTTTGTAGCAGTTAAAAGACAACTTGCCCCTGGAGATAAAATGGCTGGGCGACATGGTAATAAAGGAGTTATATCAAGAATAATTCCTGTTGAGGATATGCCTTACATGGACGATGGCACACCAGTTGATATAGTTCTCAATCCACTTGGAGTGCCTTCAAGAATGAACGTTGGTCAGATATTAGAAACTCATTTGGGAGCAGCTTCTGTGGATTTGGGGAAAAAGTTCTTTAAGCTCGCTCAACAGTCAAGAAAACAAAAAGATAAAATCAAAGAAATAAGAAAGCTTTTTTTAGATGTTTATGGAAAAAATGTTTTTGATGTAAGGTTTAAAGATTTAAAAGATGATGAGATCGTAAGAAGAGCATATAATCTCAAGCTTGGCGTTCCTTTCGCAACGCCAGTTTTTGATGGCGCTAAAGAATTAGACGTTAATAATTTTTTTAAGATCGCATCAAGTGATACAAGTGGTCAAAAAAAACTTACTGATGGACGAACTGGAACAGAGTTCGATAGAGCTATCACAGTAGGACAAATTTATATGCTTAAATTAAATCATCTTGTAGATGATAAAATTCATGCGAGATCAATTGGTCCATATAGCCTTGTAACACAACAACCTCTGGGTGGTAAGGCACAATTTGGTGGACAGAGATTTGGAGAGATGGAAGTTTGGGCTCTTGAGGCTTACGGAGCTTCCTATACTTTACAAGAAATGCTGACTGTAAAATCCGACGATGTATCTGGAAGAACCAAAGCTTATGAAACTATTGTAAGGGGGGACGATAACATAGAGTCTGGAATACCTGAGTCATTTAATGTTTTAATTATGGAACTTAAATCACTCGGCCTTAATGTTGAACTACTTGAAAGAAATGTAAATTAAGAGAGTAATTATGAGCGATGTATTAAAGTTAATTGAAAAGCCAAGTTTGGTCAATTTTGACTACCTTAGAATATCTATAGCTAGTCCTGAAGAAATCTCCTCATGGTCGCATGGTGAAATTAAAAAACCTGAGACAATAAATTATAGAACTTTTAAACCAGAGAGAAGTGGTCTTTTCTGTGCTAGAATTTTTGGTCCTATAAAAGACTACGAATGCGTTTGTGGTAAATATAAGAGAATGAAATTTAAAGGTATTATTTGTGAAAAATGTGGAGTTGAGGTAACTTTAACTAAGGTAAGAAGAGAGCGAATGGGACATATCCCTCTAGCAGCACCGGTTGCACATATTTGGTTTTTAAAGTCTCTTCCAAGCAGAATTGGTCTTCTTCTAGACTTAGCTTTAAAGGATCTTGAAAAGGTTTTATATTTTGAAAGTTTTATTGTTACTGAACCTGGAATGGTTAAGTCCTTAAAAAAGAATGATATTCTTGACGACGAAACCAATGCCAGTCTAAAAGAGGAGCACGGAGATGGCTTTGAAAGTATGATTGGCGCAGAAGCAATTCAAAAACTTCTTTCAGAGATTGATCTTGAAGAGCAAAAAAAGACTGTTAGAGAAGACTTGGCTTCCACAAATTCAGAAACTAAAAAAAAGAAATTAGTAAAACGTTTAAAATTAATTGAAGCTTTTTTAGAATCTAAACTTAAACCCGAATGGATGATCCTTAATGTTATTCCAGTTATACCACCAGAATTAAGACCGCTAGTTCCACTTGATGGAGGAAGGTTTGCTACATCAGACTTAAATGATTTATATAGGAGAGTAATTAATAGAAATAACAGATTACAAAGACTATTAAACTTAAAAGCTCCAGATATTATTGTCAGGAATGAAAAAAGAATGTTGCAAGAAGCATGTGACGCCTTATTTGATAATGGAAGAAGAGGAAGAGTAATTACCGGAACAAATAAAAGACCTCTAAAATCTCTTTCAGATATGCTTAAAGGTAAACAAGGAAGATTTAGACAAAACCTCTTAGGAAAAAGAGTTGATTACTCAGGAAGGTCAGTAATTGTAACTGGTCCTGAGCTAAAGTTGCATCAATGCGGAATTCCAAAGAAAATGGCTATCGAACTTTTTAAGCCATTTATTTATTCAAAATTAGAAAAGTATAACATGGCCTCAACGATCAAAGCTGCAAAGAAAATGGTTGAGAAGGAAAGACCTGAGGTTTGGGATATTCTTGATGAAGTGATTAGAGAACATCCAGTTCTATTAAATAGAGCACCTACATTACACAGGTTGGGCATACAAGCTTTTGAACCTATGCTTATAGAGGGGAAAGCCATTCAACTTCATCCCCTGGTTTGCACAGCATTTAACGCGGACTTTGATGGAGACCAAATGGCAGTNCATGTTCCACTATCATTAGAAGCACAACTTGAGGCAAGGGTCCTAATGATGTCAACGAATAATATACTATCTCCTGCTAATGGAAAACCAATTATTGTTCCTTCTCAAGATATGATTCTTGGATTATATTATCTTAGCTTGGTGAGCCCCGGTGATAAGGGTGAGGGGATGATTTTTGCATCACTGGAAGAACTTATTTTAGCAATAGATCAAAAAATTGTTTCATTACACTCTAATATAAAATGTAGATATAAAACTTTGAACGAAAACTTTGAATCAGTTACGCATACAGTTTCAACCACACCGGGAAGAATGCTTATTAGTGAAATCCTTCCAAGACATCCAAGAGTAAGTTTTAATATAATTAATAAAGTTTTAACGAAAAAAGAAATAAGTAATGCAATTGATATTGTTTATAGACACTGTGGACAGAAAAAGACTGTTATATTTGCTGATAAACTAATGGATCTTGGTTTTAAAGAAGCCTGTAAAGCAGGGATATCATTTGGTAAAGATGATTTATTAATTCCAGAAACAAAATCTTCCTTATTAGATAAAACTGAATCTAAGGTAAAATCCTATGAGAAGCAATATGCTGAGGGTTTGATTACTAAAGGTGAAAAATATAATAAAGTTGTGGATGCTTGGGCAAACTGCTCCGATGCTGTTGCCGACGAAATGATGAAGATTATGGTTCCAAAAGAGAACGATAAGGTGGATATGTATAACTCAGTTTATATGATGGCNGATTCTGGTGCTAGAGGTTCGGCCGCACAATTAAAGCAACTTTCTGGAATGAGGGGGTTAATGGCNAAACCTTCAGGAGAAATTATAGAAACCCCAATTATGTCAAATTTTAAAGAGGGTCTAACTGTTGCAGAATATTTTAATTCTAGCCATGGAGCCAGGAAGGGTTTGGCGGATACAGCTCTTAAAACTGCGAACTCAGGTTATTTGACAAGAAGGTTAGTAGATGTAGCTCAAGATTGTATTGTTACAGTAGAGGATTGCTTTACAGATAAATACATCACAATGGAAGGCTTAGTTGACGGTGGTGAGGTTGTTGAGCAATTATCAGAAAGGGTTCTTGGAAGAACATTAGCAGAAGATCTTGTTGATAAAGAAACTAACAAAAAAATTGCTGAAAATGGTGAAATAATTACAGAGGAACATATAATTTTAATTGATAAAGCAAATTTAGAAAAAATTAAGGTAAGATCTCCAATTACTTGTGAAGCAGAATTTGGTATATGCGCCAAATGTTATGGTAGAGATCTAGCAAGAGGTACACCTGTTAATATTGGTGAGGCTGTTGGTGTGATTGCAGCACAGTCGATTGGAGAGCCTGGAACACAACTTACAATGAGGACGTTTCATATTGGTGGTGCCGCACAAAAAGGTACTGAAATATCAAGTATAGAATCTAAATTTTCCGGCACAGTCAAATACCTTAATCTTAAGTCAGCTAATGATAGTAATGGTTCAATAATTAATATGTCTAGAAATGCTACGTTGCTAATCCTCGACGAAAATAAAAAAGAAAAAGAAAAGCATAGATTGCCTTTCGGTTGTAAATTAAATTTTAAAGAAGGATTAAAGGTTAAGGTTTCAGATATAATATCAGAATGGGATCCATTTACATTGCCAATTATTGCGCAGGCTAGTGGTGTAATGATATTCAAAGACCTTGAAGAAGGGGTTTCAACAAGACAAATAATTGATGATTCAACAGGGCTTTCAAGCAATATCGTAATTGATTGGAAGCAACAAGCTAGAAATCAGGATTTGTTACCTCGACTTGAAATACATGACAAGCCAAAAGATGGTAACGTTTTAGTCTTAGAGAATGGAAGTCCTGCTGTTTATGAGCTACCAGTGGATGCAATTATTGGTGTTGTTAACGCTAAAAAGGTAAAAGAGGGTGATGTAATTGCAAGAGTTCCCAAGGAATCCAGTAAAACCAAGGATATTACAGGCGGTTTGCCAAGAGTGGCAGAATTATTTGAGGCTAGAAAACCTAAAGATCATTCTGTAATTGCAGAGATATCTGGTAAGATTGTATTCGGTAAGGATTATAAAGCGAAAAGAAAAATATCAATAGTATCAGATGATGCTTCGGTTGAACCTGTTGAATATGTTATTTCAAAAATTAAACATTTATCTGTTCAAGAAGGAGATTATGTTGAAATTGGTGACATCATAGTTGATGGAAGTCCTGTTCCACATGATATATTAAGAGTTAAGGGTATGGAAGCTCTAGCATCATACCTTACTAAAGAAGTGCAAGATGTATACAGACTTCAAGGTGTTAAAATAAATGATAAACATATCGAAGTTATCGTTAGGCAAATGATGCAAAAAGTCGAAATTACTGATCCAGGTGAAACAACATTTTTATCAGGAGAACAGGTAAGNCAAAAAGAATTTCTAAGTGTAAACGCCTCNATAGANAAAGAAGGTCTTAAACCAGCAAAATGTCATAAAATTCTTTTGGGCATAACTAAGGCGTCACTTCAAACAGATAGCTTTGTTTCAGCAGCATCATTTCAAGAGACAACAAGAGTTCTCACAGAAGCATCAGTTTCAGGAAAAAAAGATAGTTTGATGGGTTTAAAGGAAAACGTAATTGTTGGGAGACTAGTTCCCTGTGGAACAGGTTCCTTTATGTCACAGGTTAAAGTTGAAGCAGTAAAAAAGGATAAAGAGTTGCTTCAAAAAGCAAATTCNGAAGATTCTAGTCAATAAATTTTNATTACTACGATAATTTTTTAATTCAGTTGTTGACAGCAAAAAAAGATATACTACTATTCAAAAAATAATTGGTAGTGGCTTTGCCAAACACAATTTCTAACTTTAATTTGAGGATTTAATGCCAACTATAAATCAGTTAATAAGATCGCCTAGATCTAAACAGATAAAAAGGAACAAGGTACCAGCACTTGAAGCTTGTCCGCAGAAAAGAGGTGTTTGTACAAGAGTTTATACAACAACTCCAAAAAAGCCNAATTCTGCCTTGAGAAAAGTTGCTCGTGTAAAGCTATCCAACGGCTTTGAGGTCACAAGTTATATTCCAGGAGAGGGNCATAATCTTCAAGAGCATTCAGTTGTTATGATAAGGGGTGGAAGGGTTAAGGATTTACCTGGCGTTCGTTATCATGTTTTGAGAGGAATACTCGATACCGAGGGTGTAAAAAATAGAAAACAAAGAAGATCAAAATATGGTGCAAAGAGACCAAAATAGGGTAGTTTATGTCTAGAAGAAGAAGAGCAGAAAAAAGAGAGACTCGTCCAGATACGCTTTACGGTGATAGAGTATTATCTAAATTTATAAATATAGTTATGGTAGATGGAATGAAATCCAAGTCAGAAAAAATAGTATACGATGCACTTGACGCTGCCGCAAATAAATTGAAGGCAAAAAGTCCCATTGATGTCTTCAGAAATGCATTAAGTAACGTGAAGCCTGGGATTGAGGTTAGATCAAGAAGAGTTGGGGGTGCAACTTATCAAGTTCCTGTAGAAATAAGAAATGAAAGAGCTCAAGCCTTAGCTATCAGATGGATAGTAGATGCTTCTAGAAAAAGAAATGAAAAATCGATGGTTGATAGGTTGGCTCAAGAGTTAGCTGATGCTCATGATAATAAGGGAATATCAGTTAAGAAAAAAGAAGATACTCACAAGATGGCAGAGGCAAATAGAGCATTTGCTCATTACAGGTGGTAAATTATGACTAGAACAACAGATTTAAACAACTATAGAAACATTGGTATAATGGCTCACATAGATGCCGGAAAAACCACTACTACCGAAAGAATCCTATATTACACTGGTGTATCGCATAAAATTGGTGAAGTTCATGATGGAGCCGCAACAATGGACTGGATGGAACAAGAGCAAGAAAGGGGTATTACTATAACATCAGCAGCTACGACCTGTTTTTGGAACGATAAAAGAATTAATATAATTGATACTCCTGGGCATGTTGACTTCACTATTGAGGTCGAGAGATCTTTGAGGGTTTTAGATGGAAGCGTTTGTGTATTTGACTCAGTAGCCGGTGTTGAGCCACAGTCTGAAACAGTTTGGAGACAAGCCGATAAATACGGTGTTCCACGGATGTGCTTTATCAACAAAATGGATAGAGTAGGGGCTGATTTTTACAGATGCGTTGATATGATTGTAGATAGATTAGGTGCCACCCCATTAGTTATTCAACTTCCTTTAGGCTCCGAATCAAATTTTAAAGGACTAATAGACCTTGTAAAAATGAAATCAATTGTATGGCAAGAAGAGTCTCTAGGTGCAAAGTTTGTTTATGAAGATATTTCTGACGATATGAAGGCAAAGGCTGACGAATATAGAGAAAAACTAATTGAAACTATAGTTGAATTGGATGACTCTGTTATGGAAAAGTATTTAGATGGGGAAATTCCTTCTGATGAAACTATTAAGGGATTAATAAGAAAAGGTACGATTAGTAGTAAATTTGTTCCAGTCCTGTGTGGTAGCGCTTTCAAAAATAAAGGTGTCCAACCAATGCTTGATGCTGTGATCGATTTTCTTCCTTCACCTTTAGATGTTCCTGCAATAAAAGGTGTCAAATATAGAGATGAAGATGTTCAAGTGAAGAGGGAAAGTTCAGATTCGGAGCCTTTTTCAGCTCTTGCATTCAAGATAATGAACGATCCTTTTGTAGGTTCATTAACTTTTATGAGGATATATTCGGGGAAAATTGAGGTAGGTTCATCGGTTTTAAATTCCGTTAAAGACAAAAAAGAGCGTTTTGGAAGAATGCTACAAATGCATTCTAATTCTAGAGAAGATATTAAAGTAGCTTATGCGGGTGATATTATTGCTGTTGCAGGTCTTAAAGACACAACAACTGGAGATACATTGTGTAATCAAGATGATGCTGTAATTCTAGAAAGAATGGAATTTCCAGACCCTGTTATTGAGGTGGCTGTAGAACCAAAAACTAAGGCTGATCAAGAAAAAATGGGTGTAGCTCTTCAAAGATTAGCTGCCGAGGATCCCTCATTCAAAGTCAGTGTTGACCATGAGTCTGGTCAAACAGTTATGAAAGGAATGGGAGAGCTTCATCTTGAGATTTTAGTTGATAGAATGCAAAGAGAATTTAAAGTAGACGCTACCGTTGGCGCTCCTCAAGTAGCGTATAGGGAAACCATTACCAAAGCTGCATCGATTGATTATACTCATAAAAAACAGTCTGGTGGTGCAGGTCAATTTGCTAAAGTTGTTTTAGAATTCGAGCCTCTTGATAAAGGTAAAGGGGTGGTTTTTGAGAGTAAAATTGTCGGTGGTCGTGTTCCACGAGAATATATTCCAGGTGTAGAAAAGGGTATTAAATCATCGACAGAAACTGGTTTTCTTGCTGGATTTCCAGTAATAGACTTTAAGTGTACCCTCGTTGATGGAGCGTTCCATGACGTTGATTCAAGTGTTATGGCGTTCGAGATCGCTTCCAGAGCAGCTTTTAGGGAAGCAATGCCAAAGGCTAATGCTGTTCTTCTTGAACCAATGATGAAAGTAGAAGTAGTTACTCCAGAAGAATATATGGGGGATATAATAGGGGATTTGAATTCTAGAAGAGGACAAGTTTCAGGTATGGAGCAAAGAGGAGTAAATCATGTTGTTAACAGCATGGTTCCTTTAGCTAACATGTTTGGATATGTTAATAATTTACGCTCTATGAGCCAGGGTAGAGCTAGTTACACAATGACCTTTGATCATTATGAGCAAGTGCCACATAATGTAGCTGAAGAGGTTAAAGAAAAAGTTTCTGGTTAATAATTATAAGGAGTAAATAAAATGGCTAAAGAAAAATTTGATAGAAGTAAACCACACTGTAATATTGGAACTATTGGTCACGTTGATCATGGAAAAACAACATTAACTGCTGCTATAACAAAAGTGTTAGCAGAAACTGGTGGTGCAACAGCTATGGATTATGCTCAAATTGATAAAGCACCTGAGGAAAAAGAGAGAGGCATCACAATATCAACTGCTCATGTTGAGTATCAAACTGAAAAAAGACACTATGCACACGTTGATTGTCCTGGTCATGCTGATTATGTAAAGAATATGATTACAGGTGCTGCCCAGATGGATGGTGCAATATTGGTCGTATCAGCTGCTGATGGCCCAATGCCTCAAACAAAAGAACACATTCTTTTAGCTAGACAGGTTGGAGTTCCTTCAATTGTAGTTTTTATGAATAAAGTTGATCAAGTTGATGATCCTGAACTTTTAGATCTAGTTGAGATGGAAATTAGAGAACTACTATCGAAATATGAATTTGATGGTGATAACATTCCTATAGTTAAAGGATCAGCTTTAGCAGCAATTGAGGGCACTAACGAAGAAACTGGTAAAAAAGCTATATTAGAGCTTATGGGAAAAGTTGATGAACATATTCCGCAACCAACAAGACCATTAGACCAAGATTTCTTAATGCCTATCGAGGATGTTTTCTCTATTTCTGGAAGAGGTACAGTTGTAACTGGTAGAGTTGAAAGAGGCGTAGTTAATGTCAACGATGAAATAGAAATTTTAGGAATTAAAGAATCAGCAAAAACAGTTTGCACTGGAGTAGAAATGTTCAGAAAGTTATTAGACAGAGGAGAAGCTGGTGATAATGTTGGAGTTTTACTCAGAGGTACAAAGAGAGAAGAAGTTGAAAGAGGACAAGTATTAGCAAAACCAGGGTCAATTAAGCCCCATAAAAAGTTTAAAGCAGAGGCTTATGTCCTTAATAAAGACGAGG
>NHBS01000015.1 GCA_002167825.1 Pelagibacteraceae bacterium TMED13
AGATTGCCTAAATATAGGAGAAATAGAAAAACCACTTCCATAGAGTGAATGATAATCTTTTTTAAAATCTTCTGGTGACATATGAAAGCAAACTGTTAAATTTTTACTAAGATTCGGAAGAATTGTTTTTTCAAGAGCTTCAAGAATTTTTTTTCTGTATTGCAACCCCTTCAGTTTCCAGTTAATTCCAGATTTTAAATTTGGAACAGGAGATAAAACATAAAAACTATCACAATTTTTAGGTGCCATAGATTTATCTGTTGCTGTTGGTCTGTGAAGATATAGACTAAAGTCATCAGCAAGAATTTTCTTGTTAAATATATCTTTTAATAGGCCTTCATATCTTTCACCCATCCAAATAGTATGATGCGCAATATTATTATATTTCTTCTTTGTACCAAAATAAATTACGAACAAGCCCATTGAAAATTCTAATTTATCAATTTTTTTATCACTCCATTTTTTCTTTTTCTTTATAATATGTTTATATGTATATGCAGGATCTGAATTAAAAATAATTTTTTCACCATAAAATTTTTTTCCATTATTAGTTTTTACTCCTATAGCTTTATTATCGTCAAAAATAACTTCTTTGACATCTGTATTTTTATTAATCTTTATTTTCTCTTCTTTCATAAGCTTTTCGAATGCACGAATGATTGCTCCAGTACCCCCTATTGCGTAATGAACTCCCCATTTTCTCTCTAAATAATGAATAAGATTATAAATTGAGGTTGTTTCAAGTGGATTTCCCCCAAGTAATAATGGTTGAATACTAAGTGCTTGCTTTATCTGTTCGTTCTTAATATATTTTGAAACTAATTGAAACACACTCAAATAGCTTTTAAGTTTAATTAATGATGGTATTTGTCGAATCATAAAAAAAAAGTTATGAAATGGTGTGAAAGATAGTTTATCAAAACCAACTTTGAAAATTTTTTCAGACATTTTTAAAAGATTCTTATAACCATCCACATCCCTAGGGTCAAATTTCTTAATCTCTTGTAACGAATCCTCTACTTTATCAAAATAGTTAAAGGATTTTTTATTTTGACTGAAATAAAAATTATACATAGGATCAAGTCTTTTGAATTTCACATAATTTTCTCTTTTTTTACTGAATAAATGAAAAAGTTCATCAAATAAAAAAGGAGCTGTTATTACTGTTGGACCTGCATCAAAAGTGTACCCTTTTTTTTTAAATACTCTTGCTCGACCACCCAATTGTTCTAGTTTTTCTAATAATACAACATCATATCCAAGGGCCTTTAGACGAAGGCTGGACGCTATTCCACCAAAGCCTGATCCAATAACGATTGCCTTCTTCGTCATTTTTCTTTAACTTTTTTTGTAATTCGAGTAATTATAGATTTAATAACAAATTGAACTATATTTTGCAGATCATTATTATTTTTTGAAGCTTGGTCGATTGACCTTTTAGAAACGTCGAATAAGTATGTAAGCGATTTTTCAAGTGCACCTTTATTTTTAATTTTTGTTAACCAAAACGAAATTTCATCCTCAGATATAGAATCGTATCTTTTCTTTAGAAACTTTTGTAACACAAATTTTTCACCCTCTGATGCAGAATCGATATAATGCATGATTAATACATTCATTTTTCCCTCTTTAAGATCTCTACCTGGTAGTCCTCTATCCTTGATACCTAGAAAATCAGAGAGGTCATCTTGTATCTGATATGCTACTCCAGTTTCATAAAGAGGTTTAAAATAATCGTCTACCTTTTTTTTACCAGAAAATATTGAAGCTAGTTTTATTGGTAAAGAAATTAAGCCACCCGTTTTTGCTCTTGAAGTTGTTTCGTAATCCTGAATTTTAAGATGAAAATCAGATCTACTTAAAATTTCTACAGATTGTCCCTTTACGGTTTGTTTTATAGTATTCCCTAACTCCTCAATTGCTTTACATTTGAGTTCAGGAATAGATTTGGTTTTTGATAAAACCTCATAAGAGCTAGCAATAAAAAAGTCTCCAAGGTTTATTGCAGTGTGATCTCCAAATCTGTTCCAGATTGTTGGAAGTCCTCTTCTGAGCAAATCTCTGTCTTGAAGATCATCATGAATTAAAGATGCATTATGGATAAATTCACAGCATATAGCAATTGATTTTGAAATATCTTTACTTAATCCAAACATTTTTGATGCAATTAGTGCAAGTATTACCCTAAATCTTTTACCACCAGATTCTAANTGATATTTTGCACANTGACCCATCCATGAATCATCATATAAAANNTCAAACATTTGNTTTTCAATTTNNTTTATATCTNTATCAAANTCTGANTTTTCAAAAAANCTAAGATCTAANTTTTTGTTNTANGAATTGAGNTCTNTCCATTGAGANNATGAAAGAAAATCNCTAATTNTNGNATTTGATNTATNTTTAGTAGAAATTTTTTTCATTTGANAAAAAAGGGAAACANNNTTTGTTTCCCTTTTTAATTTTATTNAGCATTATTATTAAGCTTTGGAAGTNTCNGCTTTTGCAGCAGCCCAAATTATAACACCAAATGCTATTTTNTTTACATAATCGGCTAGGTTGTANACCCANTTAAGAGTAGAAGCATCNGCTCCNCCTCCAGATAGNTAACCTANGAAGTAACCAATTGGGTANATCGACCATCCAATTGAAACAATCCATTTTANAGCNTTAAAAGCCGATTTCATACCTTCAGAATTACTAGATGCACTAGCTTGNGCNGCNTCTCCAGCAAANACTTCATAAAGAATNTAAATCCANCCAGCCATNCCNATGACNAAACCAACNGTTGCNTTCATNTATCCAGCTTCTCCNAGGAATCCACCNACNAGCATTATTAANGTACCAATTAATAGTCTCCAGAANATNCCAGCNGTNGCTGCNCCNACAGCTGCTAGAATTAGNTAAAATTCTATCATCTGAAGNGGAACAGTAAGTAACCAATCAATATATCTNTATACAGTAGGAGATTCACCNGTTGAAACCCATACNTCTCTCATNTAATANTAGTGNACNGCAGCAATNAATGTAACTAGTCCNGCCACTCTTACAGANGTNTGCCAATGTTTACTGACACTTTGAGCTTCTAGGAAAAAAAACGCTGTAGATGCTACCATNGAAACNGAAATNATCCAAAAAGTAACNCCNACAAAGTCTTCGGGTTTAAGCATATAATCCATATGTCTATCCTTTCGTTATTGTTAATATTCTNCTNANAACATNACNNTNAANAGCAGAGGGTTTGTTTAACTNCGGGTAGATGTAGGGCANANTNGCATTAAGCCCCAAAAAATACCTCCCCATCTTGNGAGTAAGGTTGACTNATATTACAAATTAATTCAAGAAAAAANAAATTAAAATNNTATAAATAGTTGATTATACTANTAAAAAATTTATGANGAAAGACNAGCAAGCTANGAATGTTGCAATNANCCTCATTTTTTTAAACCAGGANTCTCTTTTTTNATTNNATATTAANAAGTCAATNAAAAGGTTAAGTATTAAGGCAATTATAATAATCATTTCTTNAAAAAAAATNAATAAATCNAGGAAATGAAGCCAAGCTAATGAAAATGGTATTATTGGAAAAATTGTATNTTNTTTATTATTNGAANTAATNTNTTGCCATTGCATTCCTGAAATAAATGAGGAGATCATTNCCCCATAAATAATTGATACTTCANTNAAAATTTCNNTTAATNNNATATCNCTTGAAATANANGAATAAATTANTGGNAAGTAAAATGGAANCAANCCAATATATGTTGTTAACTGGACATTTAATCTGTTCAATGTATTATATCCTCAATATTTATCTANGATGATAATAAACATAAAATAATTTATTTCTATTTAAAATGGANGATATAAAATTACAAAAAATTCAAAATTATNTTAATAATTTATTTAAAACTNAACATTTTGTAGTNAAAAAACGTAAAAATATTANNGATTCTTTTGAGATATATATAAANGATGAGTTTTTAGGTCTNATTTATGAAGAAATTGATGAGAATGAAAAAGCTTATCAATTTCATATGACGATATTAGATGAAGATCTAAAAAATGAATAGAAANTATTTCTTAGCCTCTTTTTTATCATCNTGTATTTTTACAAGTGNATTAGGTCATCACAAAATTTATAGTCCNGANGTTGAANAAGGAAGGCANTCTNTNGAGTGGAGAGGACATCACAATATAGATGATAGAAATGAATTTAATAAATCACATCATCATGTTTTTGAAACAGAATATTCATGGACAGGTTTCTGGCAATCAGAGTTAGANTTTCATGTTNCAGACAAANCNGANACTCCGTTAGACTGGGAAAAAACTGAGTTTCAGAATCAAATCCAAGTTTTTGATTATGAAAATTTTGCAGGAGCGTTTTATTTCTCATATAATTTTGTTAGTGAAGGTGANTCTGCAGATGAAATTGAGTATAAATACTTAAATGAGTTTAAAAATAATTATTTGAGTTTTATAACAAACATTATTTTTGAGAAAGAAGTTGGAAAATTAGCCAAAGGTTCAACCAAATTTGACTTAAGCAATAGGTTAATGTTAAACGACCCGTTAGGTTTAGGTTTCGATTTTGGAGTTGTTGGCTTCAGTGACTTCGGGTACTTAACAAAGTTTAATACTTACACTAATCAGAAACATCTTTATGGTTTTCAATTGGATAAGGAGTTTGAATTCAAAGACTTTGAGTATGAATTATCTATTGGTTATTTACATGGGTTAACGAATGCATCATCAGATCATGTTTTGTTATGGAATATGGAAATAGAATTTTAATTAATATCCAAGTTCCTGAACTTTTCTTATGTACGTTTCTTCACTTATCAAACCTCTTTGTCTCATGCTTTCGAGAGATTTTAATGAAATTTGCCTATCATTATTGGGTATCTGTCGATTAACTTGAGAGTTTCGCTGAGTAGGGTATTGATAATTTGGATTTGGATAATACCCATATGGCGGCGGCGGAACATTNTATTGTTGCCNATTAGGCATATAATTACCATAACCTGGATTGTAATTATTATATTGACCTTGTCTTATATTTCTGAGTTCTTTTTTTAGAGTATCTAATTCATTTCTTAAGCCTTGAACCTGAAAATTTGCAGCGGAAGACAACTTTTTTTGATCAAAACTTAAATCACTTCTAGCTCTTAATGCCTTTGGTGTAAAAACTAACCAATCCACTCTTCCTCTTGCTTCCTTAGGTCTAAAAGCTCCAGAATTTGGTATTGTTGTAAGTGTGTATTTACTTTTAAAAGTTTGATACCTGGATCCTGGTGCGTAAGGGTTTCTTTTTAAATCTGGGTTTATCCCAGATGCTAACAATGGATCTGTCTCTGATATGCTTCCTTTCCTCATAACGGAACCAAAAATTATGTTTAAACCATTTTTGTTATAAAATAACCTTCCTGATGTTACTAAATTATCTGATAAAGATTTTTTTTTGTACCAACCTTCTAGAGTAAATACAACATCCTGATTTGGTTTGGCTTCTTCTAGAGCCTCACTAATAGCTATTGAATAGGGTAATATTTTATTATCCTGAAAAAGTGATTCAGCCCTTGGACCATATTTTGTTAATATTAATTTGAGAGCACCTTCAACTCTAAGGGGATCAATTTTTACTGGGTGAATATTCCTAACATTATTATTTTCACTGTGAAGTTGAACCCTTTGATATCCGCTTTTGTAGTAAAATTTGTTATCTTCAAATAAATTAAGTGAAGAGCAACTACATATGAACAAAAGAATAAAAGGTAGTTGGATATTAAAAATGTTTTTTATTTTTGAGGAAGTCATTTTTAATTTTTAACAGAAAAAAAGGGAGAGTACAAGCGAGTACTCTCCCTTTTTTTTAAATGAAGTTTAGGATTCTACCAGAAGAAGAATGCACCAACTCCACCGAATGTATCTTCTTGATTATCATCAGCAAGATACCATGATTTTTCAGTGTAACCACCTTCAGCAATAACTCTGAAGTTATCAGTTACATTGTGCCAAATCATACCAGAGTGCATAGTGTTGGCATTAGTAGTTCCCAGGTTGTTCATATCACTTCCTGTCATTGTCATGTAGTTACCACCATAAGAATAACCTACTGAAGTACCTTGACCGAAATCAAATGTACCTTGGATATATCCACCGTAAGATTTTCTTTCTTTACCATCATCATCTAATGCACCAGTTGATGCAGGTACCGTGGCTCCATTAGTTTGCATTATTGGTAGAACAGAGTGTTGACCTCTCATACCGAGACCAGAAGCATAGAATCCAGTAGCTACTAGTGAAAAACCATCATAAGAAAGTTTTGTACCAAAACCTACACCAGCTGAGTCAACTGAATCGTGTTCTATATCTGTACCAGCTGCTGCTGCTCTAGATATAGTTTCAGCAGTAGTTCTACTTGTGCGTTGGTATGTACCATCAACCCATAGATTCATGCCAATACCAGTTTGCAGTACATCACCATTCCAAGTGATTTGCGCTTCTACTCTTGGAGCTGACTTTTCCGTTGCACTGTTGGCAGCAGTATCAGCAGCAACATCTTTTGGATCAAATATACCAACTTTTGCACCAAATCCCATTCCAAGCTCTGGAAGGGTCCAAGATATCTGTGGTTGGAAATCTGTGTAAAGGTAACCTACACCAATTCTACCTAAAGTAGTGTTACTGTTACCTGCACTAGCTCCGGCACCAACACCAAATAGAAGCATATCATTTAAGATTGCATTACTTTGGTGAATACCAAGACTACGACCAATTAAAACCGTACCAAATGAACCAGCTACTGAACCACTTGTTTCACGAATATTGATTTGACCGTTACCAAGTGCGTTTTCACCACCATTCATGTGAGTATACAGTCCAAGCCTTGCTGAAACATCTAAACCATTTGCTGTTGGAGCTTTAAGAGTCATACCCCAGACATTTGGTAAAAGACCTGTAACAATACTAGTTTCTGTGTTAGTAGCGTTAATAACACCAGCGGTACCGTCGAAAGTAACCGCAGTACCACCAGAAGTAGTAGGCGCATTTGTGCCACTATTCTGCATGACGAATGCATTNGCTGCACCATCAAAAGAAACTTCCCAACCTTCTTGACTCATTAAAAGAATNTTNGANTCAACATTTGTGGAAGCTAANGCCATTACCGCAGGAACTGCAGCAANNGCTATTTTTTTNGAAAATTTCATAAAAATTTCCTTCCCTTTTAGTTAATATTAAATNTNATANTAACNTAAATNGTTTGTTTTAAAANTGAATTGTGCTCNNTTANGNTAAAAACAGNNAAANNTGTTGCAAAAAAACAACATNACTTNAGAATAAAATTTACAGGNATNTTAACCCTNAGTGTATTATTAGCAGTCANAATCTCNTTTGANGGTNTAGGAAACGTAAANGATTCAATGATTTTTTTTGTTGCTTTATAAAGCCTTTTGGGCTTTTTGTTTTCAAAAAAAAGTTCTAAAACCTCACCATTTTCGTTAAGTGTTATTATTATTNTTATCGTNCCTTGCTCACGCCTTTTAATTGATTGTAAAGGGTATGATTGTGTTGCTATTCTATTTATCTGAATTGAAATTTTTTTTAAATATTCACCTAGAATTTTATCAATAAGAATTTTATTTTTAATGTTCTTNAGCTGACTTGATTGTTTAACAACNTTTGTTACTTGCTTTTNAGGTNCAAAGTTTTCTTTTCTTTTCTTTTCTAGAATTTTATTATCGTCAATTTCGTTTTGTTTGATAATTTTTTCAATTGGTTGGATAGCTAGTTTTTTTTCTACTTTCTCTATTTTTTTTTCTACTTTCTCCAATTTTTTTTCTACTTTTTTTTCTATTTTTTTTTCTACTTTAGGTTCTTTTTCTATTTCTTTTGGAAAAGTTTTTTGTTTTTCAAACTGCACTTGTTGATAACTACTTAGGTTTAAAACATAAATTTCCTGNTCTTTANTTTCATCATTAAAAATTTTCATGATAAATATAATATGAATAANGATAGATATAACAATTGAAATGAAAGCCTTAGGACTAAATACCATCATTTGATTCAACNACCTTTATGAAAACTTTCTTTTGGTCAAGCTCTTTGATCTTATCTAGTAATTCATTAAATTCTAAAATTTTTACTCTTTTATCAACATCTATAACCAATTTGGAGCTTGTAGAATCAATACTTCTTTCTAANNCCTCTAACTCAGTGGGTATATTATTTAAATAAATNTTTCCATCTNGGTTCAAGCTCAACAAAAGCTCATCTTTTAAGNNTTTTGATTCAATCCCATGANTAGATTCAGCACGTTTTANNTCCAATATTTCTTTTTTTTTAATTACACCGGTTAACATAAAAAAAATTAACAACAGAAATATNAGATTTATCATTGGAATTAAATCTATTGAATCACTGATATTCTTTTTAAATTTTCTATTTTGGTTCGTTCGAGAAATTAACATTTTCAATTTTATATTTTTTTATTAGATCTAAGATTGTAATTAAGAATTGAAATTCAGACTTATTATCATTCAAAATAACAATTTTTTTAAAATTAACAGAATCCCATTGTGCNAAATAATTTTTTTCAATTTCATCAAGAGAAATATTTTTATCTGAAACTTCATAACTATCATTTTTAATTTTTATGACTAGAATTGAATCAGAGTTTTCTTTTTTAATAGTTTCTTTAGNCATATTNGATGANAAGCTTATTTGTTTGTCTTTATTAAAATTTGTAGCAAGCATAAAAAAAACTAACATTAAAAAAATTATATCTATCAAAGGAATTATATTAATCTTATTCTTTTTAACAGTCTTAATTTTTTGCATAACTAACCTCTATTTGAAATTTTTATTAAGAAAAAATAATAAAATTCATAAAGACTATTAATTTTTTTTTCAAAAAAATAGTGTGAAACTAATGCGGGGATAGCNACCAACAGACCCATTGCTGTGGTTAAAAGGGCTGTCCAAATACCACCTGCAAGAATTGAAGGATCCACTAGACTTCCACCTAACTCTAATTCATTAAAAGAATCGATCATCCCAATGACTGTCCCTAAAAGCCCAATCAGTGGACTTACTTGAGAAATAATTTCTAATGTTGGCATAAGAAATTGAATTTTCTTAAACTTTTTGTTTAGATAGAAATAGACTTCATCATCTTTTTTTGGACTTTCAATAATTTCGTCAAGAAAATATTTGATNTCATTCAAAATGATTTTTTTTTTATTTCTACTATCAGTGATTAAACTTTCTATTTCTTCTAAAGAACTAATTTTATCAGAATCTTCGATGAATTTCTTCAGATTTAAGTCATTAAAAAAGTATATATCTAGAAATTTGTAGACTATTATCGTAATTGAAAAAACCGATAATAAACCAAGCGCAAAAAAAACTATTCCGCCTTTATCAAAATAATTTAAGACTAATTCCATTATACTAAACCAACCCTTTTAAAATTGAAGGAAATTTTTTATTAAGACTTTCATATTCTTTTTGTATGTCTTTATTATCCATTTTAAGATTACCCCTTTTTGATTTCACCTTATAGTCATAAACAATCGTTGCTGGTCTTTTAGAAAAAAAAAGTATCCTATCACTTAACAACAAGGCTTCCTTTAAGTTATGTGTGATGAAAATAACCATTATTGGTTTTTTTTTCCAGTATTCAATTAAAACTTTATAAAGATTCTCAGCAGTTGGTTGATCAAGAGATACAAATGGTTCATCCATCAATAAAACTTCAGGATTATTAATTAGTGCTCGCACCAAAGATACTCTCCTTCGCATGCCTCCAGAAATTGCCTTTGGATAATAATTTGAAAATTCTAACAAATCAAATTCACTCAATAAATGATTAATATCCTTATCTAGATTTTTATTACTTTTACAAACCAGTTCGATGTTTTCTTTTACAGTAAGCCATGGAAGAAGCCTTGAAGTTTGAAATACGTAACCAAAGGAATCTTCTTTAATTGAATTATTTGTNGTTTTAATTTCTTCATTATCATTATAAGGAATTAGGCCACCAATTATATTCATTAAAGTTGTTTTTCCACAACCCGAAGGACCTACAATACAAACAAATTCTTTTGATTTTATTTCAAGATTAACATTTTTAAGCACTTCTACTTTTACTTTGTCGTGCTTGTTTGTAAATGACTTACTTTTAATGTTAATTTTGAAACTCATGATTATTTCCACATTGAAATTCTTTTTTCAAATGGTCTAACTATTATAAATTCAACAAAAATTATCAAAAGAACAAATACCAGAGTATAAGCAAGAATTCCAGCTATATCAAAAAATTGAAAAAAACCATATAGTTTAAAACCTACCCCATCGCTTCTACCTAGAAGTTCAACAACAAGCACAATCTTCCAAATTAATGACAAACCTGACCTTGCTGATGAAAGTATGTAAGGATAGAGTTGTGGTAAAAGAATTTTCATAAAAAATTTTTTTTTTTGGAATTTTATAAAACTTCCCAACATCAATATAATCCTTTTCAAGAGACCTTGCTCCTTCTCTCATAATAACCGCTACCATAGGAATTTTATTTAAGGATACTGCAAGAATTGCTGCAACCTCATTTAGTCCAAACCATACATAACTTAGAATTATAATTACCAGAGCAGGAACGTTTAAGCCCAGAACCAACCAATCATCAAGAAAAACATTAAGCTTTTCTCTTCTTCCCATAAAAATTCCAAAAAAAGATCCTATAAACATAGCGATGATGAAGGAAATAAANACTCTTTTGAGAGTAATCAAAGTNTGAAAAAATAACTCGTTACTTTCAAATTCTTCAATAATTTTTTCAAAGACATTNTCTGGTCCAGGGAGCAAGTCAACCTCTAANAATCNGCTNGATAATTCCCAANTCAGAAAAAAAATACNTATGGAGGCNATTCTTAAGAATGCACTNGAAAANNTNACATTCATNTCTATTTACTCCAAAATGTCCCAGGTGAGAGGCTTGTAGCCTTCCCAACNAGTTCNTTCCCCCCNATTTCNGATAAAATAGAATATAATTTTGTAGATCCTTGAATTTGTTCTTCAGAAAAATCTTTACCTGGTATTCCCTCTCTGTAGGCTTCTCTAAGATTAAGATAAAGTTTATCGTTATCAGCATTCATATAAGGCCTAACTTTTTGCCATATATCATCGGATTCAAGCATTAATTCTTTAGACTTTTTTGATACAGATAGAAAATCTTTTAAAATTTTTTCATTGGATGTTGCCCAATTATCTTTGAAAACCCAGCCAATAACTGGAACTCCAGGAGGTATATCTAATTTTGCGATTATGTCTGTAATACTAATAACTTTTGAAAAGTTATCATCAGTCATTAATTTTGCTTGATAAGGCCAATAAGTAAGGATTGCGTCAAAGCTTTTTTGCTTGATTTTTTTATTCAAAAGGGGAGGGGCTCCAAAAATCTGTCTAGAGTCTTTCCTTAGGTCTTCATTAAATACTTTCTTGTAATACGTTCTTAAAATAAGCCAACTTTTATCAACTTGTCCACCAGCTATACCAATTTTTTTTCCTTTTAAATCAGATAAGTTGTTTATTCCTGATTCATCATGAACTATTAACCCTCCAGCTGCCATCGAATGAGGAACGAAAGAAAATTTTCTTCCTTCACTTCTTTGTCTTGATACCCAAAACCAATCGGTTACTATCATATCTACCGCACCACCCTGAAGTGCTACAGCAGCTGCATTTTTACTTGCTAACTCGACTATCTCTAAATCAAAGTTGCTTTTATTATCGAGCTGCAGGTCTTTAATAAGTTTTAATTCCCAGTTTACACTTCCATATTGAAGCGAACCAATACGTAGTTTTTTTAATTCATCGGCAATTAAAAATTCTGAAAAGAATAGGTTAATTATTACTGATAGAGCAAATAATCTGATTAATTTTAACATATTTTATTTTCCAAAGTAATTTAAATTTATTCTAGTTAAGAAAAAATTATTATCAAACATATTTGATTTTTTTTTAAATTTTGTATCATTAATTTTTTATTGAANANTATGGGAAAANTNGAGTATAATTTGAATTTANTTGGNCTAAAATGTCCATTACCTGTGCTTAAAATATCAAAAAAGTTCAAAGAAATAAAAATTGGAGATATAATAAATGCAAANTGTGATGATCCAAAGTCGGAAAATGATATTAATAACTTATGTAAATCNATAAGAATTAAACTAATAAAGAAAAAAAGTGAAAAAGAATTTATTTATTTCAAGTTNATGAAAATTTAAANAAAAATTATGGAAAAAAAAATTGATGATATGAGTTTTGAGGAAGCATTCGCCGAACTTAACAAAATTTTAGAAAATTTCGAAAATGGTGAGGTTAGTCTTGAAACTTCAATAAGTCTCTACGAAAAAGGAATGTTGTTAAAGAATCATTGCGATCAAAAACTTCAGAATGCTGAAATGAAAATAAAAAAGGTCGTTGGTAAAAAATCTGAAGATGCTAAATAAAGTTGAAATTGAGAATTATATTAAAGAATTTTCAAATGACTTTGATGAAAGATTTTTAAAATTAATTCCGAAAAACAATTACTTTTCAAAAAGATTATATGANGCGATTTTATATGTAATTAATGTAGGAGGTAAAAGACTCCGTCCTTTACTTTTAGTTGAAATTTCAAAAATTTTAGGTTTAGGTAAATCAAAAAGTTTAAGAACTGCAATTGCTATTGAGTTAATTCATTGTTATTCACTCGTTCATGATGACCTTCCAGCNATGGATAACGACGATCTTAGAAGAGGCCATCCTACCTGTCACAAAAAATTTGATGATGCNACNGCAATTCTTGTTGGTGANGCTTTNCAAACACTTGCGTTCCAAATATTATCTGATAAAAAAACACACTCTGATCCANAGGTTAGNTGTNACTTGATAANAGAACTAGCAAATTCNTCAGGGATTAATGGNATGGTTGGTGGTCAAATGTTAGATTTAGTNGCCGAGAAAAGAAAACTAAATCTNGAAGAAATAAAATTACTACAAAAANTGAAAACTGGGGAGTTATTTAAGTTCTCTTGTATNGCTGGCTCAATTCTTACTAAAAGTAATTCAATTAAAATTTTTAGAAAATATTCAGAATATCTTGGTCTAGCATTTCAAATTAAGGATGACTTACTAGATATNGAAGGTGACGAAAAACAGATTGGGAAAAAAACTAATAAAGATAAAACTAGAGGAAAAGAAACTTTCATTTCTACATTAGGTAGTAAGGATGCAAAAAAAAAATGTATTACCTTAATAGACAGTGCTAAGGCACTCCTTAAACCTTTTGGGAATAAAGCATCAAGATTGATTTTAATTACTGACTATATAATCTCCAGAAATAAGTAAATGTGTTTGAAAAAATTATAATCACTGAAAAATTATCAAACAAAAGATTGGATCAAATTATAACTGAACTTGAAATTGTAAATTCGAGGAATAAAGCTATTAGCCTGATAATGTCTGGAAAGGTATTTGTAAATGAAAAAAAAATTGAAAAGCCAGGTAAAATTATAAAAATAAATTCAGTTATTCGGTATAAAAAAGATGAAAAAAGTTGGGTATCAAGAGGTGGTATAAAATTACAAAGTGCCTTAGAAAAATTTAATNTAGATGTTTCTAATAAGATTTGTCTTGATATTGGTTGTTCCACTGGAGGTTTTACTGAGGTTTTGCTCAGCAGAGATGCTGAACATATTTTTTCTGTTGATGTTGGCTACGGCCAATTTGATTGGAAACTAAGAAACTCAAAAAAAATAACATTATTTGAAAGAATGAATATTAAAAATATTACAGAATCTCATATACCTGTTCCTATTGACATTGTAGTTTGTGATGTAAGTTTTATTTCAATAAGAAACTTTTTTTTGCATATAAAAAATTTTTTAAATACAAAATTTATAATTGTATCATTAATCAAACCTCAATTTGAAGCTAGACGTGAAGATGTTGGAAGAGGGGGTATTATCAAAGATCCAAAAATTCATGACAGAGTTTGTAATGAAATAAAAGAGTGGTTTTTAAAAAATTTTCATGATGTTAAAATAGAGATGTGTGAAAGTATAATTAAAGGTCAAAAAGGGAATAAGGAGTATTTTATTTTTGTAAGTAAATAGATTTAGTAGATTTTATTTACTAGCAGCATATCAGCTAATACTATCGATACCATAGCCTCACCAATTGGAACAGCTCTAATCCCAACACAAGGGTCATGTCTACCCTTTGTTACAATTGTAGTTTGTTTTTTATTAGTATCAATAGTTTCCCTTTTCTTTAGAATTGAACTTGTAGGTTTTACAGCAAATTTAACAATAATATCTTGACCTGAAGTTATACCTCCAAGAGTCCCTCCAGCATTATTAGACCTAAAAGAAATTTTTTTATTTTTATAAAAGATTTCATCAGCGTTCTGTTCCCCAGTCAACACTGCACTTTCAAAACCCTTTCCAATTTCAAAGCCCTTAACAGCTGGGATACTCATTATAGCATGCCCAATTAATGCATCAATTTTATCAAAAACTGGTTCCCCTAAACCAGCAGGAACTCCAGAGGCACAGACTTGAATGATAGCTCCAATCGATGATCCAGATTTCCTTATTTTATTGAGATAGTTTTCCCATTTCTGGACAACGTCCTTATCAGGTGAAAAAAAATTATTTTTTGATACCTGGTTCCAATCCCAATTTAGCTCATTAATCTTTTTATTACCAATTTGAATAAGTGCTCCTCTAATTTTAATCTTTGAACCTAATATCTTCTTTGCNACNGCTCCTGCAGCGACNCTCATTGAGGTTTCTCTNGCAGACGCTCGACCGCCACCTCTGTAATCTCTTATTCCGTATTTAAGTTGATATGTTATGTCAGCATGTCCAGGCCTAAATTTNTTTTTTATATCGTCATAATCTTTAGATTTTTGATCTTGGTTATAAATTAGNAATGAAATTGGTGTTCCTGTTGTCTTTCCGTTAAAAACNCCAGATAAAATTTTAACTTTATCGTCTTCTTTTCTTTGAGTGGTAAATTTTGATTGACCAGGTTTNCTTCTATCTAAATCCTTCTGNATATNCTTTTCATCTANANACAAGTTTGGTGGAACACCCTCAATTACNCAGCCTAGCGCTTCACCATGACTTTCNCCCCATGTTGTAACTTTAAAAANTTTACCAATGCTACTCCCGGTCATTCTTCTTTATTTTCCACAGAAATNTCNGGTGCATCAACAGCTTTCATTCCAACTACNTGNTAACCACAATCTACATGAACAACTTCNCCTGTAACTCCTGATGACATATCAGATAACAAATAAANAGAGTTTAGTCCAACTTCATCTATATTTGTTCCTCTNCTCATAGGAGAATTATATTCATTCCATTTTAAAATATATCTGAAATCTGANATACCNGACGCTGCTAACGTTTTTATTGGTCCGGCTGAAATTGCNTTTACCCTTATGTTATATTTACCCAAATCNGCAGCTAAATATTTTACACTTGTCTCCAANGCGGATTTTGCAATTCCCATAACATTNTAATGCGGCATNACTCTTTCAGCNCCTAAATATGATAAGGTAAGAANTTTACCACTATTTTTAAAAAACGGTTTAGCTCTTTGGCAAANAGCNGTNAAAGAATAGCAAGAAATATCGAGAGTNTTTAGAAAATTTTCTCTAGAGGTTTCAACATATTCACCTTTGAGCTCATCTTTATCNGAGAAAGCAACAGAGTGAACTATGAAATCAATTTCCTGCCATACCGTNTTAATTTTTTCAAAAAAGTGATCNATACTNTTATCGACTTTGACGTCACATTCAAAAACCATTTGAGANTTACATTTATTAGCAAGAGGTATCACTCTTTTTTTNATTGAATCATTAACATAAGAAAAGGCTAACTCNGCNCCACATTCGCTCAATTTTTCTGCTATNCCCCATGCAATTGATTTGTCNTTAGCAATNCCAAATATGATTCCTTTTTTTCCTTTTAAGTTAAGAATTGAATTCATAAAAAAACCTTGTATTTAATTTATTAATAATTTTATATTACATTTCTAATAAAAAAGAAATAATGAATCCTTTTAATAAATTTAAAAACTGGTTTAATCTTGCAAAAAAAGATAAATCAATAGATCCAACTGCTTTTGCTTTAGGTACGGTTCTAAATAATTCACCAAACATAAGAATGGTTTTACTTAAATATATAAAACCTGGTGGTTTTATTTTCTTCACAAATCTGAATAGCTTAAAAGGACGGAGTTTCCAAAAAAATCCAAATCTATCTATGTGTTTTTATTGGGAATCAATTAATAGACAAGTTAGGATCAACGGTAAGGGTAAACTTGTAAGTGAAAAAGATTCTGATAATTATTTTTCTAAAAGGCCTCGAGGCAGCCAAATAGGCGCATGGGCCTCTAACCAATCTTCGGAAATACCTAATAGTAGTTATTTAAAAAAAAAAAATTTTATTTTATGAGAAAAAATATAGTAACTCTAAAGTTCCAAGACCTAGTTACTGGAGAGGTATATTCATAGAACCAAAAAATTTTGAATTCTGGACAAGCGGTAATTACAGGATTCATGAAAGAGAATTTTATTATAAAAGAAGTGGAAAATGGTTGAAAAAGAAATTATCCCCTTAGTTAGGCAGCGATTTTGATTTTTAGTATTTTAAAAACTTCATCCAATGCATTGGCTAGTTCTTTGATCATTTTTTTAGTGTGAAGTGGTGAGGCTGTTATCCTAAGCCTCTCTGTTCCTCTTGGGACGGTTGGATAATTGATTGGCTGTACATATATTCCAAAATCGTCCAAAAGCAGTTCACTTGCTTTTTTACATAACTTTGGATCTCCAATGATTACAGGTATTATATGACTTTCATTTTGTATGAATGGTATACACTTATTCTTTAACTGAATTTTTAAGTTATTTATATTTTTGATCATCAAATTCTTTTCCTTATTAGAAAACTTTAGATGTCTAATTGAGGTGTAGGCACCTGCTGCAATACATGGTGGTAAAGAAGTCGTAAATATAAATCCTGAGGCAAAGCTTCTTATAAAGTCAATGATAGATTTTTTACCACTCACATAACCTCCAATCACTCCAAAGGATTTTGCCAAAGTTCCTTGGATAATATCAATTTGANCCATGACTTTATCTCTCTCTGCGACTCCTGCACCTCTTTCCCCATAAATTCCNACAGCNTGNACCTCATCTAAAAATGTTAAAGCTCCATANTTTTTTGCTAANTCACAAATCTCCTTTATTGGTGAAAANTCACCATCCATTGAATAAACNGANTCNAATACTATNATTTTATTGGGAAANTCAGAATTTATTTTAAGTTTTTCTTCCAAATCTTTNAGATNATTATGTTTAAAAATAATTTTTTTAGTATTTGCATTCTTAATTCCTTGAATCATNGANGCATGATTTTTTTCATCAGAAAAAAAAGCACAATTTGGTAATTGTTTTCCGAGGGTNGAAAGTGTTGCCTGGTTTGCAAGATATCCTGAATTAAATAGCAGTGCTGACTCTTTNTGATGAAGATAACANAANTCTCTTTCTAATAGCACATGATAGTGNTTGGTTCCTGAAATATTNCTTGTTCCTCCNGANCCAGCTCCAACTTTATTCAANGCCTCAATCATGCTATCTAGTACAATCCTATTTTGACTCATTCCCAAATAGTCATTACTNCACCATACCGTTACTTCTGAAACTTTATCTNTTTTATAGTTNAAAGCNTTTGGAAAGTTATTAGCTAACTTTTCTAAATCAGCAAAAACNCTATAATTTCCNTCTTTTTTGAGTAAATTTAGTTTTTCCTCAAAATAATTATAATATTTATTCATCTTCAACAAACCTCATTGATACAGAATTAATACAGTATCTTTTAAAAGTAGGTNTAGGNCCATCGTCAAAAACATGNCCTAGATGAGAATTACATTTTTTACAACAAACTTCAACTCTNANCATGTTNTGNGNATTATCCTCNATNTATTTNAGACAATCTTCATTTATAGGTTGATAGAAACTTGGCCAACCGCTCTTTGAATTAAATTTATTTTTTGAGCTGAATAACGGAAGACTACAGCAAACACANATATACTTNCCCTNAGNATACAGATCNTTGTANTNACCNGAAAAAGGTGGTTCTGTCTCTTTCATTTGAGTNACCTTAAATGCTAGGTCTGAGAGTTTATTTTTTAAATCTGATATAGTCACAATTTTGATATAATATAAGAATAAGATTTNTAAATAAAAAGATTAATGATTTATCATGATTATTGTAATTGGTACAGGAATAATTGGTTTATTTTCAGCCTATGAATTAATAAAGCGTGGCCTTAATGTNACATTGCTAGATTTTGATTCNANGGCGACTGCATCTANTGCATCAGTNGGAATGTTNGCTCCGGNAATCGAATCAAAACCTATGGAAAATAAGTTGCTAGAATTAATGATTANCTCAAAGAAAATTTGGGCTGATATTCANAAAAAAAATAATNTATCAAAAATGTTAGAATTAAAAGATAACTCCTCTTTGCTAATTTCAATGAATAACGATGATCATGAAAGAATTATTTTTAAAAAAAAATTCTTTGAANAATTAAACTTTGAGTCAAAAATNCTTTCACCTGACGAAACATTGANNTTAGAGCCATCTCTNAATTCAAATATCTATAGTTCNCTTTTTTGTAAAGATCAAAATCAAGTTAANCCTAGATTGTTAATGAAATTTTTNATTGANGAGATTACAAAAAAAAAAGGTAAAATAATCAAAANAAAATNTATAAAAAAAATTNNATTTTCTAATGGTTTGCTTTCCATAGAAAAACNAAAATTTAAAGCAGAAAAAATTNTAATATGTTGTGGTGCNTGGAGTGGNAAGCTAATTCAAAATTCTTTTGGAATAGAATTACCATTNCGTCCTCTCAAGGGTATATCAATGTTATTAAAATCNAAGAATATANATTTNAACAATAATTTATGGTTTNGGAATATTTATATTGCTCAAAGAGCGAATAATATACTAGCAGTTGGAGCAACTGAAGAAGAAAANGGTTTTGAAAGNACAGTAAATCTTGATGAGGTATATTTTTTAGCTAAGTCATTATGGGAATGTTTCCCTAATGTTGAAAATATAGAGTTTAAAAAGTTTACAGCAGGTTTAAGGCCATCAATGATTGACGGCTATCCAGTTATAGGNCCTNTAGATTCAATTTCNAAAAATATATTATGTAATTTTGGACACTATAGACATGGCATACTNTTATCTCCAATTAGCTCTAAGATTTTAGCTGATTATNTATGTAATAATNATGTAGAAAAAAAATATAAGTTTTTTTCACCTGAGAGATTTAATTTATAATTTTTTTGTTTATTCTAAAGTTATGAATACTGAAAAAAATTTTTTTATCAATGGTTTNAATTACAAGTATAAACTTTCTGAATTTCACTTAAATTGTTTGATCGAGAAGTTTATAGAAAAAAAAGATATNGATTCAAAGAATATTGCAGTAGCACTAAACGAAACTCTGATAAAAAAGTCCGAATGGAACAAGACAAAAGTATCTGAGAATGANCGGATNGAGATTGTTGTTCCNTTNGCTGGAGGATAAAATAATGGATAAATTATTCATAGATGGTAACAGTTTTGAATCAAGATTGATTATGGGAACCTCTCTTTTTCCCAACATTGATATTTTAAATAAATCTTTGGAGAAATCTGAAAGTGAAATCATCACAATGGCTGTTAGAAGACTTAATATTTCTGGTGAGAACGATTTTATTAAACAGGTAAATAAAAAATTTAAATTTCTTCCTAATACTGCTGGATGTTTTACAAAAAAAGAAGCAATCTTGACGGCTGAATTGGCTAGAGAGCTTCTTCAAACAAATTGGATTAAACTTGAACTTATAAGCGATGAAGAAATGCTACTTCCAGATCCAATTGAACTTTTTGAAACTTGTAAAGAACTGATAAAAAAGGGTTTTAAGGTTTTTGCATATTGTTCTGATGACCCTATTCTTTGTAAAAGGCTTGAAGATGAGGGATGTACCTCAGTAATGCCTTTAATTTCTCCAATCGGTTCTGGTTTGGGAATAAGAAATGAGCATAATTTGGAGCTTATCAGAAAAATGTGTAGTGGATTAATTTTTGTTGATGCAGGAATAGGTAAACCTAGTGACGCGTCTAAAATTATGGAACTTGGTTTTGATGGTGTTCTTCTCAACTCATCTGTTGCAAGGTCATTAGACCCGCCAACTATGGCTGAAGCAATGAAGCTTGCAGTAGTTTCTGGAAGATTAGGTTTCAAGTCAGGTTTAATTGAAAAAAGTAAGTTAGCTTTAAAAAGCACAACGTTTAAAGGGAAAATATCTAATTTTTAACTCCGATAGATGCAAGAAATTCATTAATGACAATCATATCTTTTTTGTTAATCATTTTTTTTTTCTTTGCGACTTTTAAAACTGTATCCCAGTTTGTTAATGAGATAAGACTAATTTTTTTCTTTTTAAATTCAAATTTTTTTTCTATTATGCCATAGTTAAAAATTACAAAGAGAGCTCTAGTATTGCATTTAGCATTTTCAAGTGCCTGAAAAAATTTTAATTTACTTCCTCCGTCTGTCATTAAATCCTCTACTAAAATTACATTATCTTTAGGTTTAATTACACCTTCAATTTGTGAGTTTTTGCCAAATTTCTTCTTTTCTTTTCGTATATAAGTCATTGGCAAGTTAAGCTTTGATGCTATTAGAGCAGCAAAGGGAATTCCAGCAGATTCTCCGCCTGCAATGTTAGAAATTTTTTTAAAGTCATTAAAAGACTTAAGTTTTTTTACTGCGAAGTTAGTTAGAGTTTTCATTTCTTTTGGAAAAGATATTAATCTTCTACAATCGCAGTAGACCGGGCTTTTTTTTCCAGAAGTTAATTTAAATTGTTTTTTTGGACTAAAATTAATACAGTTAAGATCAAGGAGGATTTCAGCTGTTGCTACTTTTTCATCTTTCGTTGGCATAGGTTATGACTTTATCAAATTTAATTTTAATATTATTAATATGGATTTCTAATAACACAGATTACCAAATCAGTAAATTTGATTATTCAGTAAATATTAGTGAGAAAAAAATTATTGAAGAAAAGGCCTGTAACGGTAAATGCCCAATTGTTGCTTACTTTGATCCTAATGTTGGGATATTGATAACTAAAGGTGACCTTGAGGATCCTTGTCATCAATCTATCCTTCTTCACGAAATGATTCATGCCTTACAGTTTTCTTCAAATAAAAATACTGAAAATGCTTTTAAAGAAATGGAGGCTTATTCTCTACAAAATTTATATCTNAATCAAATATCAGAAAAAAAGGATCTTCTAAAAAATTGGAATTTAAAAAGTTGTAGATCAAAGCAATATAATGCATTATTCTAGACATTATGACGGAATATAAAACAGATTTAGAAATTGCNAGGTTAGCAAATAAACTTAAAATTAATGATTTAGCCAAAGATAGACTTTCAATAGATAGCGATANCTTAATACCATACGGTCATTATAAAGCAAAATTAGANTCTNNTTATATTAAATCTATTGAAAGTAAGCNCGAGGGAAAGNTAATTCTTGTTACAGCAATGACACCCACAACTGCTGGGGAGGGAAAAACAACAACATCTGTTGGACTTACTGATGGCTTAAATCATATTGGTAAAAAAGCAATGGTTGCATTAAGAGAACCAAGCCTAGGTCCGTGTTTTGGTATGAAAGGTGGAGCAGCTGGAGGAGGTTATGCTCAGGTAGTTCCAATGGAAGATATAAACTTACACTTCACAGGAGATTTTCATGCAATAACATCAGCTCATATGCTTTTATCTGCTATGGTGGATAACCATATATATTGGAATTTGGAGCCGCAGATAGATTCTAGGAGAGTCTCATGGAGAAGAGTTGTCGATATGAACGATAGAGCTCTAAGAACTATCACTAGTTCGTTAGGTGGAATTGCAAATGGTTTTTCTAGAGAAGATGGTTTTGATATAACAGTAGCCTCGGAAGTCATGGCTATTCTTTGCCTGTCTAAAGATTTTGACGATTTAACCGAAAGACTAGGAAAAATTATAGTTGGGTATACAAGGGATCTTAAACCAATATTTTGTAGTGATATTAAAGCTGACGGAGCTATGGCAGTATTACTTAAGGATGCTCTTCAACCAAATTTAGTTCAAACACTCGAAAACAATCCCGCATTCATTCACGGTGGACCGTTTGCTAATATTGCTCACGGTTGTAACACTGTTATTGCTACAAAGTCAGCATTAAAACTTGCAGATTATGTTGTAACTGAGGCAGGATTTGGAGCAGATTTAGGTGCAGAAAAGTTTCTGAATATAAAGTGTAGAAAATCTGGTTTATCGCCATCTTGTGCTGTTGTTGTAGCCACAGTGAGAGCCTTAAAACTTCACGGAAACGTTGACCCAAAAAAGCTATCTGAAGAAAATCTAAATGCAGTTGAGGATGGTCTTCCCAACCTTATTAGACATTTAGAAAATTTAGCAAAGTTTGGTTTACCTACAGTAGTCGCACTTAATAGGTTCCCTACTGATACTGAGGATGAGATAAAAAAAGTTATTGAAGTTTGTAAATCATTTAATGTTGATGCAGTCCTTGCAGAACACTGGGCTAAAGGTGGAGAAGGTGCAGCTAATTTAGCTGAAAAGGTTGTTAATATAGTTGAAAATAATAAAGCAAAATTTAAATTTCTATATGAAGATAAAGATTCTCCAAGAACAAAAATAGAAATTATATCAAAAGAAATTTATAGAGCTAGTAATGTTTCTTTTTCTCCCCAGGCGTTAAAAAAGCTTAATGAAATTTCATCTATTGGTTACGATCATTTTCCCGTTTGCATGGCAAAAACTCAGTATAGTTTTAGTACAGATGCTTCAAAAAAGTGCGCTCCAACAGACCACGAAATTAACATAAGAGAAGTTCGCCTATCAGCCGGAGCTGAATTTATTGTTGCGATAGCAGGTGATATTATGACTATGCCTGGTTTACCCAAGAAACCTGCTGCATATGAAGTTAGAATCGGGGATGATGGAAAAATACAAGGACTTTTCTAGTTATTATCTAAATAGATTTTCATAAATAGATCTGAGATAACTTTTAGTGAAAAATTTTCTTTGACCAACTTTCTTCCATTTTCGCCATATTTTAACATTAAGGATTCATTTTTTAATAATTTCTCAATTNCTTTTGAAAGTGATTTAGAATTTTTTTTTGGAATNAGTATACCATTAAANTTATNTTTACATATNTCTCTACAACCTGGAACATCAGTTGCTACTAAAGGNAGTTTACAACTAGCAGCTTCTAGTAGAGATTTAGGTAGTCCTTCCCTGTAGGATGGAAGAATAGAAATTTTTGATTTTTGTAAATATGGGATTACGTTANCAACTTTATTNATCCANNGANAATTTTTTTTTTCTAGCCATTGAAATTATAATNGATCTCNTCAANTGATGATCTNTTTGANTTNTCAGGNTCCCCTAANATTAGNGTTTTANGGTATATTTTCTTTTTTCTAAGAATTTCTAATGCTTCTACAATTTCATTAAATCCTTTATCGTATAATAATCTAGAATGAAAAATTATATCATAGATCTTCTTCACTTTTTTACTACAGAACTTATTAACATTAACACCTGAACCTTTGATAATTTTAAAACTTACATTTCTCAGCAAATTCTTATTCA
>NHBS01000016.1 GCA_002167825.1 Pelagibacteraceae bacterium TMED13
TTATCAGAAAGATCAACTATCTCAAATATGGCACCAGAGTATGGTGCAACCTGTGGTTTATTTCCCGTTGACGAGGAAACAATAAAATATTTGGAAGAGACTGGACGAACTTCCGAAAAAATTAATCTAATAAGTGAATATGCTAAATTACAGATGCTGTGGCATCAAGATTATGAAAATATTAAGTATAATGAAACTCTTGAAATTAATTTAAATGAGATAACGCCATCACTAGCTGGTCCTAAAAGGCCACAAGATAGGTTTAATCTATCTGAAATTCCTGAAGTTTTTCAAAAAGAACTCAAGACTTCTGAAAAGACAGCGATACAAAGTAATAGTAATTTAGGACATGGTTCTGTTTGTATTGCTGCAATAACAAGTTGTACAAACACATCAAATCCTGTTGTGCTGATAATGGCAGGGTTGATCGCAAAAAAAGCGGTTGAGTTGGGCTTAAGAGTACCAAAATGGGTCAAAACCTCATTCGCCCCAGGTAGTAAAGTTGTAAGTAAGTATCTCGAAGATGCAGGTTTAATAAAACCTTTAAGTGAACTTGGCTTTGACATTGTAGGTTATGGTTGCACTACTTGTATTGGAAATTCTGGTCCACTTAGAGACGAAATAAATGAAGAAATAAGTTCTAAAGATTTAAATGTTTGTAGTGTTATTTCTGGAAATAGGAACTTTGAGGGAAGAATTCATCCACTTGTTAAATCAAACTTTTTGGCTTCTCCTCCATTAGTTGTTATCTTTGCATTAATTGGTTCCGTTAATATAAACTTAGAAAAAGACCCTGTAACTGAAATTGACGGAAAAAAAATTTTTATGAAAAATTTATGGCCCTCGAAATCTGAAGTAGATGAAATAATCAAAAATAGCGTCAACGATGAGATGTACAAAAAAAATTACGAGACAATTTTTGANGGAGATGATAATTGGGATAAAATTAAAGTTGAAAGNTCCTCAACTTTTGAATGGTCTATTGCCTCTTCATATATTAAAAAACCACCCTTTTTAGATNCTCCAAAACCAGATTTAGAANAAGAAATAATAGCNAGGCCTATNTTGCTTCTTGGNGATTCTATTACAACTGATCATATTTCTCCNGCAGGGGTTATTAAAGAAGACAGTTCGGCTGGAAAATATTTAAATAATCTTCAGATAAGTTCAAGTGATTATAATTCCTTTGGTTCTAGAAGAGGNAATCATGAGGTTATGGTTAGAGGGACATTTGCAAATATAAGATTAAAAAATGAAATTGTTGAGCAAAGNGGGGGNNTAACTAAGCATTTTCCATCACAAAGTGAAGATGAAGTATTTAACGTAGCAAAAAAATATGCAAAAGAAAANANCCCTCTTATTGTTATTGCAGGAAAAGAATACGGAACAGGTTCATCNAGAGATTGGGCGGCAAAAGGAACNAAACTNTTAGGGATTAAGTGTGTTNTAGCTGAGAGTTTTGAAAGAATTCACAGGTCAAATTTAGTTGGTATGGGTGTGTTNCCNTTANAACTAAATGAAGTCAAAAAAGGAGAATTAAATTTAANAGGTTCAGAGTTATTTTTTATTGGNGANTTGAAACAGTATTTAGCAAAACCAAATGTAGAAAANGTAATAAAAGTTTTATATGCNGATCAGAANGAAAAATTAATAAAAGTTANGTCACGAATAGATACGGATAAAGAAATAAGTTATTTTAAGAATGATGGTATCTTACCATTTGTTCTTAGTAATGTTTCTTAAATAAAATAATCTTAAGAAAATTTAGNATTGATGAATAATATTTCAGCAATATTGGGGCCAACAAATACTGGAAAAACTTTTTTTGCAATAAAAAAGATGCTCAAATGTANTAANGGAGTTATTGGATTCCCATTAAGACTACTCGCAAGAGAAAATTATGAATATACAAAAAGAATTGTTGGTGAGTCAAAAGTTGCATTAATAACTGGTGAAGAAAAAATNATACCTAAAGCAGCNAAGTACTTTTTTTGTACAGTNGAGTCTATTCCAAAAAATTATTCTTTTGATTATGTAGGAATAGATGAAATACAANTAGCCAGTGATTTTGAAAGAGGTTATGTTTTTACTGATAAANTATTAAATATTTTGGGAAANAAAGAAACTGTGTTTATGGGTTCGATANGCGCAGAGAAAATTTTAAAAAAAATTTATCCAGATATTAAGATTTTAAAAAAAAATAGATTATCTAAGCTNACTTATTCAGGATATAAAAATATTGCTCGATTACCAAAAAGGTCTGCAGTCATAGCATTCTCACAACTAGATATTTATCAATTTGCTACACGAATCAAACAAATTTACGGNGGGGTATCTATAGTAATGGGAGCATTGTCGCCAGAAGTAAGAAATGCACAAGTTAAAATNTTTGAAGATGGAAAGGTTGACTATATTGTAGCAACTGATGCTATTGGNCTTGGGATGAATTTAGATATTAAACATNTCTTCTTNTCAAGCTTAGTAAANTTTGATGGGCATAATAAAAGAAAGCTTACATTCGATGAGTTGGCTCAAATAGCNGGNAGAGCTGGAAGATATNTGAATGANGGTTTTTTTGGAACAACCGGTAACCAGAAATTNATAGNTGATGAAATTGTAAANTTTGTAGAAAATTATAATCATTNAGAAATTAAAAATTTTTATTGGAGAAATAGNAACATNACATTTCAACACCCAAAAGAATTGATTAAAAATTTATCNAAAAGACCNGAGGAATATTTTTTTAAACTTAAAAGAAATGCAAGTGATGAGAGGTATTTTAAAATACTTATTGGAGACTCCGAGGTTAAAAAAGAAATTAAATTTAGTAAAAATTTGAAGATACTTTGGGACGTCTGTGGAATACCAGACTATTCCAAAAACCTTGATGAACATCATTCAGCCTTTCTAAAAATAATTTTTTTACACTTAGCAAGGAATAAAAAAATACCTGAAGAACTTATAAAAAATTCACTGTCAGATATTGAAAAAAAAACAAATAAGGTAGCAGAGTTGAACTATAAATTATCTCAAATAAGAATATGGTCCTTTATTTCTTTTAAAGAAAGTTGGTTAGATAACAATGATCATTACAAAAAGAAAGTAAAACAAATAGAGACAAATCTTTCCAACCGCTTGCATACAGAATTAATTTCACTTTTTATAGATGAGAATAAAGAACTTGTTGAACAAGATGATATCTTGGAATCTGACTCTCTTGTCAAAGTTATAAAAAAAGACATAATGTTTGGTAGAGAGAAGGTTGGTAATTTAGAAGGATTAAGATTCCGCATTGATTTAAAGTATGAGAGATCNGGTTATATATTTCAAAATAAGATACTTAAAAACTATTTGAACCAATTATCCAAATCGATTGTTGATAATTTTGTTGAGAGTAAATCAAGTGAATTTAAATATGACGTTAGTGGAAAAATCTATTGGAAAAACNACCTGATTGGAAGGTTAACTAAAACTAAAGATATGTTTAAACCAAAAATTAATATACTTTCGGATTATTACTTTTCCAAGTTTAACAAAGTTATAAATACGAAGCTTGAGGATATTATTTATAATAAGATATTATCTCCACTTTTATTTTTAGATAAAAACTTAAAAAATAGTCTTAATCAAAATGTTAGGGCTATAAACTTTAATCTTTACGAAAATTTTGGGCATTGTATAAAAAAAAAAATTATAAAGTATTATCAAAACTTAGAAAAAAATGATTACTTTACAAAAAAAATAAAGATTGGAAGGTTTTTTATATTTTATGAAAACCAAACCTACTTTAATTTAAAACAAATGTTAGTAAATATTTATTATGAGGGTGAGCTTCTGAGTTATATGAACAAGAAATTTTATAAACTTGAAAATGATAAAATCACAAACAATANGAAAATATTTTATGAGAGGATTGGATTTTATATATTCAAAATTAAAAACAAACCATTCCTAATTTATTATCAATATCTTGAAGAAATATTCCAAAAGATAAGTTTTTCTAGAAAGAAGAACAGAAAATTTAACCCGAAAAATTCTCTAGAAAGTCTATTATTAAAAAATCCAAATGATCTTNTCATGCCTTAATTCTTGACTTAATAAAGCTTGAATAAATTTTATTATTGATTTATATCATTATCATGACTTATGTAGTTAAAGATCAGTGTATTAAGTGTAAATACATGGATTGCGTTGAGGTTTGCCCAGTAGATTGTTTTTACGAAGGAGAAAATATGTTGGTTATACATCCTGATGAATGTATAGACTGCGGGGTTTGCGAACCCGAGTGTCCTGCTGAGGCTATAACTGATGACTCNGATGATTCATCAAAGGAATGGATNGAAATTAACAGAAAATATGCTGAAACTTGGCCNAATATTAATAAAATGGGAACGCCNCCTGAAGATNGAGATGAATGGAAGAATATCAAAAATAAATATGAGAAGCATTTCAGCCCTAATCCTGGAAAAGGTACATAAATCTTTNAAAATATCTTTTTTTGTGATATCCTTCACTTCTTAAAATTCAGTGGAGCTATNATAATGAAAAAAGATTTAGATTTAGAAATTGGTGATCTAGTTGTTTATCCATCNTACGGTGTTGGAGAAATAGAAAAATTTGATAAGTATGATATTGATGGTTTGGATCAAGATTTTATTTTGATTAATTTTAAACAAGATAAGATGAAACTTAGAATTCCAANAGACAAAGCATCAAGTTCAGGACTAAGAAAGTTAAGTAATAAAAACAGACTTTCAAAAGCACTTGATGTGCTGGGTGAGAAACCAGCNGTTAAAAAAGATATGTGGATAAAAAGAGCTAAGGAATATGAAAAAAATATTAATAGCGGTGATCCCGTGTTGATAGCTGAGGTGGTTAGGGATTTACACAAAAAAGATGACTCGCTCGAGCAACAATCATATTCAGAGAGGCAAATTTATTTGACTGCTCTTAACAGACTCAGTAATGAATACGCTGCAGTTCAGAACTTTGAAAAAAAAATGGCAAAGTTAAAACTTGAAGAATTATTAAATCAATAAACAATTTTAATTTTTTTCCCAGAACTATTATCAAGGTCGAGATTCTTATTTAATATTTCAAAAACAAGTTTGGCCTCCTTTTTTTGAATATTCATTGAATNNATAGTTTTTTTGANAAAATTTTCATCGGAATTTGCGGTTATAACTTTGATTCTTGGTGGAGAAAACTCATTGTCATCAATTTTTCTAAGGCTCCTCGTTAATTCTATGAATTTTATTTTTGTAATTTTGTAATCACTTTTTTTTGAAATTAAAATAAATCTATGAATGTAGTTGGATTCGCTATCTCTAGCGACCACTAATATAATTTGGTCACTATTTATTGTTGCTTCACCGGTTAAAAATTCAAAATTATTTACTGTACGTGCCTCTAACTCACCTAACTTTACTCTCAACTTTTTTGCCCAGGATACCACATACGTTTTTAATTCAACATTACTTGATTCATCAATATCATATATAATTTTACTTTTGTTATCATTTATTCCTATAATCTTCTTNGGAGTATTTACAAAATAGAAGTCATTAATTAATGGAAAAGTAATTTGTAGTTTAGGGTGTACAAACCTATCTTTTAAAAAAAAACCTTCATCTTGATTATGCCCNAACAAAAGTCCATCAATTTTTTTAAGATAAATATCTCTTCCTATTATTGGATTGATTTGAGATACGTTATTGGCCTCAACTATAACTTCATTTACTCTCTTCGAGGANTTAGGATGAGTACGAAGTAATTCAGAACCTGTATTTTTTATTTTAAGAATCTTAGATTTTATTTTTGAATAATTCTCCATCAATTGAAGAAAGTTAGCCATTTGNAAAGGTTCGAATCCTGCCCTGTTCATATATCTAAGAGCAAGCTTATCAGCCTCGTATTCTTGTGACCTTGAATAAGAAAGAAGAAATAATCCGGCACCTTGTCCCATTAGATTTTTTGTTACTTGATTGTTAGTTAGGGTGCCAAGTACGTTCAAGATTAAATTAGTTCCAACAGATTTTGTATACCTTCTTGCCGCATGTCTTGCTGTAATATGACCAATTTCGTGGGAAATAACACCAGCTAGTTGAGCTTCGTTATCACAAAGAGCTAATAATCCTCGTGTTAGATATATGTATCCACCAGGCAATGCAAAAGCGTTTACAATCGGAGAATCAAGAATTGTGAATGTAAAAGTCTTATTTGATAATTCTGATGTACTAACTAAAAATTCACCTAGACTATTAACATAACTTTGAAGTTTCCTATTTTCATAAATACCAAACTGCTTTATTATTTTTTTATGTTCAGTTTCACCAATATCGTCTTCTTCTTTGGTACTTATCAAACTTAATTCTTTCTCACCTGTTGCTGGATTTATTTGACAATTACTTAAAAAAAAGCTCAGAACTAAAATAATTATAAAAGAATATTTATTTTCCATTTATCATTTAAAATGTTAGTTTGTTATTTCGTCTTTGTTAAGAGAAAAAATGAAAAAGTTTTTTTTGAAAGTTTTACTTATGATTTTTATTGTTCCCATAAAAATCGCAAATTCTTTTGATAATCAGTCAAGACTATCAGCAGGTGGAGGAATTTATAACTTCATGAAACATGGGGATGATGCATTCAATGACTCATCAAAGATGTACAATGTAGAATATCATTTCTCTAAAGGTAAAAAACAATTTATTCGTCCATTGATAGGTTTTATGGGTACCAGTAAATCTGCTTATTATGCTTACTTTGGATTAACAACTGACTTGTATTTTTCTAAATGTAAGTGTATTTTACTTACACCTAGTTTAGCTGCAGGTTATTATGAGGATGGTGATCAAATTAGACTAGGGCATGCTTTAGAATTTAGAAGCGGAGGAGAATTGAGTTATAGATTTAAAAATAATGTAAGAATTGGTGTTGGAGCATACCACATTTCGAACGCAGGAATTGGCTATAGAAACCCGGGATCAGAGCATGTTGTTCTCAGATACCACATTCCGTTTTAGTATGAAAAACTTTATAAAAATATCATTTTTAACATTTGTATCACTTTTTTTCTATAATCAAGCGGTATCAAAAGATTCAGCAAGATTTTCTGTTGGTTTAGGTCAGTTTAATTTTATGGAAGACGGAACTCCACCACATAAAAATCAATCCCAAATGATAAACTTAGAGGTTCATTCTGGGAAAAAACTTTTTTCATTGATAAAACCGTTTGCCGGCTTCTTAGGCACAAATGAAAATACGTATTATGCCTATGGAGGCTTTGCAATTGATGGTTACTATGGTAAGAAAAAAAATTTCATTCTTTCTCCAGCTTTAGCATGCGGTTATTATAAAGATGGTAGAGAAATTAAAGCAGGCAATCCAATGGAGTTTTATATTGGAATTGATGCCTTTTACAGGTTTAAAAATAATGTTAGGTTAGGTTTTGGAATATTTCATATATCCAACGCGGATAGCGGCTATAGAAACCCAGGTTCAGAAACTTTGGTTTTAAAATACCAAGTACCATTCTAATTTTTGATCTTGGTCTTATAGTTAAACTGGATATAACGAATCCCTCCTAAGGATTAGTTTCTGGTTCGAGTCCAGATGAGATCACCAATTGAGGATTTGATGACTAAAGAAATTGAAAATTTTTTTCACGCACAGCTTGACGAACACGAGTTGGTTTTACAAAAAACAAAGTTAAAACTTGAAAAAGATTTTGTAAAATTAGTAAATATCTGTGTAAAGTCTGTTGAGAAAAAAAAGAAGATTATTTTTTTTGGAAATGGGGGTAGCGCTGCGGATTCTCAGCATTTAGCAACTGAGTTATCTGTTAGGTTTTCTAAAAATAGAAAGGCAATAGCTGCTTTATCATTAGTTACTGACACTTCAACAATAACTGCGATAGCGAACGATTTTGGGTTCAAATACTTATTTTCAAGACAAATAGAAGCTGTTGGAGAAAAAGGTGATGTTGCTATTGGGATCTCAACTTCTGGAAAAAGTATAAATGTCATAGAGGGACTTAAAAGTGCAAAAAAAAAAAATTTAAAATGCATCATATTTACTGGAAAAAAATTTCAAAGATTCAAAAAGTTTTGTGATTGTGTAATTTCAATTCCAGCAAAGAATACTTCTAGAATTCAGGAAATGCATATTACAATTGGACAAATGCTTTGCAATGCAATTGAATTTAAATTAAACCTAGCACCACTTGTAAATGAGGAAATAAAATAAATCATGAAAAAAAGGTATTTCTGTATTTTAANAACTTTTTTTNTAAGTATAATTTTAACTGCNTGNAATAAAGATAATTACCTTCCAAAAAATTTAAATGAAACTGTTCANTACGAAGTAATATTTAANGATAAAGAACAAAAAATTAAAAAATATAGGCAAAGNTATTTTGTTATTAAGGGTAAAGATAATAAAATCATTCTCCTTAAAAATGACGGTGAATTAATGAGTTTCCAAGTTGAAAATACAGGAATCGAAATTCAAACAAGTCACTATACTGAAAATAAGAATTTAGAAAAGGTTCAGTTTAATAGAAAAACATATTTGCCACTTCCTGTAAGAATTGGCTCTAAATGGATAGAAAAAGACAAAACAACCTTAAAATTGAAACTTGGATACGATAGAGTCTACAATTCTAATTTACCAGTAGATATAACTAATGAAATTATTGGTGAAGACTTCGTAAAACTAAAAAATGGTAAAAAAATCCGTTGTTTAAAGATTCAAGGTTTAGGAGAAACCAGTTTTATTCCTGGCCCTCCTTTAGGAAAGATAGAAATTAAGGTTAAAACTGAGCTTTGGTTATCAAAAGGTTATGGCTTGGTCAAATACATCAGAAAAGAACAATCGGATTCCGTTACGATGGGGGAAATTTTATATGAAAAAACCTTAATTTTGGAATGATAATATAGAAATTATTGTATTGATTAATCATTGTTAAAGTCTTAGATATATATAGGAGAATGTTGAAGAAAATTAAAAAAAAAGGCCTTTACGACCCTAATTACGAAAAGGATTCCTGTGGGATCGGTTTTGTTGCGAATATTTATGATATTTCATCAAGAAGTATAATAGATAACGCACTTCAAATTCTTTGCAATATAACGCACAGAGGTGCAGTCAGTGCTGACCCAAGAGCTGGCGATGGAGTGGGAATACTCACTCAAATTCCACATCAGTTTTTTCAGAAAGAACTATTGAAAAATAACGTTACCTTACCGAGACCAGACGATTATGCAGTTGGTATGTTTTTTATGCCAAAAAATTCTGATGAAAACGAGTACTGTTTAAAAATTGTAATTAAACATCTTGAAAAATTTGGACTGGAGATTCTTCACACAAGAAACGTCCCTGTAGATGCAAAAGTTTTAGGACATTCAATTAAAGGAAACGAGCCCCACATTGTTCAAATATTTATCAAACAAAGAGTGAATACTAAAACTATTAATGAGTTTGAGTCGAAACTATTTTTAGCTAGAAGGTATATGGAAATTGAACTTAAATCATTTGATTTCTATGTATCTTCACTTTCCCCCAGAGTTGTAACCTACAANGGCATGATAATGTCTAATAGCCTAAAAGACTTTTATCTGGATCTCAGCGATGAAATGTACATNTCCTCTTTAGCAATAGTTCACCAGAGATTTTCTACAAATACCTTCCCAAGCTGGGAACTTGCCCAACCCTTCAGATTCCTCTGTCACAATGGGGAAATAAACACACTTAGGGGAAACATTAATTGGATGAACGCTAGGGCAAGAATATCAGAATCAGACCTTTTTTCTAAAGAATTTAAAGATATTAACCCTCTTATTTTTGAAGGCGTTTCGGACTCAGCCGCTTTCGATAATGCACTTGAGTACCTTATGATTGGCGGATATGATATCGAACAGGCGATGATGCTTATGATCCCAGAGGCTTGGGAAAAGAATAAATTTAACAGTCCAGAGGTACGTTCCTTCTATAAATATTTTTCAAATTATATAGAGCCCTGGGATGGTCCTGCAGCAATGTGTTTTACTGATGGAAGAAAGATTGGGGGCGTTCTGGACAGAAATGGATTAAGACCTTCAAGATATTTAGAAACAGATGATGGAATGATTTTATTATCTTCCGAAATGGGNGTTCTAGATATAGATCAATCTAAAGTTATCAAACGTTCGAGATTAGAACCAGGNAAAATTTTTCTAATCGACTTAGTTGAGAAAAAAGTTTTAGGAAATAAAGATCTCAAGGAAAAATACTCAAAGGCTTCAGATTTCCAAAAGTTTCTTAAAAAGAAGCAGATTTTCATTGAAGATATTTTGCCTAAAGAACAAGAAGAAAGAACGGACGAAAAAATTGAAATTAACAAACTTCAATTAGCCTTCGGCTACACAAAAGAAGATATAACTTATTTCCTTGAACCAATAATAAAGTCAGGAATAGAGCCAACTGGTTCCATGGGCACCGATACCCCAATTTCGTTGTTATCTTCAAAACCTAAATTACTTTTTAGCTACTTCAAACAATGTTTTGCTCAAGTAACTAACCCACCAATTGATCCAATTAGGGAGGAGTTAGTAATGTCATTAGATGTGACCTTAGGAGCAAAGCCAAATATTTTCTCNACACCNGAAACAAATAACAANTTTAGACTNGAGCTACAGCATCCGGTTTTNGATAACAAAGAAATGAATGCTATTTTNAATATAGAAAAATCTTCAAACNACAAGTTAAAATCAGGTACAATTGAAATATTGTTTAAAAATTCATCNAAAGGAAATGAACTAAAAGANGCTTTAGATAAAATTTGCCTCAAAGCTCAGTCTCTAGTCTCTGAGGGTAAAAATATTATTATTCTATCCGATAAGAANGTTTCAGGCGTNAATGCACCAATACCNTCCTTATTAGCNGTTTCNGCAGTCCATCACTTTNTAATNAAAGAAGGTNTAAGAATGAAAGTNAGNCTGGTTTTNGAAACAGCTGAGGCAAGAGAACTTCACCACCTCGCNGTTTTGATTGGTTATGGAGCTGAAGCGATAAATCCATATCTAGCTATAAATACTATCAAGAGTTTAGTTGAAAATAAAAATAAGCAAGAAGCAGTAAANATGTTTAAANAAGCTTCAGGAAAAGCAATCTTAAAAATTATGTCCAAAATGGGAATTTCGACAGTTAAATCATATTGTGGGGCACAAATTTTCGATGCTATTGGTATATCCGAGAAGGTAATTAATAGTTATTTTCCGGGCACAGCGTCACTAATTGGGGGTATTGATTTAAAACAAATCCAAGAAGAAACACTCGAGCGTTTCAACACTTCTTTTGATAGTGATCCAAGAAAATCAAAATTAGATGTAGGTGGAGAGTACGCCTATAGAGTTAACGGAGAAAAACATTCATGGTCCCCATCTTCAATCACAAACCTTCAGCATGCAGTAAGAATTAACTCCAAAGATACATTTAAAAAGTTTTCAGATGAAATTAATAATTATAGTGAGTCAATGTATACGATAAGAAGTCTTTTTGATTTTAAGAAATCTGAACCTATTCCAATAGCAGATGTTGAGCCGGTTCAAGAAATTGTTAAGAGATTTTCTACCGGTGCAATGTCTTTTGGATCAATTTCAAAAGAAGCACATACGACTCTAGCAATAGCAATGAATAAAATTGGAGGTAAATCAAATACTGGTGAAGGCGGTGAGGAAACTGAGAGATTTAAACCACTTGCAAATGGTGACTCAATGAGAAGTGCAATAAAACAAGTCGCTTCGGGAAGATTTGGCGTAACAACAGAGTATTTAGTTAATGCAAATGACATACAAATTAAAATTTCACAAGGTGCCAAACCTGGTGAAGGAGGACAGCTTCCAGGACATAAAGTCGACGAAAAAATAGCTGCAGTTCGACATTCTACACCTGGGGTTGGCTTAATATCCCCTCCTCCTCATCATGACATTTATTCAATTGAGGATTTGGCTCAGTTAATTTTTGATTTAAAAAATGTTAATCCACAAGCAAGAATAAGCGTTAAACTTGTTTCAGAATTTGGAGTTGGTGTGGTTGCAGCAGGGGTTACAAAGTGTAAGGCAGATCATATTACTATTGCAGGATATGATGGGGGAACAGGTGCTTCACCACTAACCTCAATCAAAAATGCTGGAACTCCTTGGGAACTAGGTTTAGCTGAAACGCATCAAACTTTAGTTCTTAATAAATTAAGAAGTAGAATCTCTTTACAAGTTGATGGCGGCCTAAAAACTGGACGTGATGTAGTCATAGGCGCGCTACTCGGAGCAGATGAGTTTGGTTTTTCTACTGCACCATTAGTGTCTGTTGGCTGTATAATGATGAGGAAATGTCATCTTAACACTTGCCCAGTAGGTATTGCTACTCAAAACAAAGAGCTCAGGAAAAAATTTAAAGGAACTCCTGAGAATGTAATAAATTATTTTTTTCTTGTAGCTGAGGAAGTTAGAGAAATAATGGCAAAGCTAGGATTTTCAAATTTAGATCAACTAATAGGGAGGTCGGATTTGTTAACTAAGCAAAAGTTAATTGATCATTGGAAGGCAAAAAATATAGATCTATCAAAAATCCTGTGGAAGTCTCCGTCCAATAATCAAGAAGATAACTACAATTCATCTTCCCAAAATCATGACGTAGATAAAGTTGCTGATCATGAAATAGTCAAAAAATCTAAAAAAGTTATAGAAGGAAAAGATTCGAGTATTAAGATTGATATGAAAATATCAAACATAGATAGAAGTTTTGGAGCACTTATTTCTGGTAAAATAGCAAAGAAATTTGGATTTGCTGGTCTTAATGAAGACTCTATAGTAGTTAATTTAAAAGGAACTGCTGGACAAAGTTTTGGTGCTTTTCTTTGTAACGGACTCACACTAAATCTCACCGGAGAAGCTAATGACTATGTAGGTAAGGGCTTATCTGGNGGAATAATAACTATAAAGNCTTTTCCTAATAAACTTATCGAAGCTAGTAAAAATATAATTGTTGGTAATACTGTACTTTATGGAGCAATTTCTGGTGAATGTTATTTCTCCGGTATGGCGGGCGAAAGATTTGCGGTTAGGAATTCTGGAGCTATAACAGTAGTGGAGGGCACTGGNGATCACTGTTGTGAATACATGACAGGCGGAATAGTTCTTGTTCTCGGAAAAACTGGAGTAAACTTTGGTGCTGGCATGAGTGGTGGAATAGCCTACGTATATGATGAGGATGGAGNTTTTAAAGAAAAATGTAATCAGAGTATGGTAGAATTACTAAAAATTGATAGTTTAAATATTGGAAATAAAGACAAAATATTTGATAAATATAACTTTTTAGAGAATGATGAATTAAGAATNAAAGAAATGTTAAAAAGACANGTTAATTATACGAACTCATCTAAAGCAAAGTTAATTATGGATAACTTAGATAACGAATTGAAGAAGTTTGTAAAAGTTTTACCGGTCGACTTCAAAAAAGTTTTNCTTTCNAGAGAAGATAATTTTAAAGAAAAGNCTAAGGATCAAAATTTATGGCAAAAGTAACTGGTTTTTTAGAGCATGATAGACAGGAAAACTCATCGATTTCTCCGGAGTCAAGAATCAAGAATTTCCNGGAGTTCATAATTCCATTTTCTGAAAATGTACTTAATAATCAAGCTTCTAGGTGTATGGACTGTGGAATTCCATATTGCCATAATTCCTGTCCTGTCAATAACATAATTCCTGAATGGAATTCATTAGTTTACGACAAAGACTGGAAGAGTGCGCTTGAAACACTTCATGCAACTAATAATTTTCCTGAATTTACAGGTAGAATATGTCCAGCCCCTTGCGAAGCTGCATGCACACTAAACCTTGAGGATAACCCTGTAACTATAAAAAGTATTGAACGATCTATAATTGATAAGGGTTATAAAGAGGGTTGGGTTTTACCTATAGTAAGTCAGAAAAAAACAGATAAAAAAGTTGCAATTATTGGTTCTGGACCAGCTGGATTAGCATCAGCTCAACAGTTAGCTAGAGCGGGACATAACGTAACAGTATTTGAGAAAAATGACAGAATAGGCGGACTATTAAGGTATGGAATTCCAAATTTTAAAATGGAAAAACACTATATCGATAAAAGGGTAAAACAAATGATGCTCGAAGGAGTAACTTTCAAGTGCAATGTAAGGGTTGGAGAAAATAAGAATTTTAAAGAAATATATGATTCCTTTGATGCGGTAATATTAGCGTGTGGTTCAGAACATCCTAGAGATTTGAAAATACCTGGGAGAGAGTTAGAGGGAGTNCACTTTGCTATGGATTTTTTAACTAGACAAAATAAAATATGTGAAGGCGATAGTATCGATAAAACAAATCAAATATCTGCTACAGGAAAAAATGTGGTTGTTATAGGTGGTGGAGATACCGGCTCCGATTGCATTGGAACTTCAAATAGACAAGGAGCAAAATCGGTTACTCAATTAGAAATTTTAGAAAAGCCACCTGTGAAAGAAAACAAGTTACTAACATGGCCAAACTGGCCATTAAAACTAAGAACATCCTCATCTCACGAGGAGGGTGTTGAAAGAACCTGGAGTGTGTCCACAGAATTATTTGAAGGTGAAAATAACAAGGTTAAAGGTATAAAATTAAAAAAAGTTTTTTGGGAAAAAAACAAGTCTGGTAAATTAGAGATAAGTAACAACCCAAAGCATTCAGAGGAGATGTTAATAAAAGCTGATTTAGTATTGTTGGCTATGGGATTCGTACACCCTATTAAAGATAAACTTATTGATGATTCAGGCTTAGAGCTTGATGCCAGAGGAAATGTAAAAGCTAATGATCATGATTATAAAACAAGTATAAATAAGGTTTTTGTTTCTGGTGATATGAGAAGGGGTCAATCTCTAGTTGTATGGGCAATCCGTGAAGGCAGGCAAGTAGCTCACGCTGTTGATAAATTTTTGATGGGAAAAACTGAGCTCCCCTACTAAGCTTTTGACTTAAGAGCAATTACTTCTTTTCATCTTTTTTTTTATTAAAAGCCTCTAATTTTTTTTTAAATTCACCCTCAGATAAACTGTGCCATCCTATGCATTTACCTGTTGGTGACCTTCCACAACCACATTCCACGATATTCTCCTAATTTAATTAAGATTAATAAAATTTAGGAATTATTCAAGAAGTTTAAATAAAATGGAACAAAGGAATCCAGCTAAAGTTGACAAACCAACAAGATTATTATCAGCCAGATGTGATGCTTCAGGAAGCATTGCCGAACAAATCATAGTGAGCATAGCCCCTGCTGCAATTCCTTCAATTAATACCAAACTACTGTGACTGATTGAATCTCCGATATGTGCTCCAAATGCAGCACCTACTGCAGTTAGTATTACGAGGCTTGACCACAAAGATATCACCCTAATAAAGCTCATCCCTTGCTTTTGCATCTGCGCGGAGCTAGATAATGCCTCAGGAAAATTTGATAAGAATAAACCGGCAATGAATGTATAAGGTAGTACGTCAAAAAATGTTGGTTCAACACCTGAGGCAGATATACTTGCAGCCATGCCAAGTATTGCAATTCCAATCACAATACTCTCAGGAATAGCATCAAGAGCAATTCCTAACCATATAGCCATNGCTGCATGGCTATGCGAATCAAAATCTTTTTGTAGATCGGTTCTTGTTGGTAATTGGTGAGCAGTTCCTTGNTCNATTGCTTGTATAGCTTGATTAGCCCAGTTTTGTCTTTCTAAGTTATCTTGCTCTAAAAAATTAATATTTTCTTTGATCCTCTTGGCGGCAAGATTTTTTAATGCCTCATCAAATTCAGGTATTTTTACTCTTAACTCATTNAAATCATCAGCNCTCAGCACTAATAATTCAGTTTCTTCGGTAGCTCTAACTGTTGAAGGACGTTTTGTATGCTTGAGAATTGCCATCTCACCTACTATACTCCCCTTACTGACTTCGATATCTCTGTGGTCTGGACTATCAATTGAAAGTTTACCATACCTAACTATAAACATNGACTCTGCAGTATCTCCTCTTTTAAATACAATTTCGCCTTCATGAAATAATCTAGGTTTTAACCTAACTATTATGGCCTGTATATCTTGAGGCGGTACTGATTTAAAGATAGGGATCTTTGATATATCGGCAAGAATTTCTCTAAAAAACTTTTTTCTTTCGACGGCAGATTTAGAAATTATATAAGCGGTTTTTCTCAAATATCCACCCCCTTGACCTATGATTTGATCAAGCGCAACAAANAGTAAACCACCAATGACGCATCCACCAATTAGGATAAAAAGGCTGTGTGTACTTTCTTCAATCTCAATCAAGGTATTAGCTGCTACCAAATGTTCTACAGTTGGCGCGATAAGCTCTAAGGCTAAGGCTGATAATAAAGCTCCAGCACCAAAAGCCGCAAGCAATCCAATTATAACGGAAGGGATTCTGAATAAAAGGCCTACTAATGACCCAAGAGTCAAGGAACAAGCTGCAATTGCACCAGACCAGAAAGACCACAAAACTATAGTGCTCATATATACCCCCCCCCCTCAAAAGTTAATTATGTTAGCTTAATTGCATTGTAAAAAAATACAATGACCTTTTTACAAAATTTTTAGGACTTTTTTAATTTCTTTAAGTGCGTCCATTCTAAACTCTTTGTTAGCCTTGCTAACTGAATAAATAAGCGCGGCAATATTTTCTTTAATAATTTTTTTATTACCGACACCAATTTCAAAGCTTCTGTAAAGTTCTATTATGAGATCAATTAATGACTCCTTATCTATCGATAATGCTAAGTATTTATTTTTAAGCCAAAGTTCTTTGAGTATATTATATTTCCTTTTATATATTTTCTCATTGAAGCCCTGAATAATTGACCAGTGGATAATCGAATAATCAAATATTTCGTCAAGATACTGGGATATATTAATCTCCTTAATATATAGCTTTCTTATAATTATAATNAAACAATAACCNAATGTATTATTCTCAATTCTCTCTACCTTTTGANTAGTNTTTTTCATGAAAGGTTGTAGAAAATCGTTATGAAGAANTTTAATTTTTTTTTTGAAGGGTTGATTTAAAAGAATTTCAAGAGACATTGTCGTAATATAAAAGCTTAGTGAAATTAAATTTTTTTTTTTACTGTAATCGGTAGAGATTAAATCGCTAGGATTGAAATTTTTTAATCTATAAGATTTATGTAGTAATTTAATTTCTTGAAAAATATCCATTCTTACAAGCTTGATTAATTAATTTTTAAGCAACATTGAATTTTTTTTTTTTAACGCTTCTAGTAAAGGTCTAAGATCATTTTCTTTTGTAAAACTTTTGAATTCAGACTTTTTTGTAGCTATCTCACTTATCGAGCCATCAATTAATACATCAAATATTTTCCAGTTTTTATTAGTTTGATTTAGAAGGTAGCTCAATGCGACCTCATCATTAGAGTTTATTATCAGTTTTGTTTTTGCCATCAAATAATTGTTACTAACTTTTTTAATATTCAGCTTATCGAACTCTAGTTTTTTTATTGAACTAAATCTTCGTATGTAGTTATTTGCAATATACTCTTCAAATACTTTTTTTAGGTTTGCACGCGGTTTATCTTCCGAAACCTTCCAAGATTCTCCAATTATAAGGAAAAGCATTCTTTCTACATCATAGGTATCACTGATTATCTTTTGCATTTTATTAATATNAACTTTTGACCTATGAATTTTCTTAAGTGTATCATGTAATAATTCTAATGTTTGAGATGGACTTGACGTAATTATTTTTTGTGATTCCTCTGGGGGAGATGGTTTTTTTTTTTGGAATTGGACGTTGAATTTTTTCGATTTGTTCTTTTTTTAAAATCTCCCCTTTATCGCCCTGATCAGAAAGATTTTCTGATGCCTGATTTTTTTCTGAAAATTCATTGTCTGAGTGGATCGTTTTTTTTCCCTCTTCTAGATTTACAGAAACTTTGTCATCGTCAATTGAAAAACTTATAAAAGAAAATACTATAAGAATAGTTATAAGCAGAACAGCAAGTGCAATTACTTTATTTTTAAGAATTAAGTCACATATTTTGTTAAAAATTATTTGTGCAGACTCATTCATAATATCATCTTTCTCAAAATATCCTTATAGCTCTTATTTTTAAAAGCAAATAATTTATTATAATAATTAGCGCTTAGTATTGAAACATAAAAAGTCAATGTAATAGGATTTGGCTAAAATTGTGTTGTCTTTCTAAAATAGTCCCGAAGGTTAAGAAATGTTTAAAAAAAATTGAAATTAATAATCATTATCATTGAAAAATAATTTTTTTATATTAGATTGATAATAATTATTAATTTCAAAGAAATTTTTTATGAGACTTAAAACCATTAGGATGGTACCTAAATATACCCGTGGAATGTCATGGTTAGCATTCCTCTCAATCATAACAATGNTTAATCAAGCAAAAACTCAGGAGCAGACTTATACTGCTCCTGATGTTAATATTTTTGTAACACCTGATCAGCCATTTAACTTACCAGGTTCTGGTGATTATATTCCTGCAGAGGAAATAAGGAAGTATAACTTTGATAACATCAATAACATTCTTAGAAATACACCAGGCGTATATTCAAGAGAAGAAGCTGGGTTTGGTATTTTTCCTAATATTAGTTTGAGAGGTGTTAATACATTAAGATCGGCTGCAATAACAATGATGGAAGATGAAATAAATATTGCTCCTGCNCCTTACTCTGCACCTGATGCATACTATTCACCGCTAGCTGGTAAAATGCATTCAATCGAAGTGCTTAAAGGTACTAGTCAATTTAGATATGGGCCTCATACTACTGGCGGAGTTATCAACTATCAAACAACTCCTGTAGAACTGGGTGAGAAGTATTATCTAAGAACTTCATATGGATCTTTTAATGATAAAGTAACGCATGCGTACGCCAATTATGGTATTTCCGGTGGTTTTGGTGCTGTGGCAATTTTAGGAGAGGTTTACTACAGAGAAAATGATGGTTTTCATGACTTTAACATTGAACCAGGCACTGGTGTAAATAGAAAAGGTTACGGTAGTGACGATGCCGGAGGATTAATGCAATTTAATCCGATGGTTAAGTTATTATGGCAACTTCCAACTACTATGAATAATACATTGGAAATCAAAGCATCGTATAATGCATTAGATTATAATGAGGGTTATGCGGGATTAACAACTGCTGATTTCAATGCCGACCCTTATCAAAGGTATGTTGCGAGTCAACTAGATCAAATGAATTCTAATGCATACACTTACTATGCAAAGTTCAGATCAGATTTTAATAGTAACGTTAGTAACAATTTAACTTTGTATTACAACGGGTTTTATAGAGATTGGTTTAAACTTAGCAAAGTGAATGGTCGTAACCAGCAAGAAATCCTTTCAAAGGCTAATCCGACGGCAGGCAATCTTAATATATTTAAGGGCTTAGCTGCCGGTAATATCACATATAAGAATAATGATAGACAATATCAGGCCTTCGGTATTCAAAACGAAACAGATTTTAAATTCAATACTGATCTTTTTGGAAAGAACATAGGTCATGATTTCAAATTTGGTTTTAAGTATCACTATGATAAAATTAATAGAGATCAGCAAACACACACTTTCACACAAGCTGTAGGTGGCCAATTAACGGGAGTAAGTGTTGCGCAGGCTGATGACAGAAATGAGAGAACAGAAGGTTATGCGCTTTACTTTGAAGAAGCTGCGACAATAAATAATTTTGTTGTGTCTTTTGGATCTCGTCTTGAGTTCTTAGATCAGCATTACAGGGATAAAGCTGCTACAATGGGTACAACAAGTAATCTTACAGAAGAAACTTGGGCATTCGTTCCAGGTGGTGGGTTACTTTATAATCATGATGAAAATTGGCAGTGGTTCGCTGGAGTTTACAAAGGGTTCAATACAGCTGGTCCAAGTGCTTCAAGGGATGACGGAAGTCCACTTCAACCAGAGAAAAGTATTGCTAAAGAGATTGGTGTTAGATACGGAGATAATAACTTGGCTATGTCCGTAACTGGTTTCCATACTGACTTTAAAGATGTTATTGTTATAGATAATACTAATGCTGGCGGCTCTCCAGATAATGGAGGAAATGTGGTATCAAAAGGACTTGAATTATCAACAGTATATAGTCCAGAGAATCTATTAGGTGTTGGTGATATTTCGTTCTTTGCAAACTATACGTTTACAAATGCAAATCTAGATGGAGACTCAACTACAACAGATACAGAGTCTATATTTGCAGGTGGTCGCGATGGTTCCAATGTCCCGTATATTCCTGAGCACGTCCTTTCATTCGGTGCGGACTACGAAATCAATAAATTTGATTTTGGTATCAACATGACGTATCACTCAGAAACTTATGGTACTGCTGAGGAAACAGAGACCGAGGAATCTATTGGTAGCGCAAATGCAAGAGCAGGTAGAATTGACTCTGCATTTCTCTTAAACTTAAGAGCTGGATATAAAATAAATGATAATTACAAGGTGATTACAGGTGTTAATAACGCAACAGACCTTGAGTATATATCATCTAGGCATCCTACTGGTGCCAGGGCTGGTGCGCCACTTACAGCTTATATTAAAGCTGTGGCAAACTTTGACTCACTTTTTTAGAGGCAGAGAGGTTTTTTAGGTAATAAGATTTAAAGACATAATCCTTCCACATATTATTTAGATTTTATTACCTAGAAAATACAAAAAAATGTTTAAATTATTCCAAAAGAAAAAAAAAGAAGACTTCTCAACACAAATGATTGAGTTAATAGAAAATGTTATAAACGGTAGATTAAGTATCCATCACAAATATGAAGTATTAATAAAAAGGGTATCGAAATCTAATAAACCCGTAAAAACAAAGTTAGCTATCTCAAGGTACATTATGCATAGAATTCTAAGGGAATCAGATAGGGTTTTTATAAAAGCACAAATACAAGCCAACAAACTATGCCCCTGTGATCATACAGACAAAAAATTTCAAAGTAGTCAGAGTCAAGAAAACGTTACTTATCACTAAAATAAAAAATCTTATAATTTTCTACTCAAAAAACCTGAGTTATTTTTTCGATAGTTTCCACAGGGAAGCATTCTTTTCATCAACAATTAAATAAATATCACCTTTTTTATCTATCTCGAAATCTCTTATTCTTCCGATCTTATCTTTGATCAAGATTTCCTTTTTTAAAATCTTTTTGTTTTCGTAATNAAGTCTTATCAACAATCCATATTTTGATCCAGTACATATAAGATCACCATTCCATTCATTAAATGTACGACCTTTGTAGAATCCTATCGACCCTACTCCAATTGAGGGAACCCACGAAAGAATTGGTTTATTGAATTTATCATTGAATGGTGTCTCACCAATTTTTACTCCGTAATACTCAGTACCACCCCATGCGACTTCTTTCCACCCTAAATTACCACCGTAAGTAATCTTACCAAAGTTATCACCTCCCCTTGGACCATGCTGAGAAAAATAAATTTCATTGTCGAAGGGAGATACAGTTAATCCTTGCGGGTTTCTAAATCCAATTTGGTAAATTTCGGGTAACCAGGTTTTATAGTTACCAAACTTTGGATTGTCGGTTGGGATTGTTCCATCAAGNTTAATTCTAATGATGCTTCCAGGATGTTTATTTGGGTCCTGAGCTATCATACCTAGTCCACGATCACCTAAACTAGCATAAAGGAAGTCATCCTTAATTATAATCCTAGAACCCCAATGCTTATTTATTTTCAAAGGTGGACTAGAAGTGAATAGATTCTGAAGCTCTTTAATCTCATCGCCAATAAGTTTTCCCCTTACTATGGCTGTGCTTCCATATAAGTTATTTCTATTACTCAATAGGTTTTTTTTGTCTATTTTACTGTAAGATATATATAAAAATCCTTTATGAGATAAAATATCTAGCAATCCTCCTTGTCCATTTGAAAATGGATTTTTTCCTGACTCAGTAGAGTTAATGTTATGTTTTATATTTGTTATATTGCCAGTAATAGTATTTATTTTCAGTATTCTTCCGCCCTTTTCAGTTATCAAAAGTGAGTGATCATCTATGTAAGTCATCCCCCAACCAAAATTAATACCTTTTGTTACTTCTGAGAGCGAAAATTGGGTTTTAGTAACTTTATAATCTTGGTAATTACTAAATTTTTCGATCGATTCTAGTTTACTTGAAACTGATATTAAGAAAAAAAGGAAAAAAACGTTAAAGGGTCTAAAATAATAAAGATATGATCTAGCTTTCATGACTTAAAATAATTAATCATTCCAGCAGGCTAATGTTTTAGTCATATAACTATCTTTTTTAAGCATTAGTGTCGACGGTGGAAAGAATTCAAAAAAAAGTTTTTTTGATTTTTCATTTTTTAGTGTTGTGTCTACCTTGTAGTAATAGTAGGAATCATCAATTGGACTAGATTGTTTAAACATAATACCACTTTCATTATAAAATATATCTCGATCATCATCATTAAAATACTTAAAAATTAGTTTTTGTTCTATCTCGGCATTTTTAAAACTTGGGACTTCAAACTCAATAACGGGACCAATCTCATCTGCACAAATAAATTTTTTTTTTTCATAATTTTTAGAATTAACTTCAAAGCTAAATGTAAGAAGAAAAAATATAAATATTCTTTTTAAAATCAAATTAATCATCATGTAGCAAATTTAGATTAAATCATATAATTTTACCATAAAATAAATCTAAAATTATATTCAATGTTTTTACTAGTATCTTTATAATATTTATATGTGTTCAGAATTAAAAAAAATATAATGTACAACAATTAAATGAACCTTTTTATATATTCACACCAAAGAAATTAAAAAAGAATGTTAAAGAATTTTTAAAAAAATTTAATGGCAAGACTATTTATTCAGTTAAAACCAATCCAAGTGATAATATAATAAGAGAAATTTATAATGCTGGAATAAGTTCATTTGATGTAGCATCACTTAAAGAAATAAAACTTGTCAAGTCACTTCTCTCGAAGTGTAAAATTTATTATATGAATCCTATTAAATCTTATTCAATGATTCAAAAATCATATTATGAGTTTGGCGTTCGAGACTTTTCATTTGATTGCGTTGATGAATTAGAAAAAATATATAAGGCAACTGGCATGGCTAATGACTTAAATTTACATATTCGTATATTAACTCATAATAATTTTAGTAAAGTAAATCTATCTAAAAAATTTGGTATCGAAGGAAAAGAGGCTATTTATCTTTTGAGAAAGGCAAGTGAAGTCTCAAAAAATATTGGGGTATCATTTCATGTTGGATCTCAGTGTTTAAGTCCTGAAGCATATAAATTAGCAATAGAAAAGGTTTCATTAATTGTTAAAGAGTCAGGAATAAAAATAAAGTTTCTCAATATTGGCGGTGGATTTCCAGGTAAATATTCTGAACAAGATCCNCCAATTTTAACGGATTATTTTAAAAAAATTCACAGTGAATTTAAGAAAAGTTTTAATTTTCATTCTGATATACAGTTATTCTCAGAACCAGGAAGAGCTCTAGTATATGATTGTATGTCACTAATAGTTAAAGTAATTTTAAAAAAAAAAAACAAACTATTTATTAATGATGGTATACACGGTCATTTATCTGAAATAAAGAAACTTGGATTAATTCCACCTACAAGACTCTTTAGAAAAAAAACAAATAAAAAATTAATTCCCTTTAGTTTTTATGGTCCAACGTGTGACCCAAATGATTTTTTAAAGGGGCCATATTTTCTTCCAGAAACAATTGAAAATAACGATTATATCGAAATAGATTTAATGGGTGCATACACACTTACATGTAGCAATGATTTTAATGGTTTTTTTTCTAAACCTACTATTTATATAAAAGAATAAAAATGAAAAATTATATTTTAACTTTTTCTTTTAAAGGAATGTCAATTTACAAATAAATTATTAAATATATTTAGTAGTAATTTGTGAAATCAATCTAAGCTAAATTCTTTTTTATAATCTAGTATTAATTTTTTGTTCTGCTTATTTTTCTCGAGAACAAAATTTTCAATTACTAATACATCTAATTTTGTTCCCATAAAGCATTTAAATGCATCTTTTGGAGAGCAAACTATTGGTTCACCTCTTATATTGAAAGAGGTATTAATTAAAATTGGCGTTTTTGTTAATTTAAAAAATTCATCGATTAATTCGTAAAAAATTAAATTTGTTTGTCTGTTAACTGTTTGTATTCTTGCACTGTTATCAACATGAGTGATGCTAGGAACAATAGATCTAATATTATTAATAATTGAAAGGTTATTCAAATTTGATTTTTTTTTAATTAGTTTGTTTTTTACTACATCTGAAACCATCAACATGTAAGGACTTTTACAGTCTAAATCGAACCATTTTTTTGTTTGTTCCTCTAATATTGATGGAGCGAAAGGTCTAAAACTTTCTCTAAATTTGATTTTTAAATTTAATTGTTTTTGCATCATTTTATTGCGTGGATCGGCTAAAATTGATCTAGAACCAAGCGCTCTTGGACCAAATTCCATTTTCCCTTGAAACCAACCAATTGCTTTACCTCTAGAAATCATTTTTGCAACCGATTTAATCATTTTTTTTTTTTCAATAATTCTATAATTTGCTCCTAAGCTTTCTAATTCATTTTTAACTGAATTCTTACTGAAACTTGGGCCTAAATAAGATCCCATCATACTATCACTTTTATTAGGATTCCGAATTTTTTTTAGGTGCATGTGCCACAATGCANGGGCTGATCCAAGCGACCCTCCAGCGTCACCTGCAGCTGGCTGAATCCAGATGTTTCTAAAAATTTTTTCTCTTTGAATGAGTCCATTTGCAACACAATTTAATGCAACGCCTCCTGCTAAACATAAATTTTCTAAATTGAACTCTTTTTTTAATGAATTGAGTGTTTTCAAGATTATTTTTTCTGTAACTTTTTGAATAGAAGCAGCCACGTTCATATGAAATTTTAGAATTTTTGTCTCAGGTTTTCTGGCCTCTTTTTTAAATAATTTATTAAATTTATTATTTGTCATTCTAAATCCAGTAGAATAATCAAAATAACTTTGATCTAGTCGAAATGATCCATCTTCTTTAATATCTATAAGTTTTTCCTCAATTAAATCAGAATATATTGGCTTTCCATATGGAGCTAGTCCCATTAATTTATACTCTCCGCTGTTTACTTTAAAACCAATGTAATAGGTAAACGCAGAATACAGCAAGCCTAATGAATTTGGATAGTTAATTTCTTTTTTTATTTTAATAGTATTATCTTCTCCAACGGCTACTGAGGTAGTTGCCCATTCTCCAACCCCGTCAGCTGTAAAAATTAATGCTTTTTTAAATGGTGATGGAAAAAAAGCACTTGCGGCATGACTAAGATGATGTTCAGAGAAAAAAAGTTTTTGTTCATTAAATTCTGGGGAAAATTTTTTTAAATTTTCTATTATTTCCCTCTTCATAAAAAGTTTATCTTTTAGCCAAATCGGCATTGAAAATAAAAACTGTTTTAACCCTTTAGGTGCAAACCCTAAATATGTCTCAATTAATCTTTCAAATTTTAAAAAAGGTTTTTCAAAAAAAACAACATAATCAACATCTACAAGTTTTAAATTAGATGTTTTCAGAAGATTTTTTAAAGCTTTATTAGGAAAGCCTGAGTCATGTTTAATTCTTGAAAAACGCTCTTCTTGGGAAGCATAAATAATTTCTCCATTTTCTATCAAAGAAACAGCACTATCATGAAAGAATGCTGAAATACCAATTATTCTGATTTTTTTCATTTTTAAAAAATAGTATAAATAAAAGGAGCTAGAGCAGTCCCATGAGTAAGTACAATTAAAACACTAAAAATCAATAAAACTAAAATTATTGGAAACAACCAAAATTTNTTTCGTTTTAAAAGGAATGTTAAAAATTCTTTAAGAAAGTTTATCATTAAAATTGATTTATAAAATTAATTTTATCATCTGATCTTTTTTCCCAATAGGAGTTGATTTTTTTATTAAATTTTCTTTTTAATAAGTCTATATTTAAAATTCTTAAAATTAAATTTATTGGTATAATTGTAATAGTATAAACCGAAATCAGAATTATTGGAGAAAAGAATTTTCCCAAGAGAATACCAAACCTTTCCCATAAATATGCAATGGGCTTTAAAAAGGCTGGGAAAAATATAGCAAAAAAAAGAAAAGTCAGCGAAATGAAAAAAAAAGGATAAATAAGTTTATCATCTTTTAAAAAAAAAAATATTGTAATTAATGAAAATACCGCACAAAATGTGTAGCCGAAATCTTTACATCTTTTTATCTGATAATCTTTAATTCCTTTTATTTCAATCATTATTATTAATCTTATAATTAAATTATAAGTAACATCAAAATAGAAATTGTTAAATGTTTTTTTTTTAAATTAATGTTATAAAGTATAAAAATTATTTTTTTTATCATCGATGCAAAATAAAAAAAACTCAAAATATTCTGGTATCACAGAAAAGTTCAATATGGAGTTTATGACAAATTATAATAATCATATTTTTGAAGTTGCTTTAAATTATTTCCAAAATGTAGAAAAATGTATTGATTTTGGAGCTGGGATTGGGACCTTGGCTCTTATTTTCAGAAAAAAATTTAATTTAAATCCAATTTGCATTGAAATCGATAAAGAAAATATAAGTTATCTTAAAAAAAGGAATTTTAGATCTTTAAAAAGTCTTAAAAATGCTCCAATTAACAATGACTTAATTTTTTCGTCGAATGTATTAGAGCATATCAAAAATGATCAAATCATTCTTAATTTAATGAAAAAAAAACTAAAAAAGGGAGGGATTTTGTACCTTTTTTTACCAGCAAAAATGCTANTATGGAGTAAAATGGATGAAGCAGTTGGTCATTATAGGCGTTATGAACTTAAAGAAATTGAAAGGAAATGTGAAAACGCAGGTTTTAAAATTAAGAAAATTCAATATGTTGATAGTATAGGTTTCTTTGCCTCTCTTGCGTTAAAAATTTTTGGTTATAATACTAACAGTGGTTTAGGATCTAGGAAATCGATAAAATTTTACGACAAATATATATTTCCGGTCTCTAAAATTTTTGACATGATTGGTTTAAAATATTTATTTGGAAAAAACTTGTTAATTATTGCAAAAAAATAATAATTTAAAATAATGATATGAAAATAAATCATAAAGATTCATACTTTGACTTCGGAAGTCAATTTAAAGTAGATAATAAAATCGATGGCTACCATGGAAGCAAAGAAATGCTTGAAGATATTGTATACCCTTTCAAATTAAATAAAGTTAAGAATAAGCTAATAATGGAAGTTGGATCTGGTAGCGGTAGAATCCTAAAGAATTTAGTGAAATATAATCCGAAAAAAATTTTTGGAGTTGAACCATCAGAAGCTATTAAAGTTGCAAGAGAAAATAACATAAAAAATTTAAATAAGATAGAATTCAAAAATATAAAAGGAGAAGATATTTCTGAAAAAAAAAAATTTGATTTTGTTTTTTCATTAGGAGTGATTCACCACACACCAAATTATCAAAAGGTTTGTAAAAATGTTTTTAATTCTTTGAAAAAAAATGGTCAATTTGTGTGTTGGGTTTACGGCTATGAAGGAAATGAAATTTATGTTTTTATTTTTGATAATTTAAGAAGAATCACAATCTTGTTACCAGACTTTATTCTTAGACTAATTTGTAATTTTTTAAATTTAATTTTATATCCATACATATTTCTATGCAGATTTTTTTCTTTACCAATGAGGGATTACTTATTTAACGTTTTTTCCAAATGTTCATATGAAAAAAGAAACTATATAATATTTGATCAACTTAACCCATCATTTTCAAAGTATTTTAAAAAAGAAGAAATATCTAAAGTAATGAAAAAATCGGGTTTTAAAAAAATTAAAGTTTATAGAAGACACAATTATTCATGGACAATAATTTCACAAAAATGATAAAAAGATATAGCAAGCTTATTTTAATTAATCTACTGGTATTTCTGTCCCTGATTATAGTAAGCCTTTCAGTTTTAGAATTCGTAAGTTCAATCAATAAATCTAAAATACAAAATCCTGGACTTGTCTTTGATAAATCTTTAGGGTGGGAATCAAAACCATCAGTACTACCAATAAATAAAAGTGGTGAAAAAGCTAAGAAAATTGCTTTCATTGGAGATTCTTTTACTCATGGAAAACCTTGGGCAAATCTTACTGTAAAATCTCTAAATACTAATATTAGAACAGAAGGTTATTCTTTAGGTGTAAGCGGTTACAGCACTCTTCAAAGTTTTTTAAAGTTAAAAAAGTATTTTGAAGAAATTAATCCTGATCTTGTTATTCTATTATTCTATTCTTGGAATGACATGAGAGATAATTATAACATGCCAGGAATTGTTTATTCCCCTAATACTGAGCTAAGGCCATACCTAAATGAAACCAATCAAATTGTAGACAATTTTTTTATACCAAAAAAAAATTGGTTTAGGGATCTTGAAATTTATAGGAAATATATAGTTTTATACAAACTTAAAATTACTAAGCTAATTACAAAATTTTTTGGGATAGATCAGGTATCAGCAAACGGTCTTAAAATAAATTTAAATTATACAAATGAAGANTCCTGGATTCCTTTTTATTTAGAAGAAAAAGAAAACTCTCATTATGTTAAATCGTCTTGGAAGGCTACAGAATCTATAATTAAAGACTTAAATGATTTTGTGAAAGGAAATGGAAAAGAATTAATTATTATTGGAATAGACAATGCGTTTACAGTTGACGATGATGTTAAAGAGGCCTGGGTTGATGGAATTGAAAACTTTGATATCTATAAAAACATAGTTCAACTAAAAAAAATTTGTAAAAAAAAAAAAATTCACTTTATTGATGGTTTATCAAAATTAAAAGAAAAAAAAAAAACTATGGATAAAAAAATTTATAACTATCCAGTTGGAAACATATCTGGACATTTAGAAATAGAAGGANATCAAGCAATTTCTAGAGCAGTCGTAGAATTTATAAATGAAAAAAAACTTCTTCAATAAGCTTATTGCCAATATTTTTTTAACTCATTTATTAATAATTCATTAAATATTTTTGTCGCTTCAAAATCTAAATGAGAAGAATCTGTAAAGTTATTTGCATTATTTGTAAAATCTTTAAAGTACTCTGTATTCATATTTAAATACGGAAGACCTAACTTATTAGATAATTCTATAATTTTAGAATTAAAGTTTGGGATATAATGATTTTCAATTTGCATAAGACTTTTATGTATTGGAAGTCGAATCAAAATAATTTTACTGTTTCTTACCTTTAAATCATAAAGTATTTCTTCAACTTCATGAAGAGTATTCTCATCAAAATTTGATAAATGTTGAGGATAAAATTTTTGGTGCTCTTTAAAAATATTTTCAATTTTTACTTTCTCTTTATTACGAATTAGTTTCATACCCTGGAAACCATTATCTTTAAAAACTAATTTTCTGGAAAACTTCACGCCCCTATTAATAATCCACAAATTATAATTATCAGAAATAAAGTCATTATTATTTTTCTCTATAAAAAAGTCTTTGCTGGAATAAAATAAAAATGCAAACCAATTATGTAATTGTCTTCTATTTTGTCGCTGACAGCTAAAACACCATGAATAAATTAAGTTTTTGCCAAATTTTTTTAATTTTTTTAGCATTTTCCTATTATAAAAATTCAATTTATCAAAGAAAGTTTGTTCTTTTGATATTGATGAGAAAAAATTAAGAATGTTTTCTCTATTTTTTAGTTTCATNAAGACGAAGGGTTCAACAGCTATAATAAAGCTTTTTACTTTATCTATCTCAGCTTTTTTTAATTTAGCTAATATTGGAACTAATTGGTTTTCATATAAGGTACAAGAATGACATGCAAAATTGTAAACTTCTGAAAACTCCGTGAAATTTTCTGAAATTAAACTTGGTCTAATAGATTCAGCGGCTCTAGATGAACCAAGAATAATTAAGTCTGTTTCAGAAATTATAAATTCTTTTTGCGAAGGGTCATTTGCAATAATCATATTATTACCTGGATTTTCCATTATTTTATTTTCAAAAAAAATAAAGATAGATAGAAAAGAAAAGAAAAAAAATAAAGAATGGAATAAACTTTTTTTAGAACTGAAAATAAATAAAAGCATTATTACTACTCCAAGAAGTCAATATAAAAAAAAGCATTATCGCCGAAGCTAAACTGTAAATATAGCCTGATAACTTTTTAAGTTTAAAAAAATATTTGTTTATATGAAACAATAAATTAAATAATGCAAAAAAAAAGATATAAGCTACTAATGATTTATTTGTAATAAAATTAATATTCCATTCAGCAAAATGAACATATGAAGCAACAAAAGTTTTAGCTTGTAAGTAATTCTGTGATCTAAAAAAAATCCACGTAAACGAAACAATGTAAAATGTTAGGAAGACTTTTAAGGTATCAAATATGAAATTTGAGTGTTTTTTTATTTTGTAAAACTTGATGACTTTTATAAAAATNTTTTCTGCAACTAGAATAAATCCGTGGATAGCTCCCCAGAAAATAAACATCCAGCTCGCACCATGCCATAACCCAAATAAGGTCATTACGAANACTAAATTTATGTAATGTCTAATTTCTCCTTTTCTATTCCCACCTAGGGGAATGTAAACATAATCTCTAATCCATGTTGAAAGGGAAATATGCCATCTTTTCCAAAATTCTGTTAGACTTTTAGCTAAATAAGGAAAATTGAAATTTTTTCTAATTCTAAAACCCATCCAAAGCGCCAAACCAATTGCAATGTCAGAATAACCAGAAAAATCACAGTATATCTGAATTGAAAAACCTAATATTGCTAATACATGATCAGTACTAGAGAATATTTCTGGGCTGTTAAAAATATTATTAATCATTGGGGCAATAGAATCTGCTATAACAATTTTTTTAAATAATCCTGAAATAATTAGAAAAGCTCCTAGGTTTACTCTTTTTAATGTTAAAAAAGTTCTTTTAAATAATTGAGGTAAAAAGTCTTTAGCTCTAATTATTGGACCTGCAACAAGTTGTGGAAAAAATGAAACAAATAAAGTAAAGTCAAGGAAATTTGTTGGTTGAGTCTTTCCTCTATAAACATCAATAGTGTAACTTAGTGTTTGAAAAGTATAAAATGATATACCAACAGGTAAAATAAAGTCTGGTAATATAAAATTATGTGTGAGATTTAAAATTGAAAGTATATTATTTAAATTTTCTAAAAAAAACTTTCCGTATTTAAAAAAAAATAATACACCTAAATTAGCAAGTAAACTTAAAATTAACCATTGAGTTTTATTGTTATTTGAATGGAAAATTTTTTTAGCACAAAAATAATCAACTACAGTAGAAAAAATTAGTAAAATTAAATAGCTTGGATTAAAACTTGAATAAAAAAAATAACTTAGTAAACAAATAAAAATTTTGTTTTGCTTCCAAGGTAGTAGAAAAAAAAAAATAAAAAAAAAAATAATAAATGGAAGAAATTCTATGCTATTAAAAATCATTTTCTAAGCCTTGTATATAAATACCATTTTTAGTAATTTAATTTAATATATATAATGGAATTTATTGAAAAAATATTAAATTTTTATTTATATTATGCAGATATAATAGATGCTAATTTTTATAAATTTGCAATAATCTTTGTGTTCCTTTCAATATTTTGGGTATCTTTAATTGGCATTGTTACTCCAGTTTTATTGATTTCAGTACTATCATTTGGATATTATGGAATNATTACATCGTTATTATCACTTGTTCTAGGTTCAATAATTAACTTTTATATGGCTAGTAAAACAAGAGGTAAAATTAAAATATTAAAAAAAAAAAAACCAATTTTCACTAAAGATCCATTCATAATTTATATAATTTTTCGACTAATCCCTGGAGTTCCCTATTTAATAAAAAATTTATCAGTAGTTTTTTTTAAGATGAGTTTAAAAGAATTTTTTATNGCTGTTATTATTTCAGATACACCACAAATATTAATTTTTACTTTTTTTATCAAAAGACTTATTGACTCTTCCAATAGTTTTTTAATTACTCAAGATTATAACCGTGTTGTTGAGCAAATGTATATGCCGATTTTAAGTATTATTATTTTTCTGATCTTTATTTTTATTCTAAAAAAAAAGAAAGGAAAAAAATTTTTAAATATAAGCTAATTTCTTTTTTTTAATATATATTTACTTATTGATTATGTGCGGAATTGCCGGAAGTTTAATATGGGAGAGATCCCAAAATAATGAACTAAAAAGTTTAAAAAAAATCACCTCGTTTTTGAACCACCGTGGTCCAAATTTTACCAGCGTAAAAAAGTTAGATAACTTAGTTTTTGGTCATACAAGATTAGCCATTATTGATCTTAATAAAAAAGCAAATCAACCTATGCTAGATAATAGTGAGAGATTCTGTATTGTCTATAATGGCGAAGTTTATAATTTCATTGAAATAAAAAAAACACTCCTTTTGAAAGGAATTAAATTCAGAACCAACTCTGATACTGAAGTAATTTTGGAGGCATACAAATATTGGGGTACTAGATGCCTTAACGTTTTTGAAGGAATGTTTGCTTTTGCAATATGGGATAAAAAAAATAAAAAATTATTTTTAGCAAGAGATAGAATAGGAGAAAAACCTCTTTTTTACTACCCATACGATGGTAAAAAATTTAATTCAGGAATTATCTTCTCCTCTGAATTAAGAGCCTTATTAAAGCACCCAAATGTAAAATTTAATATTTCAGACCAAGCAATTTGGGAATTTCTTTCATTAAATTATATTCTTGGTAATTCTTCTATAATTAAGGGAGTAAAAAAATTAGAACCAGCTCATTTTATAACAATCGAAAAAAATAAATTTCATATAGAAAAATATTGGGACTTAAAAAAATTTTTTGTAAACAAAAAATATTATAAGTCAAAAAGTCATGCCTTAGATGAATTTAAAGATTTATTAGATCAAACAGTTGAGAAACAAAAAGTTTCAGATGTTAAGTTAGGAGCTTTTCTAAGTGGTGGAATTGATTCATCAACAATTGTTGCTTCAATGTCTAAAAGTAACAAAAAAGATCAAGTTAATGCTTTTTGTGTGGGTTTTAAAGAAAAAAATTATAGTGAAGTTGAGCAAAGCAAATATTTATCTAACTTTTTTAATATTAAAAACTATTCTTTAAATATTAGTTCTAATATAAAAAATGATTTCTTAAAAATTCTAGATCATACAAATGACGAACCTCTGGGTGACACATCAATTTTACCAATGTACTATCTTACGAGATTTACAAAAAAACATGTAACAGTTTCACTTTCTGGAGATGGTGCTGATGAATTATTTATGGGTTATGAAACATATTTAGCTAATAAATTGAAAGGTATTTCGTCATTATTTCCAGATTTTTTAACTAAGAATTTATCTTTAATGACAAATCTTTTTCTTCCAGTCAGTCATAAAAAAATAAGCTTTGATTATAAATTGAAACAATTTTTGAGTGGATGCTCGTTAAGTAATATTGAAGCACATTTTTGGTGGAGAAATATTTTTCCTGATAATTTTAAAAAAGAAGCTTTTATTAATTATAACGAAAAACTTATATCACCCTTAGTTAGGTATAAGAAATTNTTTTCAGAAGTTAGTAATTGTGATTTTATTGACCAAACGTCATATGTTGATATAAATACATGGTTAGTTGATAATGTATTAGTAAAATTAGATAGGACTAGTATGTCAAATTCACTTGAATGTAGATCTCCATTTTTGAGTCATAAAATTGTTGAATTTGCCGCTTCGTTAAGATCTGATTGGAAAATGAATGGTTTTAAAAAAAAAGATTTTTTAAAAAAATCTCAATATAATATTCTTCCAAAAAAAATTCTAAACGCAAATAAAAAGGGGTTCAATTCTCCAATTGCAATTTGGTTTAATAATTCACTAAATAAAATTGCAAAGGAGGTTACATTAGATTCGTCTCTAACAGATTTAATAAAAAAAAAATCTATTGAGAATCTGTGGAATGAACATGAGAAAAAAAAAAAAGATCATAGTTTTAGATTATTTGGTTTAACCTCCCTATCGAGGTGGTTATCTACACAGAAAGGAAACTAGTTATGGTTAGCTTATTAATACCAGCTTTTAACGAAGAGGAGTCAATTGAAGTTACAATAGATAATGCAAAATTATTATTTAAAAATTTAAAAATTAAAAAATTTGAAATTATTGTTATTAACGATGGTTCAACAGATAGGACTGAAAAATTCGCCAAAAGGACAGGTGTCAAGATTATTAATCATCCACAAAATTTAGGTTACGGCTTTTCATTAAAAAATGGGATTAGGAATGCTAGCTACGAAACTATTATAATAACTGATGCGGATCATACATATCCTCTTGATGAAGTTCCAAACTTATATACTGAATATAAAAAAGGTTTTGATATGGTTGTAGGAAAAAGGATTGGATATAAAGAATCAATATTTAAAACAATTTTAAGGAAAATTCTAAAACTTGTAGTTGAATTTGCAGCTGGGAGAAAAATTCCAGATATTAATTCAGGTTTAAGAATTTTTGATAGAGAAACTATTAAGGAATACTTACCTCATCTTTGTGAAACTTTTAGTTTTACAACATCAGCTACTTTAGCTTATATGATGAATGGTAAATTTGTATCTTATGTTCCGGTTAATTACGGAAAAAGAAAGGGTAAATCAAAAGTCAACCTTATTAGAGACTCTTTTAAGACCATATTTTATATTATGCAAACAGTTACATATTATAATCCTTTAAAAATCTTTATGCTTTTCGCTTTAGTTTGTATTTTATTCTCATTACTAGGATTCTTAGGTTCAATTTTCTTTAATCTTAATAGTGGATTCTTACTAGGGATAGGTGGATTACTTGTTTCACTTATTACTATTTCTATTGGGTTACTTGCCGATCTTTTAAAACAAATATTAAACAAAAATTAATTTAATATTAAAATCTAAAGTAGATTAGTTACTCATTATATAAATACTTTTTAAACGATTAATAAATATTTTGGTTTTTTTTACTCCTAAATTTGTTAAACGTTATTTGATAAAAGTAATTCAATATTATTAATAATTGAAAAGTTTGTTAAACTAAGGTTATAAAATCTTATTTTAATTTACTAAATTTTACGCCCCTATGGCGGAATTGGTAGACGCGACGGATTCAAAATCCGTTGAACTTCGGTTCATGTCCGTTCGAGTCGGACTAGGGGTACCANATANNCTNAATGGGGGTAAGGATTTTTTAGTTTACTAGTAATTTTATTGAAAGAATTTTCCATTATTACAGACATTGGCGCTAATATTTTCATATGAGTAGAAAATAAACTAACAAAGTCTTTCAAGAATTAAAATAATCACTTAATTAACTAATCTTCAATTACTAGGCATATCCGTGATTTAGTGCATTTTAATTATATATCGTTCAATATTTTAATTTTAAACAAATTTATTAAATCTTAAGTTTTTGAATTACCTAGGATCATATTGATACTTT
>NHBS01000017.1 GCA_002167825.1 Pelagibacteraceae bacterium TMED13
CTTTACAACCCTAAAGCCTTCTTCACACACGCGGCATTGCTGCATCAGGGTTTCCCCCATTGTGCAATCTTCCCCACTGCTGCCTCCCGTAGGAGTCTGGGCCGTGTCTCAGTCCCAGTGTGGCTGGTCATCCTCTCAGACCAGCTACAGATCGTTGCCTTGGTAGGCCTTTACCCCACCAACAAGCTAATCTGACGCAGGCTCATCTTATTGCACCAGGTCTTAAAAAGATCCCCAGCTTTACTCCTTAGAGACTATGCGGTATTAGCTCAAGTTTCCCTGAGTTATCCCCCACAATAAGGTAGATTCCTACGCGTTACTCACCCGTCCGCCACTCGCCATCATTTATCCGAAGATAAACATGCTGCCGTTCGACTTGCATGTGTTAAGCATGCCGCCAGCGTTCAATCTGAGCCAGGATCAAACTCTCAAGTTTGATATAATCAAGTAAACTTGATTGTTGAACCCAACACAAAGCATGTAACATTACGTTACTGAATGTGTTAGGTGAAATATTCACCACCTACACATTCCTTTATATTCAATTTTCAAATAGCTTGGTCATCAAAAAAAATATTTGATAATTAGTGAAGTTTGTTATATGCATTAAAGAATAAATGGTCAATCTTTTTTTAAAAATTATTTTGAAGTATAAAATCTAAGTTATGCAAGGTTTCGACAAGAAAAAAATCAATTTTATAATCATATTTATTTTTGGATATTTCAGCATCTATAATATATCAAAATTCAATAATTATGAATCACTTAAATCCGTCTCTGATGAAGANNTAATTGAACTAACAGAGGNTTTATCTTANGAAAAAGATAGTCTAGACTNTGACNTAGAGGAAAAATTCAAATTAACAAAAAAAAAGGGTGAAGAGACNGCTGAGGTAGATAATAAATTAGAAATAGCAAAGTTCACAAACCAGGAGATCAGAAGCGACTATTTGGATGACGAAAAAAATTTAAATCTTAGTTTAATTCCAATCTTCGAGACNATGTTGTTTTCTGGCATACCAAATCCTAAACAAAAACCGATACCTGAAAGAGATGAAATTTTCAAATCTACCGCTGTTACAGTTAAAAATAAAAAGTCATTGAGTACAACTTTAAATAATTTTCTAGATGAAAAAGAAGCAAAACTCGTTTTTGATAGAGTAAATGACTTTATTGACTACAAAATTGAAGAAAATCTAAAATTAATGTCAGATGAAATTGACCAGATTATTGAAATTAATACATATATTAAGGATTATAGACAATTAAACTCTAGAAGAAATAAAAATAAAGATTTTGTCTTTTATTATCAAGATGCACCTACTGAGACAAAAGTTATTAGAAAAAGAATGAAGGTTAAAAATAGTCTAAGTAGCACTTTAAAGTCTGCAGGTATTCCAAAAAAAATCGTACAAAATTATCTTCACCACTTAAGTTATACTATGGACTTTCAAAGAGATGTCAGAAACGGAGACTTAATTGAATTATTGTACGAGGCAAATTTCACAAAATCAAATGTCATTATTGGGAATCCTCTTTTAATATATGGGTTAGTTCATTTAAGAGACCATAAGTTAGAATTATTTAGATATAGACTACAAAGTGGAAAAATTGACTATTTCGATGCCAACGGCAAAAGTATTAGAAAACATCTCATGAGGACGCCTGTTCAGGGTGCACGGCTCACGTCAAAGTTTGGGGTAAGAAAGCACCCTATTTTGGGATATAGTAAAATGCATAGGGGGGTCGATTTTGCCGCTAAAAGAGGAACACCTATTATGGCAGCTGGTGATGGAAGAATATCCTTTGCAGGAAGAAATGGTTCTTTTGGAAGATTTATTGAAATTAAACATCTCAACAATTTTAAAACGCGTTATGCGCATATGTATAAATTTGCAAAGGGTATAAAGAAGGGAAGAGTCGTAAAACAAGGTGATGTAATTGGCTATGTTGGGAATTCAGGTCGAAGTACAGGTCCACATCTTCATTACGAGGTTAAGCATAAAAATAGGACTATAAACCCAATGAAACTGAAATTACAATCTAGTGCTAATATTGAAGACGGTGATAGACCAAGTTTTTATGCCAATGTGTCTCTTACAAGAGAGAGATTTTTATCAGCAAAACTTCAGGAATCAGAAACAGCGAGAATTGATTAAATTATATNTCGTAAGGTTTTAAAGCTTCTATTCCATCACTTGTTACATTTTTAGCACCCTCATCTGCTGAAATTTTATTATTTTGATCTGGAAAAGATTTCTTTTTTATTTCNGAGTCTTCAGGTTTTTGCTGTCTATCCTGTTTGGCATTGTAGGCTCTCTCTGTTCTACTTGGTTTTTCAGAAACTAAGTTGACATCAGTTTTTTTATTTAATTCGCTCATATTAGCTTTATCAGGGATATGATTATCAGGTGGAACATCATTTAGAAGTCTTTGATAATGTTCGGCGTATTGAAAATAGCCTTCGGCAACAATTCTATCACCGTTTGAAAAGGCGTCTTCAGCTAGGCCAGTATATTTTTCAAGNGCCTTAGATATTCCAACCCTCGTTCTTGGGATGTTAGAATTTTTCTCGTTGAATGGTCTTAGTGGGCCATTTGTTCTTTTACNACTAAATCTCGGCCTTTTTTTCTTTGCGAATTTTTTTCTATCAATCAATTTTTACAATTTGCGATGAGTTAATATTTTTACTGAGTTAGAATAGATTATACTATGTCTTCGTACGTTTATATTGATAGACTACAACTCTGTCAATACCTTGTAAATCTTTTTCTTTTAAAATTCTTCTAAAACCTTGGTTTGAAAAAATCTTATCTACTTCTTTTAATTGGCCTTTCCCAATTTCAAGTATTATAAAACCATCTTTTTTAATATGTTTATGAACACCTTTTGCTATTTCAAAATAACTCCTAAGTCCAGTTAATCCAGCTTCCAAAGAAATTAAAGGATCAAATTGTACTTCCTTACCTAAGTTATTAAGGTCATTAATTTTTATGTAAGGTGGGTTTGAAATTACAAAATCAAATTTATTATCTAAACTTTCAAACCAATTACTCTTTATTAGATTAATCCTTTTATTTAAATTAAACTTAATTAAATTTTTTCTAGCAATCTGAAGTGCCTTTCTTGAGATATCCAATCCTGTTGCTTTGATATTTATTCTAGAAATTAACTCAAGAGTTATTGTTATAATTATACATGCTGAGCCAGTTCCGACATCAAGAATATTTATTTTATTTTTTTTATAGCCCTTTAATAAGTCTTTTACCACGTCAACAATTAACTCCGTTTCTGGTCTAGGGTCTAACGTCTCCTCCGAAGTTATAAATTGTCGGGAGTAAAATTCTTTTAAGCCATATATTTTTGATAAAGGCTTACCTTTCAACCTTTGGAACAAGTTCTCTAAAATTTTATTTCTCGCTTGTAGTGATATTTTTACATCTTTACTAGTTACAATATCCTCATAACTCTTTTTCAAGTTATTCTTTATTATTAATACAGATTCATGCCTTGGTCTCTCAAATCCATAAACTCTTAAAAACTTAGTGCTTTGCTTCATTATACTTTCGATAGTAAATTTCATGATTCTTCTAAAGATAATTTTTTCATATTATCATCTGTTTTTAAAGCTGACATTATCTCATAAAGAGCCTCGCCATTTAAAATTTGCTCAAGCTTATAAAGTGTTAATGATATTCTATGATCTGTTACTCTTCCCTGCGGAAAGTTATAAGTTCTAATCCTTTCTGATCTGTCGCCACTTCCTACTTGAGATTTTCTTTCCTGTGCTCTCTCACTTTCTTTTTTCAATCTTTCATTTTCAAATATTCTTGATCTTAAAACCGTCAAAGCTTTCGCTTTGTTTTTATGTTGAGATTTTTCGTCCTGACATTGTGCTACCACCCCAGAGGGAATATGAGTTATTCTAACTGCACTATCAGTCGTATTAACTGATTGTCCGCCTGGACCACTTGATCTAAATATATCAATTCGTAGATCCTTTTCTAATATTTCAACATCAACATCCGAGGCCTCTGGTAATACAGCAACAGTTGCTGCTGAAGTATGNATCCTTCCTCCAGATTCTGTTAGTGGAACACGTTGAACCCTNTGCGTTCCAGACTCAAATTTTAAATCTCCAAAAACATTATTACCTGACACTTTCAAAATTACTTCTTTTACTCCATCATGATCTGTTTCACTTAAATCCATTATTTCAGCATTCCANGATTTAATTTCAGAGTATTTTGTATACATCCTCAACAAATCAGAAGCAAAAAGNGCGGCTTCTTCACCTCCAGTNCCAGCTCTAATTTCTATAATTGCGTTTTTTTCATCAGATTCATCTTTGGGAATCAACATAATTTTTAATTCTTCATTAATAGATAANATTTTTTCATTAAGAANATTTTTTTCCTCTAATGCTTCTTTTTTNAGATCNTCATCATCAGAATCTATTATTTCATCAACACCGATAAGTTCTTGACTTANTTTTTTATACTCTTTTATTTTTTCTACTAATGGTTTTAAACTAGAATATTCCTTAGATAGCTTTGCATAATCTGAGAAATCTTTTTCGTTTAAATTACTTAACTTCTTCTCTATATCCNAAAAATTNAGAACTATACTGTTTAATTTNTTTTCATCCATTTATTTAAATATTCTTAAAAANGCNTTAATTGTATCATATATTTTTAAGTCGTCGGTATTCAAAAATTTTCTAATTCTTTTCTCAAANNTTGCNTTTTGAAAAGAATTAAANTCTAAAGAATTATAAAAATCCTGTAAAANAATATCTAAACCATTATCGCTATCAATTTGATTCTGACTGTCTATTCTATACTTGAGATCTTGAGAATATATTTGCTCGAGGTCATTTAGATCAAATACAAAACAATTAGTAATACTTCTTGCTTTTGTGTCTATATTTCCTGGGATTCCACAATCTAAGATGATTAAAGGTTTTTGTTTTCTTAGTTTAAGCACACTAGATATAACGCTTTTATCTAAAATTCTAAAATTACCTGAAAATCCAAATATTAAAATATCATAATCTTTTATTTCTTTAATTATCTCATGAAAATTATTATTATTTATAGCGTTAAAAAACTTTTTGTCTGAATTATTAATTCGACTTGATTTTCCAATATCTTTTTTTTTAAAATTATTAAAAATTGTTTGAGCAATTTCCGTGTTATTGATGGTAACAACACTTACGTTTTTCAAATCTCCAAAAACCCTTCCGGTTACATTTAAGGCAGCCTGAGTAATTTGTTTTGGCTTGGAAGAAAAATAATNTTGTTTGAAATTCATTTTTTATATAGTTTATNGTTCAAAAATTCCTCNATCTTTTCTNAATGAAATGTTTCTTGTGANTTNTTTATCAAATCCTTCCAAATTAGCTGTTTTTNTTTCCANTCATCTTCAGCTAAAATAATACANGCAAATGAATCAAGTTTNTTTGCTCTTGANAGTTTTTTTTTNAAATTACCAGAGTTNATAAAGTTTANNTGAAGATTTTCTATTGGCTTCAAATTTTTAATTATATTCATAACATCAAAATCAAAATGTGGTGAATTAGAAAAAATGCTTATCTTCAACTTTTCTTTACTTTTTGAAACCAAGTTTAAAGCAATCCTTTCAATACCAGCTGCCCAACCTACACCAGTAGATTCATCACCTCCTAACATTTTAACAAGGCTATCATACCTTCCTCCTGCTAAAATTGTATTTTGACTTTTTTCTTCAAATGTTTTGTACTCAAAAGCTGTGTGGTTATAATAATCAAGCCCTCTCACTAAGCTAGGATTTAATTCAAATTTTATTCCAAGTTGATTTAGTCCATTAGTTATTCCATCAAAGAAGTCTCGTGACTCTTTGTCAAAAAACGAATTAATTTTCGGACATTCTTTTATAATCTGCAAATCTTCTGAATTTTTTGAGTCAAGAATTCTTAGGGGATTTTTGTCTAATCTCCTAAGGCTTTCCTCTGACAGGTGATTTTTTTTTTTAATAAAAAATTCCGTTAAAGATTTAACATATTTTTCTCTACTTTCCTTATTTCCCAAAGAATTCAACTCAAGTCTTATATTGTCTCTAATTCCAACTTCACTTAGAAATTTATCGGCAACTAATATTACTTCAAGATCAGACATAATATTTCTAACACCAAAGAATTCTAAACCAAACTGATTAAATTGTCTCAGTCTACCTGATTGTGGTCTTTCTCTTCTAAACATAGATCCAATATAAAAATACTTATTTATCAATTTTTGCTGGAAATTATTAGAGATGTATGCTCTAGCTAATGCTGCAGTTCCCTCAGGTCTTAAAACTAAATGATCATCACCTTGATCCGTAAAATTATACATTTCTTTAGAAACGATATCGGATGTTTCTCCTAAAGATCTGTTAAAGATCTGAATATGCTCTACCAAAGGAGTTGCTATTTCTTCATAATTATAGAATATACACAATTTCCTGAAAATTTGGCTTAAGTATTGATGTTTGAACAGTTCCTCACCAAACAAATCTTTCATACCCTTTACTGAATTAATTTTTTGCAAAACTTTAGACTTTTTTATTTAATAATTCTTTTTGTTTTTGTTCACAAAGGTCAACCAAATGATCAATCATATTTCCTTCTCTCAGTATATGATGTTTTTCACCATCTAAATATACCTGATGATTCTTACCCCCAGTTAATCCAATGTCAGTTTCTTTTGCTTCTCCTGGACCATTTACAACACAACCAATTACAGATAACGTCATAGGAGTTGTTATATGTTCCAGCCTTTTTTCAAGCTCTCCTACCGTGTTAATCACGTTAAAGTTTTGACGAGCACATGAGGGGCAAGAAATTATATTAACACCTCTGTGTCTTAGATTAAGTGACTTTAACATGTTAAACCCAACCTTTATCTCCTCCACAGGATCAGCGGACAAAGAAACTCTGATGGTGTCTCCTATACCTGCCCACAGCAAAGATCCCATACCAATTGAGGACTTTATTGTGCCGGGTAACATTCCTCCAGCTTCAGTAATACCAAGATGTATGGGATAATCACAAGCATCGGATATTCCGTAATATGCTGCTACGGCAAGAAAAACATCGGATGCTTTGCAACTTATTTTAAATTCAAAAAAATCGTTATCTTCAAGTATCTTTACATGATTCAAGGCTGACTCAACCATTGCTTCTGGGCAAGGTTCCCCATATTTTTCAAGAAGTTCTCTTTCAAGGCTTCCCGCATTAACCCCAATCCTAATTGAGCAACCGTTATCTTTTGCTGCTTTAATAACTTCTTTCACTCTTTCAGGCTTCCCAATATTACCNGGATTGATACGTAAACAAGAAGCTCCTGATTCTGCAGCCTCTATTGCTCTCTTGTAGTGAAAGTGAATATCAGCAATAATTGGAATTTTAACTTCTTTGACAATTTTTTTTAAAGCAAGACTGGACTCTTCATCAGGACATGAAACTCTTACCAAATCTGCACCAACATTTTCGAGTGATCTTATTTGGTTAATAGTAGCGTTGATGTCAGTCGTAAGTGTATTAGTCATAGATTGAACGGATATGNGAGCATCTCCTCCCACAAAAACATCACCAACTTTAATTTTTTTTGTCTTTTTCCTTTGAATATCTCTCCAAGGTCTAATACTCATTTTTCAAAATCCTAACATTTTTAACAGTATTAATTTTTTCTTTGAAAAAGAACCCTTTAGAAACCTGTCCAGACAAACCAAAGGGAGCAAAAAACTCTTCATTATAAAATATTTGAAAACCACCTAGATTACCAGATTTAATAAAAAAATCACTATCCTCTTTTTTAAATTCAAACATTAATGATTCGCCTATTTTAAACAATCCATTTTTCAATAGACTTTTATTCTCGTCAAGTATCTCTATCCAGGTTTCCTCCAAAAAAAGAATTTCAAAATAATCTTTCTTTAATGGTTGTTCAGAGCTGATATTTATATCTTCGTCATTNTCAAACTCAATTGTATTGAAATTTTTTTGATATTGAAATTTTTNATTTTCTAAAGTTTTGNTATCAGAAACTTCNTTTTTTATCTNTGGTGNACTCAAAANNAAAATTAAAGAAATAAAAAANATNAAAAAAAANATTATNAATAAAAATGAAAATTTATNNGNTAGCNTTAAAANTGNNGTTTTTTTAGTCNNAGAGNNTTCTTGAAGTGTTAGTTGTTCAAGTTCTAAAGAAATATCACAATCCACCTTTTCAGCAAATGCTCTNAAAAAACCAGTAATATGNATNGTNTGNGGAAATTTTGANANATCTCCTGCTTCAATATTATTNAGCATTTCTACACTGAGATTAAGTTTTTTTGNAATACCTTCTAATTTTTTTCTTGATGATTTTCTGGACTGCGATANTTTTTNACCAATAGTAANAAANATTTCNTTCTTTTCTTCTGGTTTCGATTTCAAAATAATTCGNAGTTCACNCATTTTTAGATTCCNTTTCAACAACGATTTGTCTTTCAGCTTGACCTAAAATTTCATCNAAAATNTCTTTTACTTTTTGCTTTTTTTTAACNAAGCTTACACTTTGTCCNGCCATCAGTGATCCGTTCTCAATATCACCATTNATTACTGCCTCTCTTAACGATCCNGCCCAAAAGTGCTCNATTTTTAANTGTGCTTCACTCAGTGTNACTTTNTTNTTNTCTAATTGATTAATCACTTTTTTCTGTTCCTCAATAAATATTTGGGTTGCATTGTTTTNAATTGCTCTTACCGGAATAACAGGTAGTCTATNATCAAGCTTTACCGATATTTTACAATTTCTAGCTTCAGATTTAATAAAAATATCTTTNAAGTTTTCATGAGCAATTGACTCGTGAGAACAAACTAACCTTGTCCCAATTTGACAGCCTGCAGCACCNAGCTCTAAAAANTTAAGAAATAGCTCTCCCCTTCCTATNCCTCCAGCAACAAAAACAGGNANNGANCTTACATTAGGTAAAATNTCTTGNACTAGGACATTTATGGAAACAGGNCCAATATGTCCTCCAGCTTCATTTCCTTCTAGTATTAGTCCATCCACACCATTAGAAATCATTTTCTGGGCAATAGTATTTGTAGTTGCAAAACATAAGGTTTTTATNCCAGANGATTTCAGTTTTTGAATTTGACTTTTCTTTGGGAATCCTCCTGCAAATACAACAGCATTAACTTTTTTNAAAACACATGAATCAATCAGGTNNTCTATNTCTGGATGGAGAAGNATTANATTAACNCCAAATGGCTTCAAAGTCTTTTTTCGTGTCTCATCAATTTCTATTTCNAGTGCTGTCTTAGACATTGANCCAGCAGCAATTACACCAAAACCTCCTGCATTTGAGATTGCTGAAACTAAGTTTCTTTCTGACAACCAAGTCATCGCTCCNCCCATTATNGGNTACTTTGTTTCAAGAAANTGNCTNCCTTTTTTAAAAAGGTTTGAAAGAATTTTATTATTCATTAATCATCAAGTNTATATGCAGTNTGAAGAGCTCGNAAAGCTAANNTCTTTTTTTTNAATTCTATAAGAACGCTTATCTTAATTTCAGATGTNGATATCACTTGAATATTTATATTCTTTTTTGCNAAGGTTTCAAACATTTTTTCTGCCACACCAACGTTNCTTTTCATTCCAACCCCAACTANAGANACTTTACAAATATTNTTATCAGCATGNATTTTATTAAATTTTATTTTTGANTTCTTAAGTTCATTAACNGCTTTTTTTTGATCTTCTTTAGGAACAGTGAAAGTNAAACTCGCATATCTTCCNTCNTCNGTAATATTTTGTACNATCATATCGACATTAATCTTATNTTTAGCAAGTAATCCAAATATTTTAGCTGCAACACCNGGTTTATCTGGAATACCTTTAAGNGTAATTTTAGCTTCATTTTCNGANGATGTTAANCCTGTAACAACNTCTTTTTCTAATTTTTTTTCTTCTTTCAAAACAATTGTTCCCTGNNTTTTATTAAATGAACTTCTTACATGAATTTTAATACCATATTTCATAGCTAATTCAACTGATCTTGGATGAAGNACTTTAGAGCCNAGNGAGGCTAACTCTAGAATCTCNTCATAAGTNATAAAATTTATTTTTCTNGCAGNTATAACCAACCTNGGNTCAGATGTAAAAATTCCATCTACATCTGTAAAAATTTCNCAGTCTTTTAAACCAAGTGCTACCGANANAGCAACTGCGGTTGTATCAGAACCACCTCTTCCCAAAGTTGTNATACGATTATCNTCACTNATACCTTGAAAACCAGAAACTACAAGAACTTTGTATTTTTTAAATAAATTTTTGATATAGGTTGGCTTAATATTTGAAATTCGAGCCTTTCCATAACTTTTATCTGTATNTATNGGAACTTGCCACCCTAGTAGAGATCTTGATGGAATCTTATTCTTATTTAGAATAGTTGAAATTAATGCTGAAGAATACTGCTCTCCNGTGGAAATGATACTGTCATATTCTGGGTTATGAATATTATTTTCAATATCCATATATTCTTTTACTAACTTATTAGTAACACCACTCATAGCCGAAACAACCATAAGTATCTTTTTATTCCCAGCTTTTATTCTTTTTGAAATAAGTTCAGTAACATGTTTNATCCTTTTAATNTTCCCGATAGANGTTCCACCAAATTTCATTACTTTAATTGACATAATTGACCAAATAGTTATTTATTAGCTATAAATTATTTACAGTTCTAAATGGATTAAAATGAAAAGCAAGAAAATAACAGAATCCAATATTGACGATTCTATTTTTAATGCTAACTCGGGTGAGTGGTGGNTTGAGGATGGTGCTTTTAAGGCATTACATTCCTTTAACTTGNTAAGGACGAAATTTCTCACTGACGCAATTAAATCCTACCCCANTAAAACACTTANAAATAAAAAAATTCTTGATGTCGGTTGTGGAGGNGGAATNTTTTGTGAACCTCTTGCAAGACTAGGTGCTGATGTNACNGGAATAGACACTAATAAAAAAGCCATTCANTCTGCAAATAATCATGCAAAATCCGAAAAACTTAAAATCAAATATTTAAATACAGATTTAGCNANTATNAATAATGANAATAAATTTGATATTATAACGTGTATGGAAGTCCTAGAACACGTNGATGACGTAACTGCTGTAATACNNGATATTAAGAAAAAATTNAANGTAAACGGATTATTTATTGGATCAACTATAAATAGGACAATTATATCTNTAGTAACAGCAATATTTTTTGCAGAAAATATATTGAATTTAGTTCCAAAGGGTACTCATCAGTGGAAGAGATTTATAAAACCAAGTTATCTCAAAAAGAATTTAATTATTGAAAATTTTAATCATATAAAATTTGAAGGANTATTTTANAATCCTCTTTTCAATAAATGGAAATTTATTAAGAATAAAAGTGTTAACTATATTTTTTCAGCCAAACTGAAGTGAGAAAAATTATTTTTCACAAAGACCTTTTAANTTTGATAAAAAAAAAGAAAGGTAAAGCCTTAGATCTTGGTTGCGGNNAATCNAATTATTCNTCANTACTTTCTAAGAATGGATGGCAAGTTGATTTAGTAGATAGTAATAAAAANATTCTNAATCAAAAAACTTTTNATAATCAAAAAATATTTGTAATTGATCTTGAAAATTCTGAAAANAGATTTCTTATTCAAAAATCCTTATCAAAAAAATACGACCTNATTTTATTAATAAAATANACCAATAGAAAAATCTTTAAAACATTNCAGCAAATACTAAAGATCAATGGTTTAATATTTATTGAAAATTTTATGGTAGAAAATTTTATAAAAAATAGAAGTTATAAACTTAGAAAATTTGAACTTTCAAACTCTAAATATTGTATGGTAAAATTTTANCAAGGTTACCNCCTTAAAAGAAAAGTTCAATCTGCCATTCTAAAGAAAAGATGTCATTGATGGGATTTTTTCTCTTGATTNCCTCACTAAAGTTGGATCTACTTTTGCGTAAATTATTCCTTTCCTGTTAGTAGCACTTGAAATAACCTTTCCCCAGGGATCAACAATCATTGAATGTCCATATGTTTTTCTTCCGTTTTCGTGATTNCCAACCTGCGCAGGAGCAAAAACAAAGCAGCCATTTTCAATNGCTCTTGCTCTNATCAGAGAATNCCAATGTGCCAGACCAGTTGTNTAAGTGAAAGCTGCCGGTATAGAAATAAAATCTGCNCCNTTTTTTGCTAATTCTCTGTANAGATTTGGAAACCTNACATCATAACATATANTCAANCCTATTTTACCGTAAGGNAGTNTTGCNACTTTNATACNGTTCCCNGAATCATAATTTTTTGATTCNAGATATTTTTCTTTTGAACTTAATTTNACATCGAATAGGTTNATCTTATCGTAGTAATNTTTTTCTATACCATCAGAATCAATTATNATTGAACGATTGAGAAACTTAAGATTTTTTTTNCTGTAAGGAATAGACCCAACTAAGANATGTGTTTTNTTTTGTNNGGCTTTTTCTTTTATAAANTTCATAAATTTTTCATGCCATCTATCAGAATAGTTATCTAATTTTNTTTTTGAGTCTGTAAAAATTGCTGCACACTCAGGTAAACATACTAAATCTAATTTTTTNTCAATTGACTCGAACATTTTATCAATCATAACTATATTTTTNTCTACATTNTCAGAACTACNTAGTTGNAAACANGCTACATTAATTTTTTTCATCTTCTAACTTTCTACTTAAGTCTCCATCNTCNAACAATCTCATTANATCGTCATATCCNCCAATNTGATTNTCATCAAAAAAAATTTGTGGNACTGTATTTCTTCCNCNNGACAAACTAATCATTTTTTTCTTTTCATCTGGATCGTTATCAATAAGAATCTCNNTATATTTAAGTTTTTGATTTTCAAATAATTTTTTTGCGGCTATACANTATGGACAAATTAGCGAAGAATATATTAAAATTTTTTTCATTAGATATGACTAATATAACATTTAACACAAAAAAGTTAATTCAATATAAAAATTCAAGTTACGAAAACTGGAGTAAACATAATTTTATATTTGATAAATTTGCAGAACATTTTTTTCTNAAAGTATCTGANATTAANAATAAATTTGAAAACATATTATTATTAACATCTGATTTTAATGAGATTTTAAAAAAAATAATAANNTTTCAGCCTAATAAAGTTATATTACANTCACAGTTNAAAGTTTTTTTGGATAANATTCAAAATTATANAAATATCACCAAAGTTCATAATTCTTTTGANAACCTGGAATATGAAAATGAGAGTTTTAATTTAATAATCCATAATTTCTGTCTTAATAACCTCAATAATATAAACGATCAACTAAAGAAAATATTCACACTTCTTAATAAAGANGGATTATTTATTTGTAATTTTTTTGGNAGTGANTCACTTCATGANCTAAGAAATTCACTAATAATTACAGATAACAAACTTTTTAATGGTGCCTACGCTAGAATGTCTCCTGGTTTAAAGATGGTTAATGTTGTAGATTTAATGAGTAAAGTTGGTTTCAAAGAAATAGTTTCAGAGGTAATAAATTATCAAGTTTTTTATAAGAAATTAAATGATCTATTAATTGATATAAGAGGAATGGGAGAAACTACAGTTTTCAACAAGGTCAACAAAGGTTTGAAAACCAAAAACTATTTTAAGATTCTTGAAGAAATTTATTTTGAGAATTATTGTATTGAACAAAAAATCATATCGACTTGCGATGTGGTTTCAATAACATGCTGGAAACAAACACCTTGAACTAAAAATAAATTTCAATAACCTTTGNTTAGAACTCAGTAAATTATGTTGTTTCAGATCANGTAATTTTACCCATTTAAATTTTTGACCTTCCATTGCCTTAATTNNCCCCNTCCATGACGTNCAATAGAAAAAGAATAAGTTAATTTTTCTAATTTTGATTCTGTAGTTTGTTAAAAAAATTAATTTTTTTAAATTTATTTCTATGTCTAACTCCTCTTTTAGCTCTCTAGAAAGAGATTCTATAAAATACTCCCCATAGGATACTTTTCCACCAGGAAACTCGTAGTAACCATAAAGTATTTTCGGATAAGGCCGACTTGAAATTAAAAATTTTTTTTTCCTTACAAGTATGCAAGCAACCACATCTTGGTATTTAGCTTCTGTAATCGGCATTTATTGAAATATATTCTTTTGTTAAATCACATGTCCACATCTTAGAACTTCCCCTTCCAAGACCAAGTGATATATTAATTTTTATCTCATTTGTTTTTAGATATTTATTAATCTTTGAGACATTTTTTGATATGAATTTATTTCCTTGATCAAGAATTAAATATTTTCCAAAACTTAAAGATATTTTTTCAGGAAATATTTCAGCATCAGTTTTACCTATAGCCATTATTATTCTTCCCCAATTAGAATCTGAACCTGCCATAGCAGTTTTTATTAGTGGAGAGTTTATTATTGACCTTGCTACTTTTCTAGCATCTTTATCATTTTTAGCTTTAATAACTTCCACAGTTATAAATTTCGAAGCACCTTCGCCATCTTTTACGATTAAATGTGACAAAGTGGTCATTAATATCTCAAGTTTTTCCAGAAATTTTTCTTGAAGCTTTTTAGTTTTTATAGTTTTTGTTTTATTTTTCACTGAAAAGAGTAATACCATATCACTAGTTGAAGTATCTCCATCAACAGAAATAGAATTAAATGTTTTATTTATAATTTCCTTAAACTCTGTTTCTATTTTTTTACTTAAGATATCAAAATTTGTAAAAATGAATCCCAACATAGTAGCCATATTTGGCTGAATCATTCCTGACCCTTTTGCTATCCCATTTATAAATAAAGAATCTTTAGTTGAAACTGTCTCAGAATGATATTTAGAATAAGTATCAGTTGTTGTTATTGCGTCAGCTGCTTCACTCCATGCTAATTTATCATTTTGTAGTGATTTTATTAATACAGGGATTTTTTTAATTATTTTTTTTGAGTCAAGTGGTTCTCCAATCACACCAGTGGATGCAAGATAAATCTCATTTTTAGGAACATTCAAACTACGTGATAATTTATTCAGAATATCTAAAATAGCTTTTTTCCCTGCAAGTCCAGTGAACACATTTGCATTTCCCGAATTTATTAGAATTGCTGAGACTTTTTTATTCTTTACTATAGACTTGTTCCATATTATTGGCTCGCCAGGTGTCTTTGATTTTGTAAAACTTCCTAATATAGACCCTGGTTCTTCTAATTTTATTAGAACTAGGTCGAGTCTTTTATTTTTTTTCAACCCACAGTGAGTTGAAGAAACACTTATCCCTTTAAACAAATAAAGGTTTTTATTTTTTTTTGGTGCAAGAGGAGATTTATTTTTCATAAAACATACAAATATAAAATTAGTATATATTTATCATNAACNNNTNTTCNNANNNAAATAGAATGTTAAACTATTTTGCAAAAAAAATATTTGGATCATCTAACGATAGAGTTCTAAAAAAATTTTATCCAATTGTNGAAAAAATTAATACNTTAGAAAAAAATTTTTCTAAACTNACNGATGAAAAAATTTTAGANAAAACNAAAGAATTCAAGCTTAAGGTTGAAAAAGGATGTNCGTTAGATGAAATACTTCCTGAAGCATTTGCTAATGTTCGCGAGGCTGCGAAAAGGTCTTTAGGACAAAGACATTATGATGTGCAACTCATAGGTGGCATGGTTTTAAACGGCGGAATGATTTCTGAGATGAAAACTGGTGAAGGTAAAACTCTTGTATCTACCTTAGCAGCTTATTTAAATTCGTTAAACGGAAGTTCGGTTCACATTGTTACTGTTAACGATTATCTTGCAAAAAGAGATAGTGAATGGATGGGCCAAGTTTATAATAAATTAGGACTATCAACTGGATTCATATCTAATAATATGACCGACAATGATAGAAAACTAGCCTATGAATGTGACATAACTTATGGAACTAACAATGAATTTGGTTTTGATTTTTTAAGAGATAATATGAAATTTTCAAAGGAGCAGCTCGTTCAAAGTAAATTTGATTTTGCAATTGTTGATGAGGTTGATTCAATTTTAATTGATGAAGCTAGGACACCCCTTGTTATATCTGGCGCCGCAGAAACTTCTTCTGACCTTTATAATGTAGTAGATAAGATAATTTCAAAACTTAATCCCACAGATTATGAAAAAGATGAAAAATCTAAAACTGTAGTTCTCAAAGATGACTTTGTCGAAAAACTTGAGGAAACATTTAGAGCCAGTAAATTATTATCTGAGGGAAGTCTTTATGATATAAATAATGTTACGCTACTTCATCATACAAATCAGTCGTTAAAAGCTAGATATATTTTTGAAAAGGATAAAGATTATTTGGTTCAAAATGGTCAAGTGCTGATTGTTGACGAGTTCACTGGAAGGGCAATGGAAGGTAGACGTTTTTCTGACGGACTTCATCAGGCTATTGAAGCTAAAGAAGATCTTCAAATTCAAGTTGAGAACCAAACTCTTGCTTCAGTTACTTACCAAAACTACTTTAGATTATATAATAAATTATCAGGCATGACTGGAACAGCAAAAACTGAGGCTGATGAATTCTTTGATATATATAAGTTGGAGGTAGTTGAAATACCAACTAACATGTCAATGATTAGGAAAGATCATGAGGATGAAATCTATAGAACATTGAAAGAAAAATATGAAGCTATAGTTGAACTAATTTTAAATTGTCAAAAAAAAAAACAACCATGTTTAGTTGGAACAGTTTCAATAGAAAAATCTGAAGAATTATCTAAAATATTAAGTAAAAAAGGTATTAATCACGAAGTTCTGAATGCTAAAAATCATATGAAAGAAGCTGAAATAGTTGCTAACGCAGGTAGACCAGGGCAAATTACTATTGCCACTAATATGGCAGGTAGAGGGACCGATATTAAATTGGGTGGTCAAGAAACACTTAAATCTTTTGATTCTGAAAAAAAACTATCTAAAGATTCAGGCGGGTTATATATAATAGGGACTGAAAGACATGAATCTAGAAGAATAGACAACCAGCTTCGTGGAAGGTCTGGAAGACAAGGTGACCCTGGTGAGTCAAAGTTTTTCCTTTCCTTGGAAGATGATTTAATGAGAATATTTGGTTCTGATAAACTTGACTCTGTTTTGAAAACATTAGGTTTATCTGAAGGAGAAAGTATTCAGCACCCTTGGATTACGAAAGCCCTGGAGCGAGCTCAAAAGAAAGTTGAGGCAAGAAATTTTGAAATCAGAAAAAGCCTACTAAAGTTTGATGATGTAATGAACGAGCAACGAAAAATCATCTATAATCAGAGGAAGGAAATTATTAATGAAATTGAAATTGATAATTTAATTCTAGATATGAGAGACAGTTTTATTGATGACTTTATATCCGAGGAACTTCCAGATATCAATACATTAGATACACACACAAAAAAAATTATTGTGGAAATAGCTAAGAACGAATTAAACATTGAAATTGATTTAGATAAGATTTTAAGTAAAGAAAGCTTTGAAATTAACGATATAAAAGATGAATTAGTAAAATTATCAGATCATAATATTAATATCAAAAAAACTAAATACTCCGAACAAATATTCATTTATGCACAAAAATCAATTCTGCTACAAGTAATTGACAAAAGCTGGAAGGATCACCTTTTATCATTAGATCATTTGAGACAAGGAATATCTTTAAGAGCATACGGACAAAAAGATCCATTAAACGAATACAAGCAAGAGGCATTTCTTATGTTTGAAAACATGATGAGACAAATAAGACAAAATGTAACCAAAATCATTAGCTTTGTTGAGATTAAAACTGATGTGCCTGAAAACGAACCCCAAAACCTAGAAAATCAGGATAATAGGGGAAAAAAAGCGCTTNATAGAAAAAGAATATCTCGAAATGCNATCTGCCCTTTATGCGACTCAGGAAAAAAATACAAACGTTGCTGCGGTAAAGTTNCCAACTAACTAATTAAGAATTCTTTTCCAATTGATAGATATTTTTGTTCCCTTTGAGAAATAATACTCTCTGATGATTTTCCCTCAAATTCTTGGGTATAGTTCAATAATCTTTCTTTTATTGCTAAACAAGTAGATTGTATATTTCTATGTGCACCACCAAGAGGTTCCTTAATAATTTCATCAATTACTCCAAGATCTAACAAATCTTGCGCAGTCAATTTTAAGGAGTCTGCTGCTTTCTCAGACTCATTAGCAGAGCGCCAGAGTATGGATGCACAACCTTCTGGCGAGATCACAGAATAAATCGCATGTTCCAGCATCGTTACTTTATTTCCAGTCGCTAAAGCAACAGCTCCTCCTGAACCTCCCTCACCTATTATAAAAGAAAAAATTGGTGATCTAACATTTATTGAGCATCGAATTGAGCTGGCAATTGCCTCAGACTGTCCCCTATCTTCAGCATCAACTCCTGGATGTGCTCCAGGCGTATCTACAAATGTAACTACCGGTAAGTTAAATTTATTTGCAAGATTATAAAGTCTTTGAGCTTTTCTATATCCCTCAGGTTTTGCCATACCAAAATTNTTCTTTACTCTGGTATCTATATCGTTTCCCTTATCATTCCCAATTATTAAGTAATTTTTATTATCTAATCTTCCAAAACCACCTTTAATTGAACGATCCTCGGAAAAGAGTCTATCCCCAGATATAATTTCAAATTTATCAAAAATCTCATCTATTATCTGTGAAAATTTTGGTCTATCTTGATGACGACAAACCTTAACCTTTTGAATAGGTGTAAGGTTATCATAAAGTTTGCTTAGGACATTATCATATTTATCCTGAAGATTAGAAAGTTCGTTCGCAATATTTTCGCTAGTATCTTTTAGATGTCTAAGTTCTTCAATCTTTGACTTTATATCTAAAAGGGGTTTTTCAAAGTCTAGAAAATTTTGCATTAGATTTTACTGGGTTATCTACCCTCAATTAATTTGGCTTTTTGAACAAGCACCTCTGCCTGTCTTATTGAAGCAATATCTATCAACCTACCATCTAATGAAACTGCGCCCTTTCCCTCTTTTTTTGCAACTTCCATAGCTTCAAGAATCCTCTTCGCTTGATTCACTTCTTTATCAGACGGACTCATTACTTCATTGGCTAGGTCAATTTGACTTGGATGTATAGCCCATTTTCCCTCACAACCTAGTGTAGCTGACCTATTAGCCTGAGCTTTATAACCATCTGGATCGTTAAAATCACCGAAAGGACCATCTATTGGCCTTAAACCATTTGCTCTAGCTGCAATAACCATTTTTGAAACTGCATGATGCCACATATCGCCCCAATGCTTTTCTCTAGGGTTATCACCATCGATATCAGTAAGAACATGATAGTTGGGGTTGGGACCACCAATTACTGTGGTTTTTGCTTTCGTAGATGCTGCATAATCGGCAACACCAAAGTGAAGTGACTCTAGCCGTCTTTCGTAAGAGGCAATTTCGTTGACATTTTGCATTCCCAAAGCAGTTTCAATAATCAGTTCAAATCCGATTCTCTTTGAAACTCCCATTGCGTCTTCCACTTGGGTGCAAAGCATATCAACGGCATAAACATCCGAGATTGTTCCTACTTTTGGTATCATTATCAAATCAAGCTTGTTGGGCGCTTTTTCAATTAAATCTACAACATCTCTATACATAAAGTGTGTGTCTAAACCATTAATTCTTACTGACATAGTTTTATTATTCCAGTCTATATCATTTAAAGCTTCAATAATATTTTTTCTCGCTTGCTCTTTCTCATCCGGGGCAACCGCATCCTCAAGATCAAGAAAAATTACATCAACATTACTTTTAGCGGCTTTTTCAAATAAAGAAGGGTTACTACCTGGAACAGCAAGTTCGCTTCTATTTAAACGTGGTTGGGCTTGATCGACTATTTTAAAACTCATTTTATTCCTCTATTAATGATTTATAACAAAAATATTTTTTATATAATTTAACTTATAAACACAACCTAAATTTTAATTAATTTATCAATATCTTTTTTTAATGAATGTTTATTTTCTAAAACCTTCTTGAGTCGATTTCTATCAAGGTGTGTATAAATTTCAGTTGTTGAAATATCTTTATGACCAAGAGACTCTTGAATAAGTCTTAGGTCTACACCATTTTCTAGCAAATGAGTAGCGAAAGAATGTCTCAAGACATGCGGCGAAACTCTACCCTTTTCAATACCAACAGTTAATGCAAGGTTTTGTAAAAGTTGAAAAAATCTATTTCTTGTAATATGTCCCTGTTTTGAATTAGAAGGAAAAATATAATTTAGTCCATTTTTTTGTCTAAAATTAGTTTTCAAATCATCTAAATAATTACTTAGTGGGGACTTCAAAGAACTAATTATTGGAATAACTCTCTCTTTGTTACCTTTTGTATTTATTATGATCTGCGANAGGTCTCCATGAATATTACCTAATTTTAGACTCACCATTTCTGANACTCTTATACCAGTTGCATAAAGTAATTCGATCATAAGCGAGAGTCTTTTGCCCTTAAAAGAATTATCTTGGCGACTTTTCTCAATAATTTTAAAAATCTCATTNTTTTCTAAAATCTTAGGAATTGATTTTGAGGACTTNGGAAACTCNATATTTAAAAAAATATTTGAAACAATTGTTTTTTTTTCAAATAAATATTTATAAAAATTTTTTACTGATGAAANTTTTCTACAATGCGTTTTTCTTGAAAAATTTCTTGCNAAATATTTTATATAAGAGTTTAAATCTACTTCNATTAATTCAGATTTTGTTTTTACTTTAGTAAACCTTANATATTCTNATAAGTCGTTTTTATANCCAATGTATGTATTTTNNGATAAATTTTTATTTGCCAATATGAACTCTAGATATTTATCCAATAAACTAGAAACATCAAAGGTCACAACAATATCCTTTCAGATAGGCTCTTGAATTCGTTCTCAAGTCCTAAATTTTTTAAAATGGTTAGCAAAGTATAAATTTTAATAATATTTAAATTTTCAAAATCATCCTCATCAATAATTTTAAACATTAGTGAAATTGAGTTAAAAAAATCCTTATTTGTAGAGAGTTGTTGAGCTAATAATAAATTTTTAAAATCATCCCCAGATAATTTCAATTCTTTTGATATTGAAATTTCCTGTAACTTTTCAATTTCTTCTTGGTTAAGATCCAAATAAAGAGAGATTATCATTATAATTTTTTTTAAAAAAACAGATCCTTGATTTTCAATTGATTTGACTNAATCTAGATCATTNTCAATTCTGTAAAAATTTGTATCAGATTTTTGCAAAGCTTCAGATAATTCAATTGCCATTTTTCTGTAATCACTCTCGGGTTTCTTATAGTTTTTAGTAAGAACATCTCGAGCATCAGAATAAAGTCCTCTTGACTGAAATATCTTAGATAAGATGACCGCTTCTTCGTTTGACTTAACATAAACCTTCAAATCNTCAGTTATATCAACAAGTTTGGAGATTTCTTTGATNAGATTATCACTTTGAGAAACTTTAATTAAGGATATGATTTTATCAAACCTAGTTTCTGGTTTTTTATCTNTCAAAATAGCCTGATAAAGTAAAGGTCTAGCCCTGTTGGGCGCAAGTGTTTTGTATATCTTTTCAGCCCTTTCTACTTCTGAAGGTTTAAACCTGGAAAGCTGGTAGGCATCAGAGAGGGTTTCAGCATCAATTCTACCAATCTTTACTAAAATTTCAGAACAGTAAATCTTTAATTCTCTTTCAACTGAAGGGTTGGACAATATAGATAAAAGTCCACTAATACTAAATTTTTCTATTTGTTCAAAATTTGGTGANATATCTGCAAACTGTAATGATGAAATTATTATNGGGTTCAATTCTTTCAGATNATCTAATGTTTTCTTCAGCCCTTTTGAATCAAGTTCATTTTCTTCACTCATTAATGAAAAAGCTAGTTCAATAAAAAATAAATCACCAGGATTATTCTGCTCTTTAAGCAATTGAAGTCCAAGCTTAGCCTCATCAAATTTACTATTAATTATATTACACATAATCATTATTTTGCCTAAATTAAGAAGATTNTCATCAAAATTTTTTTCCAAAATTTTNCAAGCCTCTGTATGACGGTTTCTTAATAAATTACCCTCAATCATTTTCTGTAATACAAAACTCGTGTTAGANAGTTTTGGGTANTTTGAATANAAAAANTCAATTTCATTAAACCTTCCNGTTANAAATAATTTATCTATAACCTTNTTAAATATTAAACTAAATTGCTCATCAGAAATTCTATTTTTAGNGAATACCTTATTAGANGTNAAAATCTGGAAGATTATTTCCTGAAGAACTTNGTTCTTACTATTTACTGGCAAATTATCTAGAAATAATGAAATCTGGTCATAATCTTTATCAATAAAAAGGTTTTTCCATAAACTTTCAGTATCNTTATCGTAAAGACTTAGATTAAANAATGATACTTTANTTGTTTTTGCAGAATATTCTTCAATAAATTCAATTTGTTGTGCTCTTATANNAAAAGCAGTAAAAGTAATAATTANAAATANGAAAAATTTAATTTTCAAGAATATACTCGCTCTCNACTATTTTTGGACTAACCATAAAATCTGTAGTCCCTAAGTAAATTAGAAAAATTGTAAAAACAATACTTACTGATATGAGAATCTTTAAAATTAATTTATCCATTAAAACCCTTTAATTAGTTTTTATAATAAAAAAAAAAAACATTTCAAATAAACTAAATATTAATATTAAATTAAGTTGGTATGAANAACTCATCTAAAAATATTGTACTCATAGGGATGGCGGGTGTTGGGAAAACAACTGTTGGAAGAGTTCTATCNAAAAAAATTCAAAGGAAGTTTNTAGATNTNGATCAAGAGTTTGAAGATCAAACAAAAATTCGTATAANTGATTTTTTCNCTATTTANGGAGAAAAAGANTTTAGGAAAATAGAAAGACGAATAATTAACGATGTTTTAACAAAAAATAAGAANCTTGTAGTATCTGCTGGNGGTGGTATTTTTAGTNATGATGAAATTCGGGATTTAATTATAAAAAAATCTATTACTTTTTTTCTAGATTCTTCTATAGAAACTCTNNCGGAAAGGCTAAAAAAAAATTTTAGTAANCGACCNTTGCTNAATAAGGGAAATTTAAGNNANAATATTGAAAAATTATATCAAAAAAGAATTAAAGATTATATGATGGCAAATCATATAATCTTAGTGGATGATCTAAGTGTTGAAGATGTTGTTTTAAATATTATAAAAAGAATCTAATTTTATGGCATTGATATCTAATTTAACTGTTAAACTCGGAAAAAATTCTTACAAAATTGTAATAGACAATAATTTTCCATTTAAACTAAAGAATAACTTCACTAAGATAAAAGGGTACTCAAAAATTATAGTAATAACCGATAAAACTATTAATAATATTTTTGATAATGAAATCTATAAATTATGTAATGAACTCAAAAGTGAAAAAATTATTCTTCCTTCGGGAGAAAAAACAAAAAGCTTTAAATATTTAGAATATTTAATGAATAAAATTCTTAGTAAAAAAGTTGATAGAAACGCATTGTTAATTTGCATTGGTGGAGGAGTTATAGGTGACTTAGTAGGTTTGGCTGCAAGCTTAACTCTAAGAGGAATTGATTTTATTCAAATTCCCACAACACTACTATCTCAAGTTGACAGCTCAGTTGGTGGGAAAACTGCGATTAACTCTATATATGGTAAAAATCTTATTGGTACATTTTACCAACCTAAGATTGTAATAATTTCTCTTTACTTTTTAAGAAAGTTACCAGAAAGAGAAATTATGTCAGGTTATGCTGAAATTCTAAAATATGCATTAATCAAGAATAGAGTATTTTTTTCTTGGTTGAAAAATAATGGTAAAAAAATCCTTAAGATTAATAGCAATGCTTGTGCGGAGGCAATAAGAGAAAGCTGTAAAATAAAATCTTATGTGGTATCAAAGGATGAGAAAGAAAAAAATCTTAGAGAAATTCTAAATTTTGGCCATACCTTTGGTCATGCTTTAGAATCAATAACAGGGTTCTCAAGCAAACTTAATCACGGAGAATCTATCTTTTTAGGAATGTATATAGCAATAAAATTTTCAATATTTCTAGGATTTTGTAAAAAAAGTATTTTGCATGAGTACACAAACCATCTTGATAAATTAAATATTTCTTATAAAATAGATGATTATAATATATCTGCTTCACCAAATTTATTTTTAAAACATCTGAAATTTGATAAAAAAGTTAAAGAAAAAAAAATAAGATTTATACTAATTTCTGATATTGGGAAGGTAAAAGTTTATAAACTAAATGAAGAAAAAATCCTTCTAGACTTTTTAAAAAAAGAAGTATTTTAAATTATGGAATATTCGCTATCAATTTTAATAGGAACGATTGTAGGTTTGATTATCATATCAGGCTTTTTTTCAGGTTCCGAAACGTCCCTTACCTCAGCATCAAAGCCAAGAATGCATGCGTTAGCAAAGTCAGGAGATAAAAAAGCTAAATTATTCACCAAAATATTTAATGATAAAGAAATGCTAATAGGTACCATACTTTTTGCAAATAATCTTGTTAATGTTTTAGCATCTGCAATTGCAACTAAAATCTTAATTGAAATCACAAACGATGACGGAATCGTTTACGCCACGATAATAATGACCTTGATGATACTTATTTTTGGAGAACTCATTCCAAAAACAATTGCTTTATCAAACTCTGATAAGTTTGCATTGAAAATCGCACCATTTATGAGAATTATAATCATTATTTTATACCCGCTCACCAAGTTTTTAAATATTGTGGTAGCACTCATTTTGAAAATTTTTGGCATTGATTATAAAACAATAAATAAAGAAGAATTGTCAGAAAACAGAGAAGAGGAATTAAGAGGAGCAATTGATTTGCATGGGGAACATCCTTCAACAGGAGATGAGAAAGAAATGCTAAAATCAATTCTTGATTTAGATGATATAACTGTTGGATCGATTATGATTTCAAGAAAAGATATATTTAGCCTTCCTTCAACATATAGTCTTGATGAACTTTTACTAAGACTAAAGGATTCGCCACATTCAAGAATACCAATATGGGAAAAGAATCCGGAAAATATTATTGGAATACTTCATGTAAGAAAATTAATTGGTTTAAAACTTACAGATCCAAAAAGTTTCAATATTTTTTCATATTGTCAAAAACCATGGTTTATCCCAGAATCGACAAAGTTGGATATTCAACTTATGGAGTTTAAAAAAAGAAAAGAGCATTTTTCAATTGTTGTAGACGAATACGGTGAATTTTTAGGTATTATTACATTAGAAGATATTATTGAGGAAATTGTTGGTGATATAGATGATGAACTTGATGTATTAAAAGTTTCAAAAGAAGTTAAAGGTATAAAAAAACTCTCCAAGTCAAGCTATTTGGTAAAAGGCACAGTAAATATCAGAGATCTAAATAAAGAACTAAATATTAATCTACCACTTAATGAGGCCTCCACGATTGCAGGACTAGTTTTATATGAAAGTAGAATTATACCTAAAAAGGGTCAGGTATTTTCATTTTTTAATTTGAGATTCGAAATATTATCAAAAAAGAATAATCAATTAATAGTTATAAAAATCACAAAAAAAAAATAATTTTCAAAACTCTAAAAAAGTATTATTATATTTTAGGGGGAAATAGAAATGCAAATTCAAGACTTACTTGACAAGGTCTTAATCAATCAAAGACTTGTTTTAATTGATGATTCATCATCATCTTATGAAGCTGCAGTGATGATGCTTAAAAATAAATGTGGGGCACTTCTTGTCTGTGATTCAAAAAAGCAAGATGGGACACTAGTTGGTATCGTTACTGAACGTGATCTAGCTTTCAGGGTTATACCAAAAGGTCTAGATCCTAAAAAGACTTCTGTAGAAAAAATAATGACAAAAAATGTAGATACAATTTCTCCGGGCAAAACCACGCTTGATGCAATACAAGTTATGAAAAAAAAGGGGTTTAGGCACCTTCCTGTCACAAAAGATAAGAAAATAATTGGTATCTTATCTATGCGTGATCTTTATGACTTTGCCAATAACCAACTTCAAGATTCACTTAAACAACATCAAGAATTTATGTTTGGGACCGGATATGGATCCTAATAAATAATTTTTATTTGTAGTGCATGGATTTGATTTTTCATCTCTTTTTCCAAAACCTTATAAATTTCTCTTTGACCGGCTAACCTGCTCATACCCGCAAGCTTCTTACTAGTAATTATAATTAAAAAGTGAGAATTTCCACTGTTTGGACTCTGAGCGTGTCCTTGATGTTTCTGGGATTCATTTATTACTTCTAGATGTGTTGGGGAAAAATAATCACTTAGTTTCTTGAAGATTGTTGATTCATCCATAACTTTAGTAATAAGATATAGAAAAAATAATGAAAAACAAACCTGCTAAAAAAATTTTTGAGAATACGAACTATTCAATTAAGAAATGTGATGAAAAAGGATGTACAGAGGAGGGAAACTTTGTTGCACCCAAATCACCGAATAGTAACGAGAAATATTTCTTCTGTTTAAAGCATATTAAACTTTACAATAAAAGATGGAATTTTTTTGCAGGTAAATCTCAAGCTGAAATTTATAATTTTCAAAAGAATGATTTTTTTGAAGGTAAACCAACATTTCCTTTTTCTGATGGTATGAGATCTAAGATCAAATTTGAGTTTAACTATTTTACAGATAAAGAAAAAATAAAATTTAGTGAAAAAAGAAAAAGGTTTGAAAAAGATGATAAATTAATATTTAATGCTGATGTTGAAAATTCTTTAAAGTTATTCAAGTTAGATAGAGATTTTAATGAAAACGACCTTAAGAAGATTTACAAACAATTGGTAAAAAAATATCACCCCGACGTAATAAACAGCATTAAAGATAAAGAAAATATGATTAAGAAAATTAACAATGCCTATAAATTACTTTTTAATATCCTAAAGAATAATAAATGCAAGTAGACTCAAAAGAAATAAAAGACTTTTCACCTGATATTAATATAGATGTATCCTCAATATTTGGGATGAAAAAGAAAATGAAAGTACAAGGCTTTAAAGAAAAAAGTGCTTTAGTACCAACAATAGATGAAAATTATATTTTTGATGAAGAGACAACCACTTCTATACTGGTAGGATTTAAATTTAATAAAAAAGTTCTTATTCAGGGTTTACACGGAACTGGAAAATCGTCACACATTGAACAAGTAGCTGCAAGATTAAATTGGCCATGTTTAAGAATTAATCTTGATGGACATATCAGTAGATTTGATTTACTAGGAAAAGACTCAATCGTATTAAAAGATAATAAACAAGTTACAACCTTCAAAGAAGGTCTACTTCCATGGGCAATTCAAAATCCAGTTGCACTTGTCCTTGATGAGTACGATGCAGGTAGACCGGATGTAATGTTTGTGATTCAAAGAATTCTTGAGGTTGAAGGCAAACTCACACTTCTTGATCAAAATAAAGTTATTACACCCCACCCATTCTTCAGAATCTTTGGAACATGTAATACATTAGGATTGGGAGATAATACTGGATTATATAGCGGTACACAAAATCTTAATCAAGGACAATTAGACAGATGGAATATTTTTTCCACTCTTAATTTCATTGAACCCGACATAGAGAAAAAAATAATTGAAGGTAAACTTGGGAAAGATAAAAGTAAAATTTCTGACAAGCTCACAAGTATGATAAGACTTGCAAATCTGATAAGACAGGCGTTCAGTTCTTCAGACTTATCAGTGACGATGTCGCCAAGAACTTGCATATTATGGGCGGAAAATTTTATAATATTTGGAAATTTAGAAAAAGCATTTAAATTAACTTTTTTAAATAAGTGCGAGATGAATGATAAAAAAATTATAATAGAGCTTTATCAACGATGTTTTGGGAAAGAGATTGAGTGACTATTTATGAAAATGAAAACGCTGCAAAAATAATTTCAAGAAATAAAATTAAACTTGCAGTTAAAGAGAAAGAGTTCATTTCAAATGCTAGGAATAAATTCCTTGATGAATTTATAAAGTTTGAAAATAAAACTGTTTTTGAAAAAGGCTGGTATGACTTTTTTTCTCTAAAAATAAGGTATATCGACGAAAAATTACTTTTTCAATATATGCCTGATAACACAATATCCAAAACGTTTTACAAAATTTTGTTGGAAACTAGATCTTTAAGTATTGGTTTTTCCAATTTTACTGGATGTAAAATGAATATCGAGAGTGTATTTAATGAAATAAAAAAAGAGGTTTACAAAGATTCTAAAAATAATGAGGAGTTTTTCTTTGAATTCTTTCTTTCTAAATTTCAATCAAAAAAAACTAAAAATTCAAAATTCTTCAAAAATTTTCCGATGATCAGTGATAATCAAATTGAACTATTAAAAAATAACCTTGATAATCAACAAAAATTTAATGAGCTTGCAAAAAGAATTGCTAGTCTCTTTAAAAAAGAAGAAATAAAAGAAGATAATCAGAATAATATTTCAAAAAATACTAATCAAAAATCTAAATCTCCAAATAAAGAAAAGAAAAGAATCCCATTAAATAAAGAAAGAAAAAAGAAAAAAAAAGATATACAAGATCTCGAAAATCTAAATCAGTCTACAGAAAATAATCAGATTGAAGTTTCAAATAAATATAAAATTTTTACAAAAGAGTTTGATGTAGCAAAAAATGCACAAAAATTAGTTAATTCAGATGAATTAAATGATCTAAGAAAAAAATTTGATGAGGAGTGCAAAGATTATACGAAACTCATAAATGAACTAGCAAAAAAATTAAAGAAATTACTTTTAGCTTTTGATTCAACGGCATGGGAGTTTAGTCAAGATGAGGGGAGTTTTGATGGCTCAAGATTTGCTGCATTTATTGCAAATAACAACAACTCATCGATATATAAACTAGAAAAAAAAAATATTGAGAAAAATACTATTGTTTCTTTATTAATGGATAACTCTGGCTCAATGAGAGGAAAGCCAATTATTACATCGGCATTAACATCTGAAATTCTTACTCATACTCTTGAAAAATGTAATGTTAATGTTGAAATACTTGGCTTTACAACTAATGAGTGGAAAGGAGGAAAGTCAAAAAAAAAATGGGAGGGCTTTGAAAGGCCTAGTAAACCAGGCCGACTCAATGATCTTCTTCATATAATTTATAAAGATGCTGATGCTGCGTGGAGTCTGTCAAAAAAAAATCTTGGTCTAGTACTTAAAGATGGTTTGTTAAAAGAAAATATTGACGGAGAAGCACTTATTTGGGCGTCTAGTAGACTAAAAAGAAGAAATGAAAAAAAAAAAATTTTAATAGTTATATCTGATGGTGCTCCAGTTGATGATTCAACATTATCTGTAAATAGTCCAGGTATCCTTGAGAACCATTTAAGGGAAGTTGTTTCAGAAATTGAACAAGAAGGNAAGATTAATTTAGTTGCAATTGGTATAGGTCATGATGTATCNAAGTATTATAAAAAGGCATTTACAATTGATAGTCCNGATAAATTAGGNGATATAATTATTGAAAACTTAGCTAAAAATTTAAGATAGTAAATTAATTTTTAATATCTCTTTTNGACTCTATTAATTTTTTTAACTTAACAATTTCAGGTGCAAGCANAGAACTCTTNGATGTAATGACATAATTATCTATTCCACCTTTTTTTTCTACAGTTTTGATACCTCTNGAAGAAACTTTAAGTTTTACTTTTTTACCTAAGATTTCNGAAAAAAACGACACATTNTGGAGGTTNGGTAAAAACCTTCTTTTAGTCTTATTGACCGCATGACTGACGTTGTTGCCAGACATAGGTTTTTTATTTGTGATACTACATCTTTTAACCATAAATAACTTATAAATAAAATATTTAATTAATCAAATCTTTTTTTTGTCAGATATTCATAAATAATCTTTGAGGCTTCGGTGAGTGAAACTTCATTTTTTTCTGTTTTCTTTATGAGGTCTTTAACNTAATCTTTTTTTTTAAAATTTTTATCCATAAATTCTGAAATATTTAAATCAACATCNGACCATAAATTTTTAAGCCTTTGNTCATTTCTTNTTTGATAAAACATCTTTTTATCTTTCGAAGTCTTAATAAATTTCAATATAAAATTCCATATTTCTTTAATACCCTTATTTTCAATTGCAGAGCAAGTAAGTATATTAGGTTTNAGATCAATTCTTGAATCTGAAGTCATTTGAGAGGCNTTTGTATATTCATTTTTTGTTGACTCGGCTTGTTTTATAAGTCCACCGTCAGCTTTGTTAACAACAATNAAATCNGCTAATTCTATTATACCTTTTTTTATACCCTGAAGCTCATCTCCTCCAGTTGGCAGNAGAAGAACAAGAAAAATATCAACCATATCATAAACTGAAGTTTCCGCCTGACCTACACCCATTGTTTCAACAAAAATTATATTAAANCCAAACTCTTCCAAACATCTTATCGAGTGAAATGTTTTTTTAGCTACTCCTCCAAGGTGACCNTGGTTTGGNGAGGGNCTTACATAAGCATTTCTATTTACAGAAAGTTTCTCCATTCTTGTTTTATCACCTAGGATNGAACCACCTGATTGTTTAGACGATGGATCAACTGCCAAAACTGCTACTTTATTATTACCTGCAATTAAGANCTTNCCCAAAGCTTCAATTATTGTAGACTTTCCTNCCCCTGGAACACCAGTTATACCAATTCTTATTGAATNATTATTCTCTTTAAGCTTTGATAAAAGAAGNTTTGCTCCCAACTTATCCTTNTCTAATGACGATTCAATTAAAGTTATTGCTTTTGCCAAGTGTGNCCTTGANCCTTTTCTTAAGTTGTAAAGTATTGAGTCAATATCTTGTATATCAGAACTAGATAAATCTTCATTATTTTCTTTCTCGATAAAAAAATCATTTGCATCCACCAAACCNTTNGTTTTANGAAAGATTTTATTTATTANCTTTTTCTCCGGAACTCTCTCACCAATAATATATCTTGAAAGAGAAACNGCGGATACACCAATTTCTTTAGCAAAATTNTTATTTGAAATATTAAATAATTTTAAAAAAGCTTTTAAATTCATTTTAACCAGAATGGTTAATATATCATATAATGTTTATGATTTCAATTGCNGCNTCTTGTATATTAGTCCCCGGTCCAAAAACCTTTGAAACTCCAAGCTCATATAGTAAATCGTAATCTTTGGGAGGAATTACCCCACCACAAATAACCTTAATATTTGATGCTTCATTATTTTTAAGTGATTCCATTAATAATGGAACAAGAGTCTTATGCCCTGCTGCCAATGTTGAAACACCTATTATATGAACATCATTATCAATCGCCTGCATAGCCGCTTCTTCTGGAGTTTGAAATAACGGACCAACATCGACATCAAACCCAAGGTCTGAGAAGGCTGTAGCTATTAATTTTGCACCTCTATCGTGACCATCCTGTCCCATTTTTACAACAAGCATTCTTGGTCTTCTACCCTTATTTTCAATAAATTTTTCTATCTCATCGTCTATCTTATTAATTTTTTCTGTATGCTTAATTGCCTTTCCATAAACGCCTGAGATCGTTTTGGAAGATAATGTATGCCTTCCAAAAACTTTCTCCATTGCTTCTGTCATTTCGCCAACGGTACATCTCTTTTTGGCTGCCTCAACACAAACTTCTAACAAATTTAATTTTGATGATCTAGATGCCTCAGTAATTTTTTTCAATAGATTATTTACTTCGTTAAGATCTCTGGAATCTTTAATATCTTTTAGTCTCTTGACCTGCTTAGACCTTACTTTTTCGTTGTCAATAGATAACACATTAATATCCTGTTTCTCTGTTGGTTTATATTTATTCACACCAACAATTGTTTCCTCCATCGAATCAACTCTCGCTTGTCTTTTAGCAGAACTTTCTTCGATTCTCATTTTTGGTAATCCCATTTCAATTGCTTTCACCATTCCACCAGCTTCGTCGACCTCTTTAATTAACTCATTAGCTTTTTTAATTATATCTGATGTTAAAGATTCAACATAATATGAGCCTGCCATTGGATCTACAACCTTATTAATTCCTGATTCTTCGGCAAGTATAAGTTGTGTATTTCTTGCAATTCTTGCAGAAAATGTAGTTGGTAGGGCTAAGGCTTCATCAAAGCTATTTGTGTGAAGAGACTGAGTTCCTCCCATAACAGCTGCCATAGCCTCAATAGTTGTTCTGACAATATTATTGTATGCATCTTGTTCCATAAGAGAAACTCCGGATGTCTGACAATGTGTTCTTAAAGCCAGACTCTTTGGATTCTTCGGTTTAAATTCTTCAACAATTTTTGACCACATAAATCTCGCTGCTCTCATTTTAGCTATTTCCATAAAAAAATTCATTCCAATAGACCAAAAGAAGGACAGCCTTGGTGCAAAGTCATCAATATCNAGNCCTCTTTCAAGTGCAGCCTTTACATACTCCTTNCCGTCAGCAAGGGTATAGGCTAACTCTTGAACCTGGTTTGCTCCAGCTTCTTGCATATGGTAACCACTGATTGATATNGAGTTAAACCTAGGCATTTCTCTTGATGTAAACTCAATAATATCTGAAACNATTCTCATGCTTGGTTCAGGTGGAAAAATAAAAGTATTCCTAACCATAAATTCTTTTAGTATATCATTTTGAATNGTACCAGTTAGCTGNNTTTTATCTACACCTTGCTCCTCACCGCATGCAATGAAACATGCAAGGACAGGTATAACAGCACCATTCATCGTCATTGATACACTCATCTTATTAAGTGGGATATCCTGAAAAAGAGTATTCATATCCTCAATCGAATCAATTGCAACTCCAGCATTTCCTACGTCCGCAACAACTCTTGGATGGTCTGAGTCGTAACCTCTATGGGTAGCTAAGTCAAAAGCAACAGATAATCCTGTTACACCATTTCTTAAACCTTCCTTATAAAATTTATTTGATTCCTCGGCTGTTGAAAAACCAGCGTATTGTCTNATAGTCCATGGCCTATTAGAGTACATTGTAGCACGTGGCCCCCTTGTGTATGGNGGNAGACCTGGAAAACCAATTTCGTGTTCTAACTCTTTTAAATCTTCTTCTGTNTAGAGTGGTTTAACTTTAATACCCTCTGGAGTATCCCAATTTAATTCATCAATATTTTTTTCTTTAAGCTCTTTTTCTGCTATTTTTTTCCATTCTTTGTAATTATTATTTTTCAAAACTTTTTCCCTTTAAAAAATTAAATCCCTAATATAATAGGTAGGAGTAATTTTTTTTTTTTTAATTAAATCATTTAATTTTGCTTTATCAATACTCTTTTCACTATTAACATCTCTATGTATACCATCTGTAACTAACAAAGAATCTAAATTCTGATTTTTAGCACCCATTATATCGTTATCAAGAGAGTCGCCAATTACTAATATTTTTCTCCTATTTTTTTGGGGGATTTTTTCATAGCAATAGTTGTAGATTTCATTATAAGGTTTTCCAAAGTATGTTACCTTTCCTCCAATTGATTCATAATACTGAGCCAAAAGCCCAGCACATATAACAAATCTATCTCCTCTAACAACAATCTTATCTGGATTTGAACATATCATTAAAGGTTTTGACTGTACAAGACCTTCAAGTATTGGTTTATAATTCTCTAGCTTATCGTCAAACCCCCATGGGCCAGTATTAATGATGATTTCAACATTCTTATAGTCTTTACTTACTTGATAGTCTAAACCTTTAATTAGATGATGATCTCTNTCGGGGCCNATGATGTAACAGTATTTATAATNTTTTTTTTTTAAAGATTGCCATGTGATTTCCCCNGAGGAAATAACACATTCATAAAGACTTCTTTTCAAACCAAAAACTGATAGTTGATTCTCGATAACTTGACTTCTTCTGGGAGCATTGGTCATAAAGAAAACCTTTTTATTTAAAAATTTAATTTTATTTAAAACTTCATAGATACCATTAAATATTTTTTCTCCATTATGTACCACACCCCATAGATCTACAAAAAAAATATCGTAATTTTCATATATTTCTGAAAAATTTTTAAGCTCAATCGAATTACTCATAACTAATATTTTTTCCCACCAAATCATTTACATTTTCAAGCCCTTTCTCTCTAATTTTGTTACTGAGATCCTCTAATATATCATTAACTACATTTGGTCCCTTATAAACAAGAGATGTATATAACTGCAAAGCGTTAGCTCCGATAGAAATTTTTTCAAAAGCATCTTTACCATTTGAAATCCCNCCCACACCAATAATCTTTATCTTTCCCTTACAAATTTCATAAGCCTTTTTNATAATACTGTTTGTTNANTTTTTTAATGGAGGGCCAGATAAGCCTCCTATTTCTTTTATCTTCCATGAATCATTCATCGGTTTTTTATATAACATTTCTCTGCTAATAGTTGTATTTGTAAGGATTATACCCGAAATAAATTCCTCGTTCATTGATACATTACATATATACTCTAAGTTTTCATCAGAAATTTCTGGCGAGAGTTTAATAAATGTNTTTTTTTTTTTTTTTAATTTAGAAAGTTTATTTATAAGTTTTCCAATTTGATTCTTATTTTCTAAGTCACGAAGATTAGGGGTATTTGGCGAAGAAATATTAATAGTTATATAATCAGCATAATTTTTTACAATCTCATATAAATTTAAATAGTCACTTATCAAATCTGGAGAATTTTTATTTCTACCAATATTTATTCCAAGCAAACCTTTACTTGATACGTCAATCTTTTTAAGATTATCTATAAGATTTTCAACCCCAAGATTATTAAAACCTAATCTTTGAATAATTGCATTGTATTCGGGAATCTTAAATACTCTTGGCTTAGGGTTCCCAAATTGTGGCATTGGTGTTACTGTGCCAACCTCAATGAATCCAAAACCTAACCCAAAACAACCCTCAACAGCTTCGGCATTTTTATCGAAACCAGCAGCTATCCCCAATGGATTATTTATAGTTTTGTTTAAAAGTTTGGTTTGAAGATTATTAAATTTTTTTTTCTTTTTTATAATTCCTAATTTNAGAAAATTTATTAGAAGTTTGTGTAAAAGTTCTGGAGGTAGAGGAGTTGTAAGTCTTGAAATTATATTGTAGATCATATATCTGCCTTTTTATAAATTTTACTGATCCAAATAAATTTTAGATTATTATAAAAATGTGGGAATACTTCCTTGTGCCTTGAAACTTCCCAACGTAAATAGCCTCTCAACTTTTCAGTTCTAAACTCAGCAATAACTAAACCCTTCTCATTCTTAAAATATTTTGATAATGTCTCTTTAACTTGTTCTTTTTTNGATAAGTGGATGAAACCAGAGTTAAGATCTAGTTCATTACCCTTAAAGGTTTTNTTTTTCTTGAAGCTATCAAATTCAAACTTAGAAAAAACCCGATAAACATATGAACTACGAATCTTCANTTAGTTTTTCCTCAACTAAATTTATAGTTCTTTTNACTCCATAAAACTTTATAAATGAACCTAACCTGGGNCCTTGATCCTGCCCAAGTATAACTTGATAAAATGCTGTGAACCATTCCTTTAATGAATCAAATTTTAAAGACATCCCGATATCGTAAATAACAGTTTGTATATCCTCAGCTTCAGTATCTTCATCNATTTCTTTGAGCGATTTTATAAGCTTTTTAAAGCCTAAAATCTCTTTATCATTGGGTTCTCGATATTTCTTTACTGGTAGAACAAACTTATTGTAGTANGCGATACCAAACTCTAAAAGTTTTGTAAGATAAGGGTACTTTTCCTTTTCAAGCCTTCCATAATAATTTTCAATAAATCCCCACAAAATATCTGGTGTATCAGCGTTACATACACTCGCAAGGTTTANAATAAGTGAAAAGGAAAGGTTATTCAAAACCTTTTGATCAACTTCNTTATTAACAAACCATAACGGGGATTGCATCTGTTTATCCTCATTCATAGTTACATAATCTTTATTGTATTTTAAAAACTCATCTGTCATCTTTGGAATCACATCAAAATATAATCTTTTAGCTCTGTTAGGGTTTTGGAACATAAAAAGCTCAAGGCTCTGTAGTGGTGAGAATTCCAACCAATCATCAACTGATATACCATTACCTATTGATTTTGAAATCTTTTCTCCATTTTGGTCTAGAAATAATTCGTAGGTGAAATTATTTGGAGGTCTACCCCCAATTATTCTATTTATTTTATTGGATAATTGAAAAGACTCAATTAAATCTTTTCCATTCATCTCATAATCAATTCCTAAGACATACCACCTCATCGCCCAATCAACTTTCCATTGAAGTTTACAGTGACCATCAAAAATTGATGTTTCAACTTTTTTATTTGATTCTGGATGTACGTAAACTAAAGTTTTTGAGTTTTTATTAATTTCCTCAATTTTAACTTGAAGCACCTTACCAGTTTGCTGACATATTGGTAAAAAAGGTGAGTAAGTTTCCCTCCTTTCCTTCCCTAAAGTTGGGAGAATNACATTTAATATTTTCTCGTAATTTNANAGAACAGAATCTANACCTTCATTAAAAATCCCATTTTTATAATNATGAGTGGCAGATTTAAATTCAAAATCAAAGTTAAACTTTTTTAAGAAGCTGATAAGTTTGTTATTATTATGTTCTGAAAAACTNGCAAACTCTTGGAATGGATCNGGTATCGATGANAATGGTTTTTCTANGTGCTGATTAATCAAATCTTGATTTGGAACATTTTTTGGAACTTTTCTCAAACCATCCATATCATCAGAAAAAACAAAAAGTTTAACTGGTTGATCTGTAAGCTTCTTAAAAGCTTTTATNACCATTGATGTTCTTAAGACCTCGCCAAATGTTCCTATATGTGGTAAGCCAGAGGGACCATATCCTGTCTGAAAAATACAATATTCTTTNTCATTATTTTGAAACCTCTTTAAAACTTTTTTNGCTTCTATAAATGGCCAAAGATTTGAATTAATTTCTTTCATGATTATATTTAATTAGTTAGTTTAGAAGTATCATCAAGAAAAAAAAATAATAGTACAATTTTTATTTGTATAATTAATTATTAAACATTTTTTTCTTGTATTTTATTTGTAAANANTTTAGTTTAATAATTAATGCAGTATTAATTATGGCCAAAAAACTTAGGGGTGATTTTTTTTTCTTGTCAGCTAATGATTTAAAAGATGGTGATATCGTTTTTTATGGAGATCATGGTTGGACCNCGCANTTTGATAGGGCATTGAAAATACCAAGAAATAAAATTGAATTCTACGAATCTAAATGTAAAATTTATGAAGATAAGTGTGTTATTNTTTCCCCTATATTTATCGAAATTGANGAGNATGGNGATATTTTAAACCTAAGGGATAGAATAAGAATNAAAGGNATCACAATAGAAATTTAATATGTATAAATACTCTGAAAAAGATAAAAACATAGTTAAAAAAAGAGTTGAACAATTCAGATTTCAGGTTGAAAGAAGATTAAATGGTAATCTTTCAGAGGAGGAGTTCAAACCTTTAAGATTGATGAACGGCTTGTACCTACAACTTCATGCATATATGCTTAGAGTTGCTATACCATACGGCGAATTATCATCCAACCAAATGTATAAGTTGGCGGACATCGCAGATAAATATGACAAAGGTTACGGACACTTTACTACAAGACAAAATATTCAATTTAATTGGCCAAAATTAACTGATGTACCTNANATTCTTGAGGAATTNTCNGAAGTTGAAATGCATGCCATTCAAACTTCTGGTAACTGTATAAGAAATATTTCATCAGATCACTTTGCAGGTATTTGNGATGATGAGGTTCAAGANCCGAGACCGTGGTGTGAAATAATTAGAAAATGGTCAACATTTCATCCAGAATTTTCATTCCTTCCAAGAAAATTTAAAATTGCAGTAACTGGAAGTAATACAGATAGAGCAGCTATAAAATTNCATGATATTGGATTGAAAATAGTAAAATATAAAAATGATATAGGATTTGAAGTATTTGTAGGAGGCGGGCAAGGTAGAAGTCCTTATGTAGCAAAACAAATAAATAATTTTGTAAAGCAAAAGGATTTACTTAACTACCTTGAAGCTATTTTATCGACCTATAATGAACTTGGTAGAAGAGATAATATTTATAAGGCAAGAATAAAGATTTTAGTTCATGAATTAGGTATTGAAAAGTTTAAAGAACTTGTAGAAATTAATTTCCTAAAATTTAAAGATAAGAGGCTTAGTTTAGACATTGAGTTTATCAATAAAACAAAAGATTTTTTTAAGCTACCAAACCTTAAGATTAAAGAAAAATCCGTATCCTTTCCAGAAGATATAGATTTCAATAATTGGTTAATGAGAAATGTGGTTAAACATAAAATAAAAGGTTATTCAGTAGTATTAATTTCACTTAAGGAAAATGGAAAACCACCTGGAGATGCAACTTCGAATCAAATGAGAAAAATTGCTACTATTTCGAAAGAATTCTCATTTAGTGAAATACGAGTTACTCATGAGCAAAATTTGGTACTTCCTCATATAGAAAACAGCAAATTATCTGAAGTCTGGGGAAAGCTAAAGGAATCAGGCTTGGCAACCCCAAATCTAGGATTTATATCTGATACAATCTGTTGCCCAGGGATGGATTACTGCGCTCTTGCTACAGCAAGGTCTATACCAATATCAAATAAAATTAGTAAAAAATATGAAGATTTCAACAACCAAAACGATATTGGTAACTTGAAAATTAAAATATCCGGTTGTATAAATGCTTGCGGTCATCACCATGTTGGAAATATAGGAATTCTTGGGCTTGAAAGAAATGGTCAAGAATCCTATCAACTCACATTAGGTGGCTCTGCCGATGAAAACGCATCTATAGGCGAGATTCTCGGCCCATCATTTCAAGAGGATAAATTAATGCAGGCCATTGAAAAGATACTAATTGTCTATAAAGAAAATAGAAATAATAAGAACGAAGACTTTTTAAAAGTGTTCAAAAGGATTGGAATAACTCCTTTTAAAGAAGGTGTTTATGATAATACTTAAAAAAAATATCGAAGAAAAAAATATTTATCGTCTAGTAGAATCTGTTTCAAAAAATAAAAAGGAGATCGCTAATAACTCTATCTTTAATTTAAATGACTGGAATACTTTTAAAAAGGATATAATTAAATTTAAGAATGTTGGCATATTTATTAATTCCGATGAAAAATTTGACCCATCAATTGAGGAATTAGAATCTTTCCAGATTATTCAAATTAATTTTCAAACATTTAAGGATGGAAGACCTTTTTCCATAGCTAAAAATTTAAGGAAAAAAAAATCATTTAAGAATCAAATCAGAGCATCAGGTCATATTCTTCCAGATCAATATAGTTTTTTACTGAGATGTGGCTTTGATTCTGTTGAAATTGAAAAAAATAACAAAGGTTTATGGCTTAAAGTTTTAGAAATGGAGCCCGAAGAGAAATATCAGCCATTCTAGAGCAAATTGTTTAGCAAAACTAAAATACCTAAGACTAAATTGGAAAAGTTTTTTTATCTTGAATTTCTATGCTTAATTAAACCCCCAGATATCTACTGAGGGTTTAAATTTANAAATAAGTTGCGTTTAAATGGTAGATTATTAGAAATCCATTCCACCCATTCCACCCATTCCACCCATTCCACCTCCTGGAGGCATTGGCGGCATTGCAGATTCTTTTGGCTCAGGGAGCTCGGCAACCATAGCTTCAGTTGTAAGAAGTAGGCTTGCAATTGAAGAAGCATTTTCAAGGGCAGTTCTTACAACCTTTACAGGATCAATAATTCCAGCTTTGACTAAATCTGTATACGTCTCAGACTGAGCATCAAATCCATGATTATCATCNCTTTGCTCTAAGAGTTTTCCAATTACGATAGATCCCTCAACGCCAGCGTTCTCAGAGATCTGCCTGGCTGGTGCTTCTAGTGCCTTACGGATAATATCAATCCCAGCACTTTGGTCTGAATTGTGCCCTTTTAAATCTTTAATGGATTTAATTGAATACAATAAGGCTGTCCCTCCTCCAGGTACAATACCTTCTTCAACTGCAGCTCGTGTAGCAGCCAAGGCATCATCAACTCTATCTTTTCTTTCTTTTACCTCAACTTCAGTGGAACCACCAACGTTTATAACAGCTACTCCACCTGATAACTTAGCTAATCTTTCTTGAAGTTTTTCTTTATCATAATCAGAGGTAGTTGAATCTATCTGAGTTTTAATTTGCTCGCATCTAGCTTTAACATCCGAAGATTGNCCNGATCCGCCAACNATAGTGGTATCTTCTTTATCNATTCTAACTTTTTTACAAGAGCCCAAATCGTTAATTGTAACGTTCTCTAGTTTTATACCAAGCTCATCACTAATAACCTGACCACCAGTTAAAACTGCTAAGTCCTCAAGCATAGATTTTCTTCTATCTCCAAATCCTGGAGCTTTGACTGCAGCTACCTTCAAGCCACCTCTTAATTTGTTCACTACTAAAGTTGCAAGAGCTTCTCCCTCAACATCTTCAGCAATTATTAATAATGGTTTTCCTGATTTAACAACAGATTCTAAAAGAGGCACAAGATCTTGNAAATTTGAAAGTTTGCCTTCATTTAGTAAAATGTAAGGATCTTCAAACTCACAAATCATTTTTTCGGCATCGGTTATAAAGTAAGGGGATAAATATCCTCTATCAAACTGCATACCTTCAGTTGTTTCAAGAGTGGTATCTCGAGTTTTAGATTCCTCTACTGTGATAACCCCATCTCTTCCAACTTTATCCATAGCTTCGGAAATTTTTTTCCCTATTTCTTCTTCTCCGTTAGCAGATATTGTTCCAACCTGAGCAATCTCAGAGGATGATCCAAGTTTTTTCGCCCTTTTTTTAAGATCTTCTAATACGTTTTCTACTGCAAGGTCGATTCCTCTCTTCAAATCCATAGGGTTCATACCTGCTGCAACAGACTTTGCTCCTTGCCTNACAATTGCCTGNGCTAAAACAGTNGCTGTAGTTGTTCCATCACCAGCTGAATCAGAGCTTTTGTTTGCAACTTCTTTTACCATTTGAGCGCCCATGTTTTCAAATTTATCTTTAAGTTCTATTTCTTTTGCAACTGAAACACCATCCTTTGTGACCCTTGGGGCACCGAACGATTTATCCAGAATAACATTTCTACCTTTTGGCCCTAATGTTACCTTAACTGCATTTGCTAATGTATCTACGCCCGCAATCATGCGATCGCGTGCATCAGATCCAAATGATATACTTTTAGCTGACATTTTTTTTCTCCTTAATTAATTTATTCTAATATTCCCATGATGTCAGACTCTTTCATAATTAGTAGATCTGAACCATCAAGTTTAACTTCTGTACCGGACCATTTTCCAAATAAGATTTTGTCACCAGCCTTTACGTTCATTGCTTTGAGCTTTCCATCCTCAGTAACTTCACCTGGACCAACTGCAACTACCTCACCCTCGCTTGGCTTTTCTTTGGCAGTATCTGGGATTATAATTCCTCCAGAAGTTTTTTCATCGCTTTCGAGTCGTTTAACTACAACTCTGTCATGTAGTGGTTTGAATTTCATAACGAATCTCCTTTTAAAGTTAGACAATTCAATTTACAGAATGAGCCTTGTTAGCACTCATACCATTTGAGTGCTAATTTATTAATTTATTTTTCTTTGTCAATAGTATTTCTAAGAAAAACTAAATTCTTTTTTTATAAAATTATATAATCTTTCTATACTTTCATGAACTTGTTCTTTTGCCGTGTTAATTACTAAGTCAGGTTTTTGTGGCTCTTCATATGGTGATGATATACCAGTAAAACTTTTTATTTCACCAGATTTTGCTTTTGCATAAAGACCCTTAACATCTCTTTTACTACAAATATCTACCGAGGCTTTGGTATAAATTAATCTGAAAATCTCGGGTCTAATGTCTCTAGCTTTACGTCTTTCACTTCTATAAGGGGAAATTAACGATACAATTACTAAAAAACCTGCTTGTGAAAATAATTTGGCAACTTCTGCTGTTCTTCTAATATTTTCAGTTCTATCTTCTGGTGAAAAAGATAAGTCCTTATTTAAACCCAACCTTAAATTATCCCCATCTAAACTAAATACATTGAAATGATCAGAAAATAGTTTTTTCTCAACACCCTTTGCTATTGTACTCTTACCAGAGCCAGATAAACCTGTAAGCCAAATTATTCCTGGCCTATGCTTTAGCATTACGGATCGATCAATTTCGCTTACATAGAACTCTTCAGGAATTATATTTTTTTTAGATTTACTCAAAACCTCCTTTTGGTCAGGAAAATTCTTAAGATTAAGTATTCCTCCAGCAACTATTTCGTTTTCATCCAATAAACAAAATCTCCCAGTAGACTTTATGTCTGAGTAGTTATCCATTGGAATTAATTGAGAAGAATGAAACACTAATTCACAGATATCATTTTTAGTTACGTCATAATTTTTCTTTGATTGCAGATCATTAGTATCAATAACTTTTTTTATTTCATTTATACTTACTTGATACTGACCTGTATTAATTTTCATATCATATTTTTTATTTAATTTAACTTTTTTTTGACTAAGCCAAAAAATATTTGCTTCAAATCTATTCATTAATTTTGGAGGTTTTTCNGGTCTAGAAGCAATATTACCTACGTCAACAAANATCTGCTCATCGAGAGTTATTCCAAGACATTCTCCTTGATTGTATTCTGTTTTAGATGATGGCCAGCTTTCCAGAGTCTTAACCTTAACAATCTGATTTGTAGGTAAAAACAAAAGTGTATCATCATTTGTAATTTTTCCGCTTTCCACTCTTCCCACAATTACTCTTTTATCACCAACTTTATATATATCCTGAACGGGAAATCTTAATTCATCTTTATAATCTTTTTTATCTATACTGAACCCGTCAAGTATATCAATAACATTACCTCCTGAATACCAATCTGTTTTCTGACTTTTTTTAGAAATATTATCTCCATTTTTTGCTGATATTGGAATTGATGAATGAACTTTTACCTCAAGCTTAGTTAGGTATGATTCTAGTTCTTTGTTTACCTTAACAAATTTTTCCTGAGAATATTTTATTTTATCAANTTTATTATATAAGACTATCACNCTNTCAAAACCTAAAATCTTTAGTAAATATGCATGTTTTTTTGTCTGTTCNTTAANNCCNTCTTCCACATCAACAATCAAAAAAGCAATGTCNGCTGATGANGCACCAGTNATCATATTTTTTATAAATTCTTTNTGACCAGGAGCGTCAATAAAAATNTAATTACGTTTTNCAGTTTTAAAAAAAATTTGTGTNGTATCTATAGTTATTCCNTGNTTNCGCTCNTCTTGNAGNGCATCAAGNAGGAAAGCAAATTCAAATTCCATACCTCTTTTAGTACTTATNNTTTTTAATTCTTGAAANTTCTCCTCTGTAACTTGACCTAATTCATACATCAATCTACCNATAAATGAAGATTTNCCNTGNTCCACATGGCCTACCGTTACCACTCTTGGTGTTTGAGANTCGTNCATTCTACATATATCCTTTGGTTCTAAGATTTTCAAAAATATCTTCNCGCTCATGATCCATGGCTCTNCCCGATCTNTCAGAGACTTTTGTAATTTTCAATTCTTCTATTATTTCNTCTATATTACTGGCATTNCTTTNGACTGGANATGTAATATCTTTNTCNCCTAANGATCTATANCTTTTTCCATTCTTTGAAAAATATAAATCAACTATTGGTATTTTTTGAGCNTTAATATATCTCCATATATCAATTTCTGTCCANCCTAGTAAGGGATGAATTCTTATATGAACAGAGTCNGGATAATTAAANTTTGACTGATCCCANAANTCAGGAGGCTGNTTTTTGANATCCCATTTACCNGANTCATCTCTAGGACTAAAAATNCTTTCTTTTGCTCTAGTTCCTTGTTCATCTCTTCTAATTCCAGCTATAACTCCTTTGAATTTATATTTATCTAAAATNTTCTTCANTCCAGCTGTTTTTCTTGCTGCNGAGCGAGCNGCTGGCGGNAGTGANGGGTCAATTTCTTTGATATCAGGACAGTTNCCTTTNATTAGATTAAGATTCCACTTTTTTTCATAAATATTTCTAAATTCATACATTTCTTTAAATTTTTTCTTTGTATCAACGTGAACAACAGGAAATGGAAGCTTTCCAAAGAAAGCTTTGAACGCAAGCCACATCATNACATTTGAATCTTTACCAAGTGACCACAACATTGCTATATTTTTTATTGACCTATAACTTTGNCTAAAAATATAAATACTTTCGTTCTCNAATTTTATTAGATGATTATNCATCTNTGTCCTTTTGTTCCAGATGAATTCCACATTCTGTTTTATTGTTATCGNACCATCTNCCNTCTCTAATATTTTTAATATTTTTTGTTTTTATTGTACAATTCGTACAACCTATTGATAAATATCCTTTTGCTTCNAATGGGTGTTTNGGAAGTNNATTTAATAAAAAATAATTTTCAACAAAATCTTGTGTACTTCTAAAGAGTGGGTTTACAACAACTTTATTATTTAGTTTCTCAAAGGCTTTAAGGTTTTGTCTATCTCCAAGNTGATATGNTTTTCTTCCTGAAACCCAAGCTTCAAAATCTTTCAATGANTTTTCNANNGGAATTACCTTCCTCAAATTACAACATTTATCNACTTTTGTTTTCCATAGATCATTATTTCTATCAAATTTATTTAAAACTTTATCATCTGGAAATACCTCATGACAATTTCTTAACCCAAGTANTTCTAGAAGTTCATTTTTATATTNAACCGTTTCCTCAAATAAAAAATGAGTNTTAAGTAATATAATTGGNATGTCCTTATTAATCTGAGAAATTAAATGTANAATAATAGCNGATTCNGTTCCAAANGAACAAACATATGCAATNTTATTTTTAAATAAATTTAGAATTGANTATTCAAGAATNAATTTTGGCTCACCTTCTGAGAACTTAGAGTTCAGTGCTCCGATATCAAGNTTATTTAGGGTTGTCATAATTATTTAATTTNTTGATTATAATTGACATATACATAATATTTGTCAATAANTTATGTAAAAAAGAATATTNTACATNAAATTTATGTATTTTAAATTAGTAAATAATTNCCTATTAAATATTNATGATAAATATTCTTTACTNCAGNCCNAAAATTTACTGGGTTANTNTGAACTTAATAATGNTTTTATTAATGGTNTCTATTGGNGGTATCACNAGATTGACTGATTCAGGNCTATCAATGACTGAATGGTCACTAATTAGTGGGGCNATNCCACCCTTGACGGCCAATGATTGGATNGAAACNTTTAATAAATATAAAGTTTCTCCNGAATTTATTTATAAAAATTATGACATGACGTTANCTGAGTTTAAAAAAATTTTTTTCTGGGANTACTTNCATAGGATTTGGGGGCGATTAATTGGTNTAACATATTTCTTACCANTNNTNTATTTTTGGATTACNANTAAACTTTCATCNNCTGAAAAAATATTCTTCTTAATTTTACTTATTTTAGGNNCTACNCAGGCATTTATGGGATGGTTTATGGTTAAGAGTGGTCTTACTGAAAATCCTGATGTAAGCCANTTNCGACTCTCCGCACACTTNCTNATAGCTTTTATTATTTACTCTATGTTGNTATTTTATTTGTGGGTAAAAATTACATTNCTCANAAAANATATTGATCATACTTANAGAAAACCAGNAAAATTTAANAATNTTCCAATTTTCGTCTGCATAATTNTGGTTCTNTTTACAATAGTTACAGGAGCCTTTGTTGCTGGNACNAAGGCAGGNTGGGCGTACAACAATTNTCCTTTAATGGGAGAGAGTCTTTTACCTCCAGTATTGCTAGAAAANANTTCTTACAGNATATTNTATTTATTAANTGATATTGGGTTTATTCAATTTTTTCATAGGNTTCTNGCCTCAACAACACTTTTTTTTATAATTTTNACAAGTTTATATTTATTGANGACGAAGCCAAGTAAACAAATAAATATGTTATCTAAGTTTTTATTAGCTGCAATTATTTTGCAATATGTATTGGGAGTGATTATTTTAAAATTTTATATACCTATTAGTTTGGGTGTTATGCACCAATTTGGATCTTTAGTTGTTATAAGCCTACTTATAATGATACTTGGAGAAAAAATGTCTATGGGAGTTCAAACAAACTCCCAATACACATTTAAACTGATTAAAAACTTTTACTTATAGAAAANATTANTTGATCGCTCTCAACATCCTCTNCGCCGTAACCGTCGATTGTAGTGTAAGCAAGGCCTANGTCTAGACCAAATGCACTAGTAGAAATTGAAGCTATATAATCTGTGTAAGAGTTTCCACCTTCCATTTCAGATCCTGTGAAACCAGCCCCTCCGGCTAATGTGAATGGTGTTCCAGGCACTCCAAATTCTAGACTTACATTCTGATAATCGTAATTATCTTGCTGCCAACCTGATGGTGAAAAACCGTAGTAGTATGACAGCCCAAAATCTGTTACTGGTGTTGGTATAGTAGCACTAAGTGAACCATAATATTCAACAAAATCTACGTTACGAGCTCCATTCGCAGTATTTTCATCAGTCATACCAGGATAATCGTAATACAGAATTCCACCATCCCAAGCCAAATAGTCTTCAAGACCAGGTACAGCTCCAGTTAAACCACCATAGTAATCTAATTCGTTACCTGATAAAGTGTTGGTTCCTCCAGATACGTTTGAACCCCAAAACCCTACATAAAAATCTACGTAGGTATCTAATAGGGTTACAGCGTAGTCAAGACCGCCTTGAACTGCGGACTGGCCAGCATTCTGTTGCTCACCTCTCCAAACATATTGCGAATAATACCCAACGTTTGCTGAAATATCACCATAAGGTAATTTATCTGGGAATTCAAAGCTTTTAACATTAGTAAATAATAGTGGAGTAGCTAATGCAGACATAATTAAAATTTTTTTCATTCTAAGTTCCTTCCTTAATTGCTTAATTTTTAATCATTTTGAATTTTTGTATAATATTTATACATGAGAATAACATATTGCATTTTTAAGGGAATATCAATAATTTTATTGAAAAAGAAAAAAATTGTTGTAATTTTACAACTTTTATAATTCCTAAT
>NHBS01000018.1 GCA_002167825.1 Pelagibacteraceae bacterium TMED13
TAGATCTGAATCAAAATTTTCTACTTCAACAGACTTACGTTTCAGCTTTGGATCTGGTATTGTTAAAATTTTTAAAACTGTCATATTGTTGTAATGGATCTTAATTTAATTATAATATTTTTATTCTCAACTATAGTCATAGTATGGTTATTTATTCAATTTATTTTTTCTAACTCAAATACAAAGGAAAGGATTAAAGTTTTGATGGAAAAACAAGAGAATCTTGAAAATTCTATACACTCTATAATTGAAAAAAATTTTGAAAAAATTGATACAAAATTTGAAAAGTCATCTTCCGAAAATANAAANAANCTATTTNAAATTCANGAAAGAATTTCTCTGATTGATAGNGCNCAACAAAATATNAATCATTTAACTGAGAATGTAGTTGATCTTAAAAATATTCTCTCAAATACAAGTAAAAGAGGGAGNTTTGGAGAAATACTGCTTGAAAACCTTATTAAAGACACATTACCAAAGGAGTATTATGATTTCCAAAAAACCTTATCTAATAATTCACGGGTTGACTGTATGATTAAAATATCAGGAAATTTGAATAATTTGTGTATTGATTCAAAATTTCCTAAAGAAAGTTATGATAANATGGTTAACGCTAATACCAAGGAAGATAAAGTAAAATTATCAAAGTCNTTCAAATTAGATATTTCTAATCATGTACTTGATGTTAAAAAAAANTATATTATNCCAGGTGAAACNGCTGAGATAGCTTTAATTTTTATTCCAAGTGAGCAAATTTATGTTGAAGTTTTCAATTTATTTCCTGAAATCACCCAAATGTTTTATGATAGTAAAATATTCTTGATATCACCAACCACACTTTGGATTGTTTTAAATTCGATTGAAAGTTTACTNAAAGATCAAAAGATAAATCAAAATTCAAATATTATTTTTCAACATTTAAAAGAGCTTGGCAAAGAGATCGTAAGACTTGAGGAAAGAATCAAAAAATTGGACTCACATTTTACAAGCGCACAAAATGATCTTAATGAGGTATTAATAACAACAAAAAANATAANTAACAAAAAAGAAAAAATATTGCTNAATGAAACTAAAGACTAGTACTTATTTTTGATCTAGATTTAAAAGCNGTNGAAAGCGTATTGTAATCAAGAATTTCNAGTTCNGAACCCATGGGCATTCCTTGAGCAAGACGCGTAATTAAAATTTGTGAATCAGCACATTGATCGGCAATATATTGNGCTGTTATTTGCCCCTCAACTGTTGCATTGGTAGCTAATATAATTTCTTTTACTGACCCATTTTTTATTCTATCAAACAAAGATAGGATATTCAATTCTTCAGGACCTATCCCATCAATAGCAGAAAGAACACCTCCTAAAATGTGGTATTGTCCGTTAAAGGCATTGCTTTTTTCAATTGCCCACAAGTCAGATATATCCTCAATCACACAAATTTTATCCTTCTTCCTTTTTTCATTTCTGCAAATAGCGCATGGATCAATGATATCGAGATTTGCACAAGTACTACAAAATTTAGTATTTGCTTGCACTTCTTTCAAAGAGTCAACTAATCTTGGTATAATCTTTTTTCTTTTTAGTAAATATAGAACTGCTCTTCGGGCTGATCTAGGTCCCAAGCTAGGTAACTTTGAAAATAAATCTATCAATTCATTTAAGGAAGATGATGTCATTTTAAAATGGCAACTTCATACCCGGGGGAAGACCCATCCCGTCGGAAAGTGAGCTCATTTGATTAGCAGCATTTTCTTTTAATTTTTTATTTGCATCATTAATTGCAGCAATCAGTAGATCTTCAAGAACTTCTACCTCATCTGAATTAATCAAGGTTGGATCAATTTTTAAACTTTTAATTTCATTTTTCCCATTTATTAGTACTTTGACAACTCCCCCACCTGAAGAACCTTCAACTTCTTGCTCTTCTATTTTTTTTTGCATTTCTGCCATTTTATCTTGCATAACCTTAGCCTGCTTCATGATTTGTGACATGTTATTCATTATATACCTCGCTTTATTTTTCTTGGTTAAGTTTTCTTATAGAAACTATTTCAGAAGATGGAATGATTTCAAGAATTTTTTTTATTATTTCATTTTTTTTTATTTCCTCAATAACTTCAGCATTCTTTTCTTCATCATATTCAACTATAGATTTAATCCCTTTTTTACTGGATAATGAGAAAATCCACCTTTTACCAGTCTTTCTTTCAATAATTTTAGTTGCATTCCATAGAATATTTTTACTATCTAACTTTTTGTTAATAGCTTCCAATTGTATTTCTCCAATTTTTTTATCTGAATTGATTTCTACTAATGAATTCAATTTAAAACTATTTCTCAGATGATATGCTATTTGCATTTCTGATTCTAGTTCGATTAAATTTGTTAATGNTTTAAATTTCTTAATCTGACTATCAAAACTTTTAATATCTAGAGATGAACTTTTGTTTGGTTGAACGTTTAAGTTTCTTGCTAAATTATCTTTATTTTCAATATTTTTACTGGTTATATCTCTATTTTGAGATCCCACTTTGTTGGTCAACTCATTATTATNATTAATNTCTTTATTTTTAGAAATTTCTTGTAAAGCTTCAAATGGAGTGGGCAATAATGAAACATAACATAATCTCATTATAATCATTTCAAAGCATTGTTTTTCATCAAAAGAANTTTGTAGTTCATTAACGTACTTTTGTAATAGCTCCCAGAACCTGGTTAAGAAAACAACTTGGTATTTATTAGAAATAATCTCAACTCTTTCCAAAGTACCTGAATCTAATAAAANAGTNTTTTTATCAAGACCACTTTTTAACTTCATTGTATGGAAACATATATTCATAAGCATTTTGGCTAAAATATCCAATGATGCTCCCTTTTTATAAATTTCTTCAAACTTTAGTAGNGCTTTTTTTATATTTCCTTCACATAAAAATTCAAACAAATCTGATACTAAATTNTTNTCTGCCAGTCCCAAAACCTCTTTAACTGTTTCTAGTAAAATTGGATTACCTCTTGATAAAACATTATCTAGTATAGATAACGCGTCTCTGACAGATCCCTCTGATGCTTGAGAAATTAATAATGCTGATTCTTCTCCTAACTGAATATCTTCCTTTTTTGATACTTCAATTAAGAAATCAGAGAGTACAAGAGTATCTATTCTTCTTAACTCAAACTTTTGGCATCGAGACATAATGGTAACTGGTATTTTATCCGTTTCAGTAGTTGCAAAAATAAAAATCACATCGTCTGGTGGCTCTTCTAAAGTTTTTAGCAATGCATTAAATGCTGCTTTTGAGAGCATATGAACCTCATCTATAATATAGATTTTCTTTTTTACCTCGACTGATTTATAACCTAAATTTTCAATTATTTCTCTAACATCTGCCACTCCTGTTCTACTGGCAGCATCAATTTCAACAACATCCATATTTTTTTCTTTTGTAATGGATATACAACTTGTACATACTCCACAAGGTTCAGGATTCGAGAGGTCAATTTTTTCGCAATTAACTATTTTAGATATTATTCTTGCAATTGTTGTCTTACCAACACCCCTTGTTCCTGAAAAAAGAAAGGCATGGGGTAGTCTATTAAGCTTCATCGAACCTTTAATTATTTTACAAATTTCATCCTGACCGATAATTTCAGAAAGTTTTTTTGGTCTATACTTTCTTGCAAGCACTTTATAACTTTTATTTTTCATAAATTTTATTTAAAAAGGAGCTGAAGTTCAACCCAATGAAAATCGTTACGGCTGCTTCTTTTCAGACCTGACCGGGTTGGCGAGATCATTGCCTAAATTCAACTCCCAATTCAAATTAACATTTTACTGGATAAATTAAAATATTATTTTCTAAAGGTTGAAGCCTCATAAAAACCAAGAATTTTGATCTTATATGCAATTTTTTTGATTACATTCATAGCCTTTAAGAATTCTTTACTTTTTGGATGTGATTCCACGTCAATTAGAAATGAAAATTGTTTAAACTCTTTATTCACAAAAAAACTTTCTAATCTTGTTAGGTTAATATTATTCTCTGCAAAGCCCCCTAAAACTTTGTATAATGATGCTGGTTTGTTTTTTGTATCAAAAACAATAGTAGTAATTATTTTTTTTTTTAAATTCACCGCTAAACTTTTCTTAGAAAAAACTAAAAACCTTGTGATATTATTTTTATCATCCTCTATATTTTTTTTAATTATTTTTAGATCATAAATCTTAGCGGCTAGACTGGATGCAACTGCTGCATTTTTCTTATCATCATTTTCTGATATAAATTTTGCTGCACCTGCAGTATCTAAATGTGTTACTGGCTTAAGGCCTAATTCTTCTAATTTATTTTTACATTGTGAAAGAGCATGAGCATGACTGTATGCAAATCTAATATTTTGCAGCTGATTATTCTTTCTTATCAAAAGATTATGCTCTATTTTAAGGTAATGTTCCGCTATAATTTTTAATTTTAAACTTTGAAGTAATACATGCATATCTGCAACGCGACCAGCTATATTATTTTCTACTGGAATCATTGCTAAAAATGCAATNTTTCTCCTTACCGCATCTAGTGCTTCTTCAAAAGTAGTNCAAGGATGTGGTTCATANTCTTTATAAAATTTATTACAAGCTANGTCTGAATAAGCACCTTTGAGACCTTGAAAGGAAATTTTTTTTGTTTTCATATTTCAAAAGATTAAAGTTTATTTTTCTTAAAAATCAATCTAATTTTCCTTAAATCGTTGATTGTATCAACACTTGGTGGATTATAATCTACTTTGACTGTTTTTATCTTTAGATTATTATCCATTGCTCGAAGTTGTTCAAGTTTTCTTTCAACTTCATTTTTTGATTGATGTAAATTAACAAATTTTTTTAATATCTTTGGTCTAAATGCATATATTCCTATGTGATGATAATAATTAAGTTTAGAAGAAATCCTTCTTTTAAAATCTGTTACATATCCAATGTCATTTTCTAGTTCAACTTTAGCCTTTACAATATTTTCATCTTTAATCTCTTCATTCTCTAAATTACAAACCGCTGTTCCTATTTGAACTTTATCATCATCAAACAGTCTTATAAGTCCATTCAATAAATTCCTACCGAACAATGGGAGATCTCCTTGAAGATTAATAACGATATCATATTCTTTTTTTTGCAGCTCATAGGCTTCATAGACTCTATCTGTACCACTTTTATGTATTTTTTGACTCATTGTTACTCTAATTTTTTTTTGTTTACATAAATTAAATATTTCGCTGCTGTCCGTTGCAACCATTACATCATTGTAACCCACCTTTTTTACATTCTCTGCGACCCTTTGTATCATCGGTTTGCCATTAATTTTTCGTAATAATTTTTTTGATAGTCTTGACGACCTTAGTCTCGCAGGAATAATAATAATAATTTTATGATTTTTTTTTATTTTATTGATCACAATCAGTCTATTTTATAATAGTATTATAATAAAAACTAAAGATTATGAATAAATACTTTCTATCTATTATATCAATTCTATTATTGTTCCAATCCTTCAAGGTATTTGATGAAATTTTTTATCATGAGGAAGAAGGGGAAGGTTCGAAGATATTTTCAGAGATAGAGGATGAAGATTCGGATATCTCAGAAGAAGAAAATGAAGAAAATGAAGTTGTGCAAAAATTGGATCTAGATTCTTTATTTGTGAATTTTGATATAAAAAAGGGAGAAAAAGTCGCAAAACAATGTTCGGCTTGTCATGATTTTAGTGTAAATTTAAAGGTTAAAATTGGTCCGCCACTTTGGGGAGTTGTAGGAAGAAAAGTTGCAGCAATTAATGAATTCAAATATTCAGATGCGCTTGTAAACTTTAAAAAGGATTGGGATAGAGAAACACTTTTTTATTTTTTAGAAAACCCAAAAGAATATATTAAGGGAACGAAAATGATTTACAAAGGATTGAAAAAAAACTCAGACAGAGTGAATCTTATTTCTTATCTAGAATCTTTGAAATAAATGTTTCATGAAGTTAATGAACTGCTACATTTCGCCAATTCATTTGCGGATAAAAGTAAAAAGATACTAAAGGGNAAATACCTAAAGAATTTTAACGTAAAAAAAAAAATAGACGGATCATTTGTAACTGATGTTGATCAAGAAATAGAATCTTTATTTAAAAAACTCCTAAGTAAAAAATTCCCCAATCATGGAATTATTGGAGAAGAATATGGATCAAAGAACCTTGAGTCAAAGTATATTTGGGTAATTGACCCTCTTGATGGAACTCATAGTTTCATTTCTGGAAAACCTTTGTTCGGAACATTAATATCTTGTCTAAAAAATAACAATCCTATTATTGGGGTAATCGATATTCCAATTTTAAACTATAGATGGTACGGAGGTAAAGACGTCGGAGTTTATTTTAATAAAAAAAGATGTAGTAAAATTAAAAGTCAAAAAATGATTAAGAACTCAATTATTTCGTCAACTTCACCATTTATGTTTAATAAAAACGACCAAAAAAAAGTTGTTAATATTTATAATGAGACACGTTTTCCTATTTTCGGAACAGATTGCTATGCTTATGGTCTTTTGCTTCTTGGAAAAATAGATCTTATTGTTGAGGCAGATCTAAAACCCTGGGACTATATGGCTCAAATTCCACTTATTAAAGAACTTGGTGGAAATATTACTGACTGGGAGGGAAAAGATTTAAATATTAATTCCAAGGGAAAAATCATTGCATCAATGAGTATGAATCACCATAAAAAACTAATAAAATTTTTAAAATGAAGATAATAATTCTATTAATTTTTAAGTTTATTTTTTTAAACCATACTAGCTTATTAGGGAATGATTACTCTCACGGTATAGCAATGCACGGGGATCTCAAGTATAAACCAGGTTTTAGAAACTTTGATTATGCTAACGCTAATGCTTTTAAAGGTGGGCAAATTAAATTATCTAGTATCGGAACTTTTGATAATCTAAACCCATATATTCTAAAGGGTGTGGCAGCCTGGCAGACAACTTACTTATTCGAAACATTAATGAAATCCTCATTCGACGAACCTTTTAGTCAATATGGACTTATTGCTGAAGGTATAAAAGTTCCCAAAGATCGTTCATGGGTCAAATTTAAAATTAGAAATGAAGCGAGGTTTTCAGACGGCTCTAAAATTAAGCCAGAAGATGTTATTTTTTCCTTTAACACACTTATTTCTAAAGGTCATCCTGCGTATAAAAGCTATTATAAACAAGTAGATTTTGTAGAAAAGATCAGTAGTGATGAGGTAAAATTTTATTTTAAAGGAGACCCAAACCCAGAATTACCACTCATAATTGGTTATCAATTACCAATATTCTCCAAAGATTACTGGGATGGTAAAGATTTCAGCCAAACAACTTTAGAGACACCACTTGGAAGTGGTCCATACCTAGTAGAAAATATAAAACCAGGAAGAAGTATTACCCTCAAGAAAAATCCTAATTACTGGGGTAAAAATATTAATGTCAATATTGGTCGATATAATTTTGATACTATTCATACAGACTATTATAGAGATGAAACAGTAGCCATAGAAGCTTTTAAATCTGGAGCATATGATTTCAAAATTGAAAACTCCTCAAAAAACTGGGCAACTTCTTATAAATTTAAAGCAGTAGATAGGAAACAAGTAATTACAGAAGAGATAAAATACTTTAGACCAAGTGGGATGCAAGGGTTTGCATTTAATATTAGAAAACCATTCTTCAAAAATAGAAATGTAAGAAAGGCATTAACTTATGCTTTTGATTTCGAGTGGTCAAATCGTAATTTGTTTTATAATGCCTACACCAGAACTAAAAGTTATTTTGATAATTCAGAATTATCATCTCAAAACCTTCCCAGTAAAGAAGAGTTAAAAATATTAAATAAGTATAAAGGTAAANTACCTAATGAAGTATTCAATACCATTTATANTCCTCCNAATACTGAGATNGAAGGAAATAGCTTNAGAAATAANCTTAGAATNGCCAGAAGAATTTTAAAAGAAGAAGGNTGGATTATTAAGAATGATTTANTAACAAACCAAAAAACAGGTCAAATATTTGAGTTTGAAATTCTCCTCAGATCNCAACTATTTGAGAGAATTGTTTTGCCTATGAAGAGAAATTTAAAAAAATTAGGNATTNTCATGAAGATTAGAACNGTTCAAGACGATTCACAGTACCAAAAAAGATTGGAAGANTTTGACTTTGANATGGTTGTNACAAACTATGGNTCAATTATNTCTCCAGGAAATGAGCAAAGAAATTATTGGGGATCTTTATCNGCTGATCAACCAGGAAGTGCAAANATTATTGGTGTNAAAAATCCAATAATNGATNAGATTATAGAAGATTTNATAAGTTCAAAAAATAGGGAGGAGCTTNTTAATTATACAAGAACTTTAGATAGAGTTTTATTATTTAATTACTACCTTATTCCTCAATTCCATATTGGNCATTATNGAGTTGCCTATTGGAATAAATTTTCAAGACCAACTACTAGNCCAAANTATGATCTTGGATTTGATTTCTGGTGGTTTGATAANGAAAAAGAAATNAAAATTGGTNATNTNGAAGAAGAAANTGATNNTGATNAAAAATTAAATTTCANTTTTATGTATTATCTTATTCTTATTTTCCCATTTATTATATTATGGAGAATTAGGAAAAATAAATAATGTTAAATTATATTNTCAAAAGGTTAATCCTTATTATCCCAACCCTTCTGGGGATACTTACTGTCAATTTTATAATAATTCAGGCTGCCCCTGGAGGTCCAGTAGAAAAAGCTATAGCACAGATCAAAGGTAATGATGTCTCGGTAACATCAAGATTTACTTCGTCGGGCGGGGAGCAATCACAAAGTTCTCAAACCACCCAGTTAAGTAATACTCTTCAAGACTCAAAATATAGGGGGTCTCAGGGGATTGACCCCGATCTAATTAAGGAACTAGAAAAACAATATGGTTTCGATAAACCCCCTTTGGAAAGATTTATTAATATGTTAAAGAATTATTTATTCTTTGATTTTGGTGAAAGTTTTTATAAAGATAAATCCGTTATTGATTTAATAATTGAAAAATTACCTGTATCTATATCCCTAGGATTGTGGACAACCCTTATTGTTTATTTGATATCAATTCCTCTAGGTATAAAAAAAGCTGTTAGAGATGGATCTGACTTTGATATATTTACATCCTCACTAATCATNATCGGNTATGCNATACCNGGTTTTTTATTTGCAATTTTTTTGATCGTCATGTTTGCTGGTGGAAGCTACTTAGATATCTTTCCACTNAGAGGTCTNGTTTCTGATGACTGGGAAAATTTATCTTTNTTTAATAAAGTTATAGATTATTTTTGGCATCTCACACTTCCCGTACTTGCTATGGTGATTGGTGGGTTTGCTAGTCTAACAATGTTGACTAAAAATTCGTTTCTTGATGAGATCAATAAACAATATGTTGTTACAGCTAGAGCCAAAGGAGTAAGTGAAAAAAAAGTTTTGTATGGTCATGTTTTTAGAAATGCAATGCTCATTGTGGTTTCTGGGTTTCCATCAGCATTTATTAATATTTTATTCACCTCATCATTATTAATAGAAGTAATTTTTTCCTTAGATGGTCTTGGACTTTTAGGATTTGAAGCTGCTCTAGGAAGAGANTATCCAGTTGTNTTTGGTAGCCTNTATATTTTTACACTTCTTGGACTTACAATAAAGCTNATTAGTGACTTGACTTACGTAATGATTGACCCACGAATTGATTTTGACACTAGAGGNAATTAAATGAATTTAAGTCCTCTATCAAAGAGAAGAATTGAAAATTTTAGATCAAATAAAAGGGGATTTTATTCTGCTATGATTTTTATTTTTTTATTTATAGTTACTCTTTTTGCTGAATTCATAGCAAATGACAAACCAATCTTTTTAGTTTTTGATAATAAATTTTACTTTCCTGTAATTGAAAAAATTCCAGAGACTTTTTTTGGGGGTGAATTTGAAACAGAATCTGATTACAAAGATCCTTTTGTTCNAAAATTAATAAATAATAATGGTTTTTTTNTNATGCCTTTGATCGAGTACTCATATGATACTATCAANTATGACTTAAGGGTGCCGTCACCATCAAGTCCAACTTTTGAAAATTTATTAGGTACCGATGATCAAGGTAGAGATGTTTTAGCGAGATTGATATATGGATTTAGGATTTCTGTTTTTTTTGGTTTAATTTTAACCTTTCTTTCAAGTTTTATAGGAATCATCATAGGTGGCTTACAAGGTTTTTACGGTGGTGTAGTTGATTTATATGGGCAACGTTTTATTGAAATATGGTCAGGTCTACCAGTTCTTTACTTATTAATAATTATTTCAAGTTTTATTGAACCAAGTTTTTGGGTTCTTTTATTTATTATGCTTTTGTTTAGTTGGATGTCTCTTGAGGGCGTTGTTAGAGCAGAATTTCTCAGAGCTAGAAATTTTGAATATGTAAAAGCTGCTAAGGCTCTAGGTGTTGGAAATATACAAATTATGTATAGGCATNTTTTACCTAATGCTATGGTTGCAACTTTAACTCTAATGCCATTTATTTTATCCGGTTCTATAGCNACTTTAACATCATTAGATTTTTTAGGATTTGGGTTGCCCCCTGGCTCACCTTCCCTTGGAGAAATGGTTTCGCAAGGAAAAGCTAATCTACAAGCTCCTTGGTTAGGTATATCCGCTTTTATAACNCTTTCTCTACAACTTAGTTTACTTGTTTTTGTTGGAGAAGCNGTTAGGGATGCATTTGACCCTAGAAAGGTATCTTAGTTATGAAAAGAGTAATTGAAGTAAAAGATCTTACGGTTACTTTTAGTCAAAATAAGGAATTGATCAATGCTGTTAAAAAAAGTAATTTTTTTATCAACGAAGGTGAATGTTTTTCTATTGTAGGTGAAAGTGGTTCGGGAAAATCAGTGACCGCTATGTCAATGATGAGACTGCTTAAAGAAAATAGTAGAACAGAAATATCTGGCTTTATAAAGTTTGATAATAAAAATATTCTTAATTTATCAGAAAAAGATTTGGCAATTATAAGAGGNAAAAGTATTTCAATGATTTTTCAAGAACCAATGACTTCNTTAAATCCACTACATACAATAAAAAAACAAATAGGAGAATGTTTGTTNAGTTTAGATAAAAAAGAAGATAGAATTTTAGAGCTTTTGAGTGAGGTAGGTATAGAGAATGCAGAGGAAAGGTTAAATCATTTCCCTCATCAGTTATCAGGAGGACAAANACAAAGAGTAATGATCGCTATGGCTATAGCCAATAACCCAAAACTNTTGATAGCTGATGAACCAACTACAGCNTTAGATGTAACAATACAAAAGCAAATTTTAGATTTGTTAGATAAATTAAGGAAAAAATTTCAAATGTCGCTTCTTTTAATTACTCACGACTTATCAATTGTAAAAAAAATTTCTGACAGAGTTTGTGTTATGAAGGACGGTCAAATTGTTGAGCAGGGTGAAACAAAAACTTTATTTAAAAAACCTAAACACCCTTACACGCTTAAATTAATAAATTCCAACCCAAATGAAAAAAAGTTTAAGTCAAAAGGTTCTAAAATAATTTTAAAAACTAACAACTTGAATATTCATTATCAATTAAACAGTAATTCTTTTTTTAATAGAAAAAAAAAATTTTTTCATGCGGTTAAAAATTTAAATATAAAATTAAAAAAAGGTTCTACATTAGGTGTGGTAGGTGAAAGTGGTTCTGGGAAAAGTTCGCTTGCACTAGCTATATTAAAATTAATAAAATCACAGGGCGATATATTTTATAAAAATAATAATATTTCAGAATTAAATGACGCTTCTTTTCGAAAATTTAGAAAAAATATACAAATAATTTTTCAGGATCCTTTTGCATCTTTAAGCCCAAGATTAACTATTGAGAGAATAGTTGGNGAAGGGCTTGAAATACATAGAAAAGATTTAAAAAAAAATGAAGTAAAAGATCTNATNTTACAAATTATAGAAAANGTAGGNCTTGANNGGTCTATGCTAAATAGATATCCCCANGAATTTTCTGGAGGACAAAGGCAAAGAATTGCAATAGCTCGCGCATTGATTTTAAGNCCTGAAATAATAATTCTAGACGANCCTACNAGTGCTTTAGATATGACAGTNCAAAAACAAATTGTAGACTTACTATTACAANTACAAAAAGATTTAACATTGACATANATTTTTATAAGTCACGATCTAAAAATCATAAANGCTTTATCTGATGAAATTGTTGTTATGCGTTATGGNGAGATAGTTGAAGAAGGTTCCGTAAAAGAAGTTTTTTTAAAGCCAAANAAAAATTATACAAAAAAATTAATACAGTCAGCTTTTATTTAAACANNTCGTCNATCATCTTTGATAAAGCAATAATACCCATAGCNTCACCACCTTCATATCTTGANTATTTATTGGGTTTAGTCCATCCCATAAGATCAATATGAATCCAAGGAATTTCTTTNTTTATAAATTTTTCTAAGAATAATGCAGCCGTTATAGCCCCTCCAAAACCNNTNCTTCCAATATTTTTATAATCNGCATGATTAGANAGTATTTGGTTATTATAATTTTGCCAAAGTGGTAATTGCCANAAAGGATCNCCTGTTTCGGTAGACGCTNTATTTAAAAGNTTTGATAAAGTTNTATTATTAGAAAAAAAACTTGGAACNTCTAAGCCCATTGCCACTCTAGATGCACCAGTTAANGTAGCTAGATCAATGATTANCTCGGGATTTTTTTCAGAGGCATAAGTCAATGCATCAGCCATTATCAATCTTCCTTCGGCGTCGGTATCACTAACTTCGATAAATTGACCACTTCTTGATTTATAGATATCAGATGGCCGCATTGCATTATCTGATACCGAATTTTCTACCAGGCATAATAATAAATTAACTTCAGCATTTAAATTTTTTTTGCTTAAAAGTTTTGCTAAACCAATGGCATTGGCTGCTCCACCCATATCCTTTTTCATCAAAGACATTCCAACACCAGTTTTTAAATTAAGGCCGCCAGTATCAAATGAAACACCTTTACCGATAATAAAAATTTTTCTCTTTTTCTTTGTTTTAGAGATAAATGAGGCAAATATTGGTTTATTTTTCTTGCTAGCACCAGCCCCAACAACGGAAATTAACGGGAATGTTTTTTCCAATTTTTTTCCCGTTATTTTTTTACACACATAGTCATCATTTAAGTGTTCTTTTGCAGCATGATATATTTCATTAGGACCAAGAATATTAGGAGGAGAATTTATCAAGTCTCTAATAAAAAAATATGCCTCTTTTTTATTCTTAATATCTTTAGGTACTAAAGTAAGGGATTTACCTATTTCCTCTGTCGTTACTGTTTTAAATTTTTGGAATTTATATTTTTCTAACTCCCACCCAAGAATAATATTAGATTTTTGAAGTTCGTCACCACCATAAATCTTTAAATTATAATTTCCTGTATCACAGAAGTTATAAATTCTTTTTCCAATAAGTAATAAGAAAAAATTCATCTGTAGTTTGTCTAAATCAAAGTTGATTAAAAATACATTGATCTCATTTGATTTCTTTAAAAAGCTTTTTTCATCTAGCTGATTTTGTTTCAAATCTTTACAAAATTTTTGTAAATCCCCCGGAACAAATTTTGGATCTAAATAAACAGATAGTTCCTTTTTGTTTTTACTATTATTACTTTTTTTTGAATTCATAATGTTATATAACAAATATAGATTTATATTTAAATATCAATTTTTACAGGTGGGTTTATGAATTTCTTCACTAAAATATTTTCAAAATTTCCAATTTTTCTTTTAGCTTTAATTTCACCAAGTTTGGTGTTCGCGGCTAGTAATGATGGTCCGGCAACCTTAGATTTGATTAGCAGTCCAATTGGAATTGCCTGTCTTTTACTTTTTGTTATTGCTTACGGATTTGTTATGGCAGAAGAATTTACCCACTTCAGAAAGTCCAAACCCGTAATATTGGCCGCAACAGCCATCTGGGCAATGATTGCTTTTTACGCAAGCACTGACCCAGGCCTATCAGCTCATTGGGCAGAAGGAAAGTTCAAACATCTTATACTCGAATTTGCAGAGTTGTTTTTCTTTCTTTTCGTAGCCATGACATATGTTAATGCATTAACTGAAAGAAAAATGTTTGATGCACTTTGTGCTTGGCTTTCAAATAATAATTTTAGTTATAAAAAGATTTATGTGATTACTGGTGTTATTGCATTCTTCTTATCACCTATTGCTGATAATTTAACTACTGCGCTTATTTTAGGAACAGTTGTAACGGTTGCTGGACGAGGTAACAAAGCATTCATTGTTCCTGCATTAATAAATATTGTCGTATCTGCAAATGCTGGTGGGGCATTCTCGCCGTTTGGTGATATCACTACACTGATGGTGTGGCAACGAGGCTTTGTATCATTTTTTGATTTCTTTAATATTTTCTTACCATCAGTTGTTAATTACGTAATTCCTGCTGCAATAATTTACTTTGCAATTCCTAATGAGGTGCCAAAGGGAGATGGAAAAAAGGTTACTATTCAACCCGGTGGTAATGTGATTGCTGCATTAGGTATTCTTACAATATCAATTACTGTAGCCGGGCATCAAGTTTTACACATGCCTCCAGTTTTTGGTATGATGTTTGGTTTAGGAATGCTGGGCACTTACGGTTATTTTCTTAAAACCAGATATCCTGGAAAAAATAAATTCGATATCTTTGAACTCACAGGAAAAGCTGAATGGGATACATTATTATTCTTTTACGGTATTTTAGTTTGTGTAGGTGGTTTAGCAGC
>NHBS01000019.1 GCA_002167825.1 Pelagibacteraceae bacterium TMED13
ATTTTTTTTTTAAAAAAATCTTTTTTGAGTTTTTGTTTTAATATATCCTCAAATTTTCTTTTAGTAACTGAATATTTAGACAAATAAAAATCGGAGTATTTTTTTATATAATTGAAAAGTCTCATGCTTTAGTAAAATTTACATGAATTAAGAATATTTTAAAATGTATAATATTAAAAATTTTAACNGNTTTAATTGNATTGGGTTTTACACTCTATATNTGAAAGAAGTNAAAAGATTTCTCAANGTATTTGCNCAAACAATAATTGCNCCAGCNGTAACTACACTTCTTTTTTATNTAATTTTTAGTTTGTCAATAGANAGAAATTATCTAANTACTGAGAATNACAGCTTTTCNGAATTTCTTGCACCAGGTCTAATNTGNATGGCAATTATGCANAACGCATTTGCAAATACTTCTTCATCNATACTAATTTCAAAGGTNCAAGGNAATATAGTTGATGTTNTNATGCCCCCAATGGNTGAATANGANTTGACATTATCCTATATGTTNGGTGGAATTACNAGAGGACTTTTAGTAGGGTTNTTTGTGGGTTTATTNATTTTTATGGTTGTTNATTTTAAAGTNTTTAATTTTTTTATTNTTNTATATTTTGCNNTTTTTTCATCAAGTTTGTTNGCAATGTTTGGNATNTTATGTGGAATTTGGGCTAAAAAGTTTGATCATATGGCTGCAGTNACNAATTTTATTATTATTCCATTAACTTTTTTNTCAGGAACTTTTTATACNATTGATAGGTTNCCTGACTTTTGGCAATTTCTAGCAAATTGGAATCCTTTTTTTTATATNATTGATGGTTTTAGATTTGGATTCTTGGGGATAAATGANAGCAACATAACTGTTGGNTTTTTTCTCCTAGGCCTTAGCAATATTTTTTTCTTGATATTAACNATTATAATATTTAAAAAAGGTTATTGCCTAANNGGTTAAGTCAATGAGTATCCTAAAAGTTTATAATCCAATAGATNTAGAAATCGACCACGGNGANGGNGTNTANGTTTACTCTGAGGATGGAACAAGATATTTAGATTTTACAAGTGGTATAGGAGTTTTAAGTCTTGGTTATAGTCANCCTGCNTTNGTTGCTNCNTTAAAAGATCAAGCAGAAAAAATATGGCATTGTTCAAACTTATTTAAAATCAATAAGCAGANNATAGTTGCNGAAAAGATTGCNAAAAATTCATTTGCACATTCTGTCTTTTTTTGNAATTCAGGNGCAGAAGCAACTGAAACNAGTATAAAAGNTGCTAGAAAATTTCATTATGATTTAGGTTTNGAAAATAAAAATAAAATCATTACCTTCCAAGGNGCATTTCACGGAAGAACACTTGCATCGCTTTANGCTGCAAATAANGAGTCTCATANCAAGGGGTTTGGNCCAAAAGTTNANGGNTTTATAAANATNCCATTNGGTGATCATGAAGCGTTAAATGANGCAATNGATGATTCAGTAGCAGCTATAATGGTNGAGACTATTCTTGGTGAGGGAGGTATCAAGGTTATACCTGAGGAATGTTTGGTAGGTTTAAGAAAAATTTGCGATGANANAAACATTCTTTTAATTTTAGATGAGGTACAATGCGGNATCGGAAGAACTGGAAAATTTTTCGCGTTNGAATGGTCAAAAATTGAGCCAGANATNGTTCCAATTGCAAAAGGNATTGGTGGTGGTTTCCCTATNGGNGCGTGTCTTTTAAATAAAAAAGTTTCAAAGTGTATGTCNGTNGGNACGCATGGATCTACTTTNGGNGGCAANCCACTAGCAATGTCTGTTGCAAATGTAGTTCTTGACCATATNTTAAAAAAGGATTTTCTTGAGCATGTTGTNAAAATAGGNGATTACTTGAAAGAAAAATTAAANAAAGANATTCTTAAATCATTNCCAAGTTTAATAGAAGAGATCAGAGGAAAAGGATTGATGTTAGGNATCAAACCAAAGATAAGTAATGAAATNATTATAGAACANATGCGAAATGAGAAGATACTNACAGTCAAAGCATCAGATAATATTATTAGACTTTTACCTCCATTAATACTTCAAGTTTCACATGTTGATGANGCAATAGAAAAATTAAAAAAAGCATTATCAAAAATATAAANTNTAGACAAAATGAAACATTTTTTAAACATAGATGAAATAAGTTCAAAAGAGATANTTAAGATTNTTAAAACCAGCCACAAGNTAAAGAAGAATTANGGTAANATANATCTGAAAAAGAAGAAGATTCTTGGGATGATATTTGAAAAACCATCAACAAGAACTAGAGTNTCTTTTGANGTTGGGATAAAACANATGGGTGGGGATGTTGTAGTNTTNGACCAAAACGATAGCCAGCTAGGNAGAGGTGAATCTTTNAATGATACAGTNAAAGTNTTGTCAAGNTATGTGGATGTCATTATGTATAGAGGNAAGGAGGAGAAAAATNTATATGAAATCAGCAANGTTTCTNNNGTTCCAATAATTAANGGTTTAACAGATAAAAGTCATCCATGTCAAATTTTAGCAGATNTTATGACTNTAGAAGAAAANTTCNCTNATGTNAATAANTTAAATCTNTGTTGGGTTGGAGATGGGAATAATGTNTGTAATTCNTGGATCCACTTAACAAAACATTATAATTTTAATTTANCTATCTCNTGTCCTGAGGGATGCTTNCCTNANCAANNAATTTTGAAACANTTTTCNAATGANAATTTAANAGTNTTTTCAAATCCCAATGAAGCAGTAGAAGGNGCTGATGTANTTATTACTGATACATGGGTATCAATGGGAATGGATCAAAACTTGAATAGATTAAAAAAATTTAAAAAGTTTCAACTTAATAGTAAATTAGTCAATAAAACTAAAAAGAAATCCTTTATTCTTCATTGTTTGCCTGCCCATAGAGGTGAAGAAATTACTAATGAAATAATAGATGGAAAAAACTCTCTTGTATGGGATGAAGCTGAGAATAGATTATATACCCATCAGTCAATTTTATTATGGTGTTTAGGTTTTTGATTTATTTATTATCTTTTCCAAAGTTGTGGAGAAAGTAAAATCAAGATAGGAAATAATTCAAGCCTTCCCACTAGCATACCTAAACACATAAAAAGTTTAGTGATATCTGATATTCCTGCATAATTCCCACTTGGTCCAATTGCCTCAGTAAGTCCTGGCCCGACATTTGCTAAAGTAGCTGCAGCTCCTGAAAGAGCAGTTAGAATATCTTGTCCATCGAATGCAATTAGTAAAGATAAAAAACCAAAAATGAAAATATACAGGAAGAAATATCCGGTAACAGAAGTTAAAACCTCTTCGCTGATTTCTCTTGAATTGTAACTAGGTAAAAATACACCTCTTGGTTGAATTATTTTCTTTATTAAAGTTAATGAGGACTTGATAAGAATCTGGATCCTAAAAATTTTTAAACCACAACTAGATGAACCAGAGCAACCACCTATAAGCATTAAAAATAGAAAGAGAAGTGTGGTAAACGATCCCCATATACTAAAATCATACGTACTAAACCCACTTCCTGTTGAAATGGAAATAGTTGCAAATGCAGAAATTCTTAAAGCCTGAAGAAAATCCACTTCGTAATATCTCTTTAGCCAGAAGGAAACAATTATTGTTGAGACAAAAATTAAAAAAAGAAAAAATTGTACTTGTGAACTTTTCAATAAGTCAGAGAATTTACCCCTCATCGTTTGGAATATATATATGAAGGGAACTGAAGCTATTACCATGAACAACATAACAACTATCTCTGTGTAAACAGAATCAAAAAAACCTATTGACATATCTTTAGTGGAAAACCCTCCGGTTGCTACTATTGTCATTCCATGTGCGATACTATCAAATAAAGTCAATCCAGTAAGAAATAATGAAAAGGAACAAAGGATAGTTAACAAAATATAAACAACTCCGATTCCACCTGCTATTGTCTTTGTTCTTGGTAAGACCTTTTCCTCTTTAGAGCTAAATTCTGATTGAAAAAGTTGCATTCCACCAATTTTTAAAATTGGAAAAAGTGCTATAGCTATTACAATTATACCAACGCCACCAAGCCACTGAAGCATGGACCTCCATATCAGTATAGATTTTGAGGTATTATCTAAATCATCTATAACAGTCGCACCAGTTGTGGTAAGCCCAGACATCGATTCAAAAAATGAATTTATAAAACTTAAATTTGTAGTGCCAAGGTAAAAAGGTATGGAACTAATAAAAGTGAGCAACACCCAAGAAATTAAAGTAAGTAAAAAGGCTGATAAAATATCAACATCATGATCTTTTTTTTTAAAAACAAAAGAAACATTTAAGCCAGTAAAAAGACAAATAATTGATATTACAAAGAAAACAACCCAATCCGTTCCTCCTGTGTAATAATCAATTATACCTGGAATAAAGGAATAAATAGAAAAAAAAACTAGTAAGTTTCCAATTACAAATAAAGAGGACTTTAATTTTGACATTATTATTAATTTAGCGTTTTATTTCTGTCTGGTATATCTAANGAAAATGGTGGAATGTTTACTTCGAATTCCTCGCCCTCAAAGTTTTGCATTAAATAACTTCCATGCATCATGCCCGAGGTTGTTTTAAGAGGAGTCCCGCTGGTGTATTCAAATTCTTCACCCGGCTCGAGGACAGGTTGCTCTCCTACCACACCTTTTCCTTTTACTTCCCTAAAGCTTCCATTCGAATCGAATATTTTCCAGTGTCTACTTATCAGTTTAATGGTCTGTTCACTATTATTTTTAATTACAACTTTATAGGCCCAAAGATAAGAGTCTTCGAACGGATCAGAGTGCTCTTCAAGATAAGTAGGTTCAACATTGATTAATATTTTCTTTTTCATTTCTTTCCTCTAAAAACTTTATTAAACGAATCATTGATATCCCTAATAAGGTCATCTGTATCTTCAAGCCCTACCGATAGTCTAATCAAATTTTTTGTAATACGTAAACTTCTTTTTTCTTTTTCATTCAATCTATGATGTGTTGTGGTGTAGGGGTGAGTTATTAATGATTTATTATCTCCTAAATTATTAGATATTTTAATTAAGTTCAGATTATCTAAAAAATCAAACGCTTTTTTTTTGTGTAAACTAAATTTACAATTCATTGTAAAAGATAAGATAGTTCCACCAGCCGACATTTGTGATTTTGCCAAATTATAAGATCTGTTTTTTTTGTAGTGAGGATAAAATATTTCTGAGACGAATTTTTGTTCTGTTAAATAATTAATAATTTTTTCTGTACTACTAACTTGGTAATTTAACCTTAAGTCAAGTGTCTCCAGCCCTTTGAGTAAAACCCACGCGTTAAAAGGACTTAAAGAAGGGCCTGTATTTCTAATAAAAGGTCGAATGTACTTCTCGCAGAATTTGTTATTACTTAGGATTGCACCTCCAATTACTCTTCCATGTCCATCGATATGCTTTGTTGCTGAGTACATAACAACATCAGCACCCATTTCAAGCGGTTTTTGAAGAATAGGAGTTGCAAAAACGTTATCAACAACAACTAATGCACCAGACTTATGGGATATTTCTGAAACTTTTTTAATATCTATTATTTCAAGGCATGGATTTGATGGCGTTTCAAAAAAAACTAGTTTTGTTTTTTTTTTGAGTTCTCGTTCCCAAAGGTTTAGGTTTTGACCATCGATTAATACAACTTCAATTCCAAAGTTTGGTAGTATGTTAGTTAATATGTAGTGACAGCTTCCAAACAGAGCTCTAGCAGCGACTACCCTATCACCTTTTTTTAGATATGACATTAGTATAGTGAATAGAGCTGACATGCCAGATGATGTGGCCCAGCATTTTTCCGCACCTTCTATTGATGCTAATCTTTCCTCAAACACATTTATTGTAGGGTTTCCATACCTTGAATATATATATCTTTTCTTTTTATCTTTGAATGCATACTCTGCTTCTTTAGCAGTTTTATATACAAAACCTGACGTGATAAAAATTGGCTCACTTGTTTCAGAAAATAAAGATCTGTTGATCCCTTCATGAACTAATCTTGTTTTTTTTTTTCTTTTCATTAAAATTAATTTTAATTAAGTAACTTATATTATTTTACGTGATGAACATAAAGAATTTTTTACTGGTTTTAATTTTTCTTTCGTTAACCTTAACAAATAAGGTTGATACAAGAGAGTTATCTATACAACAGTTAGAGGAGAGAAAAAAGGCTGATTCAGAGAGAGCTGAAAAAAGAAAGAAAAGAGGTAAAAAAGCCTTTTCAAAAGAAATAACACTTACAACAAAAATCACATTTGTGTCTATGGAGAGGAAAACTCCTCCAGTTTTATCAAATCTTGACCCAATTTTAACTGATGAAGGTTTTTACGGTGTTAAACTTGCTATCGAAGATAACCTTACAACAGGAAGGTTTGTGGGTCACGACTATAAAGCTAGCTTTCATAGAATAAGTTTAAATGAAAAGCTCAATCAGGAGTTTGAAAAACTAATAGATAAAGGTCACAAAATTTTTATAGTAGACCTTACTGAAGATGAAATCTTGTCTCTAAAAAAATTGAGGGACTTTGATGATGTTTTAATTTTTAACGTTAGGTCTAAGTCTGACAGTTTAAGAAATGAGAAATGTGCAAAAAATATCTATCATATTCCACCTAGTTACTCAATGTTGTCAGATGCTTTAACTCAATACCTGGTAAAAAAAAAATGGACAAAATGGTTTTTAGTTACTGGACCAGATCAAAATGATAAGAATTACTCAAATGCACTTAAAGAGTCGGCTAAAAAATTTAATATAAAAATTAAGGAAGAAAAGGTCTGGGATTTTACTTCGGATTTAAGACGAACTGCAGGAAAAGAAGTTCCAATTTTTACTAAAGGTTCTAGATATGACGTTTTGGTAGTTGCGGATGAAAAAGGTGAGTTTGGAGAGTACCTTGCTTATAGAACTTGGGATCCTAGGCCGATTGTAGGTTCTCAAGGTCTTAAACCAAATTCATGGCATAGAACTCATGAACAGTGGGGCGCTACACAAATGCAAAATAGATTCAGACGAGAGAGTGGAAGGTGGATGACAGAGGTTGATTATCACGCCTGGACTGCTGTAAGAAGTATTGGTGAAGCAATTACAAGAATTCAAAAGAATAGTGTTGCAGACATTATTAAATATCTTAGTGGTTCAAGTTTTGGTTTGGGAGCTTACAAGGGGATGAAAGTTTCTTATAGATCTTGGAATGGTCAGATGAGACAGCCAATTTTATTGGCAGCTCCAAGGTCAATGGTATCAGTATCCCCACAGGATGGTTACATCCATCCTTTTAGTGAGTTAGATACACTCGGTAAGGATAAACCTGAATCCACTTGTAAATTTTAGAATATTTAATAAATTATAATAATGTTTAATATTTTGTTATTATTTGTCTCAATTTTATATTTCTCTTCTGCCGATGCAAGTAAGGCCTACATCACCAATGAAAAGGACAATACTTTGAGTGTAATAGATATTGATAAAAGAAAAGTTATTAAAACANTCGATATTGGACAAAGGCCTCGAGGCATAACAATGACAAAAGATGGTAAGTTAGTATTAATTTGNGCTTCAGACGACGATAGAGTTGAGGTCAGAGATGCTGAAACTTTGAAGTTAAAATATCATCTACCATCTGGACCAGACCCTGAGTTATTTGTTCTGTCACCAGATGATAGCATACTATACATTGCAAATGAGGATGATGCGATGGTAACAGTTGTGGATATGAATGAAAGGATGATAATAGACGATATTCCAGTTGGTGTCGAACCCGAGGGGATGGGCTTAACGAATAATGGAGCGGTTCTAGTAAACACATCTGAAACCACTAACATGGCTCACTTTATTGATACTGAAACTCTAAATATTGTTGAGAATGTTTTAGTTGATGCAAGGCCAAGAGTAGCAATGTTTACCCCAAATGATGAAGAGGTTTGGGTTTCGTCTGAGATTGGTGGGACTGTTAAAGTTATTAACCCAAATTCAAAAGCGGTTACTCACACCATAGGATTTGAAATTCCAGGTGTTAATGAAGAAAGTATACAGCCAGTTGGNGTAAAACATACTAATGACGGTAAATATACATTTGTAGCGTTAGGCCCTGCGAATAGAGTTGCTGTTATTGATCAAAAAACAAAGGAAATCATAAAGTATTTATTAGTTGGTCAAAGGGTATGGCAACTAGCATTTAGTAATGACCAAAAAACTTTGCTTTCAACCAACGGGGTAAGTAATGACGTGTCCTTTATTAATGTTGAGAAGCTTAAAGTGGAAAAATCAGTGAAGGTTGGACGCTTCCCTTGGGGTGTGGTCATCAGTCCGTAAATAATTTTAATATGTCAACCTCTGCTTTGTCTATAAAAAATGTATCCCATAACTTTGGAGATTTCAAAGCACTGGATAAAGTGAGCCTAGAAATTAGACCAGGTGATTTTACAGTTNTNTTAGGCTTGAATGGCGCCGGTAAAACTACCCTNTATTCATTAATTACTCGTTTGTATAATAATAACTCTGGGTCAATCGAAATTTATGGTAATAATGTGAGATCTGAATCTGTTAAAGCATTAAGGCACATTGGNGTGGTATTCCAACAACCAACACTTGACTTGGATTTAAGTGTTAGAGAAAATTTAAATTATCATTCATCTTTACACGGAATAAGTAAATTAGATGCGAGAAAAAAAATAGATAAAGAAATTGCAAGAATAAATTTAAATGATCAGCTAAAAAAAAAAGTAAGATCGCTATCTGGCGGNCAAAGAAGAAGAGTTGAGATAGCTAGGGCTCTAATACATGAACCTAAACTTCTTTTACTAGATGAACCGACTGTAGGTCTTGATATAGGGTCAAGACAACTTATTCTTAACCATGTTAAGACTCTTTGTAAAAAAAATAAGTTAGCTGTTCTTTGGGCAACCCATCTTATAGATGAAATAGATAAAGGTGAAAAAGTTGTTATTATTGATAAAGGAAAAGTTTTAGATTCTGGTAATGTTGAAAAAATAGTGAAGAAAACAAAGACGAAAAATATAAGAGAAGCATTCAATAAACTAGTNGGTATCAANATATGAGTTTTANCATTTACCTAAGATGCTTTAATGGGATTGTTTTAAGAGAAGCTTTAAGATTTGTTCATCAGAAGGAAAGATTCTTTTCAGCCTTGGTTAGACCATTAGTATGGCTTGGNATATTTGCTGCAGGCTTTAGATCGGTTTTAGGTGTTTCNATTATNCCNCCTTATGAAACGTACATTCCATATGANGTTTACATNGCNCCNGGTTTAATTGCGATGATACAATTATTTAACGGAATGCAAAGTTCTCTATCAATGGTTTATGATAGAGAAATGGGAAGTATGAAAACTATGTTAGTAAGCCCAATTCCGAGATGGTTTTTACTAATATCTAAACTCCTAGCTGGTGTTTTCGTTTCAATTTTACAAGTTTATGCATTTTTAGTTATCGCATCTTTGTGGGATATAATTCCACCAATTTCAGGTTATATAACAATTTTGCCAGCACTAATTATTTCTGGCTTAATGCTTGGTTCTCTTGGAATGTTTTTATCATCTGCTNTTAAACAACTTGAGAATTTTGCTGGNGTCATGAANTTNGTTATCTTCCCAATGTTTTTTGCCTCATCAGCCTTGTATCCACTATGGAAAATTGAGGAAACAAGTGAATGGTTATATTATGTATGNTTNTATAATCCATTTACTTATGCAGTNGAGTCGATAAGNTTTTCACTTTANTCACAAATTAATATTGAGTATTNCATNGGTATANTTATATTTACTNTTATATTTTTGTTTTTGTCAATTTTGGGATATGATCCTGGAAGAGGAAATTTGCAAAAGAAGGGNGGNAAATGAGTTTTNTAAGAAANATTTTANTATTTTCAATCCTCATCACNTCAACATATNCNATGGCNAAGGGNGATCTTGCAATCAGGGCTAAAAAACTTGAGTTGAAGTTAGGTTCTGAAAAAAGCGATTATGAGATGTCTCAGAAAATTTTTGAAATGGAAACTGGTAAGGCATACAGGCTTGAAATATCAAGCATGGGTTTCAAAGAATATGAAATAGAGGCTGAGGATTTTTTTAGGAATATTTGGGTTAGAGGAATTGAAGTTAAGGGTATAGAAATAGATACACCAGTAATTAATGAGATTGAGCTCGAGCGTGAAGGAGAAATCGAGATTAAGTTTGTACCAATTCGCCCAGGTGAATATGAGTTTGAAATAGAGGGGCTTCAGTCTAAAGGGATGAAAGGTATGTTTATAGTTAGATAATTATATGAAAGGTAATTTTATGATTAATAAGTTTTTTTTAAGTTTTTTTGTTATTTCTTTTTTTTCGATATTTGTGTCAAGCGCAGATTCTGCACCAAAAGACAAACCACCAAAGAAGTGGCCATGCGATCAGGTCTATAACCCTCAGCTTAATTTGACAACTATATGGCAAGGACCGCCGATCGAGAGCTCATTAAAAGATTGGTGGAAACACGATGATGTAATCGAATATGTCAACACTTTGTCAGACCCAACTTTAATTGAGGAAGATGGAAAAAAACTTATTAAAGAATTTGCAAAAAAATATACTTATGCTGGTTTTATCAAAAAAGCTGAGCAAAAAGAAAAGTTAATTTTCTTGTTCGCTGGGTTGTACCAAAAAGCAAAAGATAGGAGATCTAGACAGTATAAAGGCATAATTAAATTCGTTGAAAGACAAGAAGATCTGAGAAAGGCTATCGGATCGTCATCAAAGCTAATAAGAAAGTATAGGAAAGAAAAATTAGATCAAAAAAGTGAAAAATACCAGGCTGCAGCATCTCAACTTGAATGGAATACTAGAGTATTTGATCAAAGGACTAGATTAACAGAATATGTGTGCGAGGAGCCAGTATTTAACACGCAAAGATTGGGCTATCAGTCAAGAGAAATCCTCTCATTTATCAAGTAAAAAATAAATTAGAATCATTCTAAAAAATGAATTTTAAATGAATACGAACATCAGTTTACTTTAAGATTGATTTTAGTATAAATAAACTAGCTCATGTTGAGCTAAAGTCTAATCTATAACAAGGAGTTAATTATGGCTTGGACAAAACCAACGATTTCTGAGATCTCTGTAGGTCTTGAAATCAATTCATACGCTTGCGCTGAGAAGTAATTCTGGCATAAGCTAAAAGCCCCTTGAGTCAAATTTGCCTTAAGGGGCATTTTTGGATTAAGTATGTTAAAAGTTTTAATATTAGGTTCAGCTGCAGGTGGTGGTTCACCTCAATGGAATTGTAACAGTGATGTAAGTTTAGCTGTCAGAGAAGGGCAGAAGGGAACTTCACCCAGAACACAATCATCAATAGCTGTTACAGCAAATGGAACAGAGTGGTTTTTATTCAACGCATCACCAGATTTAGGTTCACAAATACTTAAAAATAAATTAATGCATCCCAACAAAAAGTTCCCTAGGCATAGCCCTATAAGTGGTGTTGTTCTAACTAATGGTGATGTTGACCATGTGGCAGGTCTTTTAACCTTAAGAGAAAGACAAAACCTATCACTGTATGCTCATTCAAGAGTACATAAAGTTTTAAAGGAAAACTCAATATTCAATGTTCTTAACCCAGACTATGTTGATAGACGAGATTTACAAATGAATAGAAACTTTGAGCTTTTGAATAAAGCCGGTGAGGGCACTAATCTTTGCGTAGAAGCTTTTGAGGTACCTGGTAAAATTGCCTTGTGGCTCGAAGACGAGAGTAAAGGAGAAAATTTTGGTACTGAGGAGGGAGATACTATAGGCTTGAAAATATCTTCAAAAGAAGATAATAAGTATTTTTTTTACATTCCAGCTTGCGCAAAAATTACCCCCGAACTAACTGAAAGAATATCCGATTCCGAAATGTTATTGTTTGATGGCACATTGTGGGAAAATGAGGAGATGTCATCAAAAAATGTTGGACAAAAAACCGGTCAACGTATGAGCCACATGAATAATTCAGGCCCAGATGGATCGATGGAAGCATTAAAAGATTTAAATATAAA
>NHBS01000020.1 GCA_002167825.1 Pelagibacteraceae bacterium TMED13
GGTAAAAAATTGAAAATATTTTTTTAAATTTTCTTTAAGTTTTTTCAACATTAGATATCTTTATTAAAATTATATTATAATAAAAGAATATGCAAAAACATAGTGAGATAGTAATCTTAGGATCGGGATTGATAGGGCTCTCTACAGCCTTGCTTTTAGAAAGGTATGGTCTAGAATCAATTATAATTGACAAATCTCCAATAAATTTACTCGAAAGTAACAAGGATAGGAGGACCACTGCAATATCACAGGGTTCTGCGAGAATTTATGAAAAAATCGGCGTCTGGAAAGACCTGGTCAAATATTCACAACCAATTTATAAAATTAAAGTAACTGAAGGAATTGAAGCGGACGGATTAACATTTAACTACGGTATGACAGAAGAAGGTGTAATGGGATATATCGTGGAGAACAAGTTTATTAAAAAATTCTTACTAAAGAAAGTTTTAAAATCTAGTCTAATTAAGCTCTATAGTGGCACCCTGGTTAAGGGTTTAAAGAATCTAAAAAATAACACTCTTCAGCTAAAAACAGAAAACGGGACAACCACATGCAACCTTTTGATCGGAGCTGATGGGAGAAAATCGAATACCAGAGAGATTGGGTTATTCAAATATCTTTATAAAAATTATAATCAAAATGCCTATGTTTTTAATATCTTACATAAGAAACCCCATAAGGGTATGGCTTTGGAGAGATTTTTTTCAACCGGGCCACTTGCAATTCTCCCAATGAAAACCAGCAAAGGCAACCAATCTTCAGTAGTTTTCACCGTTGATGCAGACAAAACGTTTAAAAATAGAAGTTCGTTTGTAAAATTCTTCAAAGCAAAATATAAGGATTTCTTTGGAGAAGTCTTAAAATTTTCTAAAGTTTCTATATTTCCTTTAGATGTATATTCTTGTCTAAGATATTATAAGAACAATATTGTTTTAGTAGGAGACGCTTGCCAGGCTCTTCATCCGATAGCTGGACAAGGTTTTAACCTTGGGTTGAGAGACTGTTTATCTTTGTCTGAGTCATTAAAAAAGGCAAAAAATCTTGGTCAGAAAGTTAATAGCAATCTAGTCTTAAAGGAATATTCAAGAACAAGGTTTTATGATAAAAGCCTTTTGGTGGGCTCAACCCATAATCTAAATAAATTATTCAGTTTAAAAGGTAAGATTATATCTAAGGTCAGAAGCGTGGGTCTTAAATTATTTAATAGGTCTGACTTTCTTAAAAAAAAGAGCATGTTGTTTGCTATGGGAATTACTGACCTTTAAGTTTGTTACCCAAAGAAAATAAATATTCCCAGCTAAAAATTCCAGTATTATGCCCATCACTAAAATGAACTCTTATTGCATAATTACCAACAGCTTCCACCTTGTTAATCGATGTCCCATTAAATTTTTTAAGATCGTTTGAATTTAGATTGTTTTTGTTTTCAGCTGAGGGGCTAAATAACCTCAAAAATGCGGACGGCATAACTAAAGTTGTTCCATTGTCATAGTTTATCTGCAAATCCATCTTTGATGGTCCTATCTTAATTGTTTTCGGTGTCATATTTTAGAAGTAGAAGAAACTATATTTTTACCATTCTGGTTAATTATATTTTATTAAAATTTTTCATGTGACCATAAAAAAAGTTTGATCAAATAAATCAAATCTATTTAGGAAACATATCTTGAGCCCATATTATTCTTATTTAGATTAATGTGTATCAAAGATGTCAGAACTTCTCTCCTATTTTCCAAAGAGATAGCTTCTAACAAGGCCTGTTTTTCATTAACATCAAATGGACAACACATGCTAATTGTATTAATTAAATCTTCATCATTAGTACCTTCGATCACATCCCAATCAACGTTCATTGACATCTTCTCGAGGAAAGGTCTTAATATTTTTAAGAATTCGTCTCTTTTTTCATTAGAATCAAGTTTCTCAATTTTGAAATCTGATTTAAATTTGCTCCACTGAACATTAGCTCTTCTAAAACCGTTCATAAGTTCTAACTCTTTTTTTATTTTAAACCTACAGACTCCTTCAAGTATTATTTCATACCTATTATCATTTGTTTGAGAGAATGCAGTAAGAAAACCTGCGCAGCCTACATTATAAAGTGAGGGAGGCTTCATTTCTCCATCTTTTTTTGGTTCCTCACTAGGTTGTATCATACCAATATACCTACCATTCTGCAGAGCATGGTCAAACATATGCAAATACCTATTCTCGAACAAGTTAAGGGGNAACTTTGCNCGTGGAAGCAATAAGACCTTATTCAAAGGGAATAAAGGTATTGACTCAGGAAGTTCNTCNTATTTNTTATCAAAACAATATNGCATAATTAATATATGATTTATTTATATTANAATTAAAAGTANTAATTAAAAAAATTGATTTTTACTATTTAAATTTGTAAAAATAAAGTATAAATTCAGCACTCTTTAGCGGGAATAGCTCAGTGGTAGAGCATCACGTTGCCAACGTGAGGGTCGCGAGTTCGAATCTCGTTTCCCGCTCCATAAATTTNCAGCACAAAAATTATAAAAAACTTNTTTTTAATAGAAAGNNTANCNTNGTTCAAAAATTNATTTATATCGTATATNNACAAATGCAANATATTAGGAGTTTTTATTNTATNATTNATATAGTATAANTAGATATGTCACGATCTATGAATAATNTCTCATTTNCNGATGCATTGAAGTTTTTAAATGAGTTTAGATANAAAAAAAGAANNGGNTGGTCAAAGGATGAACGANCCCTCTTTAAAATCTGTAACTTTATAGTTTTATCNAGAAAAAGANTNAANAAGGTATTTGAGGCNTTTTCCTCATTAGAAAANCTTAGTAACAAAAGCCANTATCAATANACTGAAAATGANATTAATCTTTTAAAAGGAATTATTTTNGANAATTTAGAAGATAAGTTAAANACTTTTAACAAAAANCTTTCAATNTTTAAAGANTCAGATATTGAGATCTTTCAAACTCATTTAAATCAGTTTTAAGGAAGAAAACCTTAGATTAGAAAATGAAAATAAAAGATTACAGTTTATAATCGAAAGCTTTGTTAAAGAAAAAGAAATCNCNGAAATCAATGACATAAGAGATTTAGTAAATATGAAAGTTTCCGTAAGTAAAGAATCAAAAACAAGTCTTAAAAAAGAAAAATTAAACTTCTCAAAAGAAAATATTAGAAAATTCCTNAAATTATGGANCGAAGGAAAGACAACNTTTGAAATTGTTAACATTTATANTAAGAAAAAGTTNGGCAAGANCCCAGNAANGAAGATTAAACTNTAAACTATTTCTTNTTTTTCTTTTCATACATACCCACAAAATCTAANGGCGCTATCATTAANGGCGGAAANCCNGCCTCTCTAGTNCAANTTGCAATNATAGATCTTAAGAAAGGAAACAAGAACTTTGGACACTCNATAAGTAAAATTTTATCCAAAACATCNTCNGTNGCGTTNTCTATAGTAAAAATCCCACAATAAACNCCNTCGACTATAAANAGAGTAGATTCACTNGTCTTTGTTTCACTTTTAATTGACAATTCAACCTCGAAAATATTNTCTCCNTGATCATTGAGTGGACGACTAGTAACATTAGCGTCTATTTGAAANTTTGGTGCNTTCTCGTTTGAAATCTGTCTAAGGGANTTNGGNGCCTTNGGGTTTTCAAANGATAANTCTTTTAAATATTGTGCGTTGATAAGNAATTTTAAATTACCNGAATCAGGTTTTTTATTTGGCATTTCNTTATTGCCGTTTGATTTATTTTTGTTTGTAGCCATATNATGATATNAATCTTNTGAGAATGTATTATAATACCTAAAAATGATGTATCTTACTATTAATATTTTGAATTATGAATAATTTTCCTTTTATTGACATATTTATCTTAGCAATGATAGCCNTTTTCATTATCAACAGGCTAAGAAATTCATTAGGCAAAAAAACGGGTAACGAAACAGATATNGCNCAAAAGTTCAGTCAAAAACCATCNAAGTTTACAGAATCAAACCCAGATAAAGAAATTGAGAAAAGTAAAAATCAAGTTAAAGAAGCAAAAAATATAATTCTTCACAAAAATAGCTCAATAAATGAAAAGCTGAATAATATTGTNAAAGTCGACCCTAGCTTTACNGTCGAAANTTTTATTGATGGGGCAAAAAAAGCATTCGAATANATTTTAGTCAAATACTCAGAAAACGATTTAAAATCATTAAAAANNTTGCTAGCNCCTCAAATTTTAACCAATTTTACAGATCAAATAAAACTCAGACAAAAACAAAAACAAATATTAGGGATCACTATATTAAAAATAGANGACCCAGAAATTATAGANGTAAGTATANTAAAAAATAAACNATGCTTCATTAAGCTTGAATTTAAATCACAGCAGGTTCAAACNACNAAAGATTCTAACAATAAANTAATTGACGGTAACGATAATTTAATCNTGAATATTTCAGAGCTGTGGACTTTCTCTAAAGAAATTAAAAACAAAAATCCNAACTGGATATTAGAAAAGATTGAAGAAAACAACTAGATTACTCATTTTATTTACGTTACACTTNCTNNTTTTTAGTACATTCAATAAAAATGTTCATTCCTNTGATAGCCTTNAAAGNTTTGGNGACCAAGAAATAGAAATTCTTGCCTCCTNGATGAAAGAGAATTGTCAANCTAAACANTTCTNCCTAAANATAAANAAAAATAAACAATACCCAAAATTTGGNTCAATTAAAGAGTGGAGAGAATTTTGTGTAAAATTGGAAGATACAAAGGTTAATGTTAAAAATTTGATAACTAAAAATATTAGGATATTTAAAAACAACTATCCGGCGGGACTTATCACTGGATACTATCAGCCAACTATAAAAGTTTCTTTTATAAGAAATAAAGAATATAAATATCCAATACTAAAGAAAAACAAAATATATGATCTCAAAACAAGGGCCTTCATTGATAAAAATTATAAAGATGATGATATTATCTTATGGACAGATGACTACATAAATCTTTTCTTTCTTCAAATTCAAGGATCAGGTATTGGTATTTTTGAAGATGGTGAAAAAGTTAAAATTGCTTATGAAGGAAATAATAATCTTCCATATAAATCTATTGGTAAGGTTTTAATCCAGCAAAATAAGCTCAATCCAGAGGAAGTAGATTTATTTACCATAAAATTTTGGTTGAGAGATAATCAAAATGAAGCTTACTCTATTATGAAACAAAATAGAAGATATATATTTTTCAAAATAAAAGAATCAAACACATCNATAAATCCCANAGGTGCCCTAGGGTTGGAGCTTAAGCCAAATTTTAGTATAGCTATAGATAAAGATATTTATCCCATTGGGATTCCTTTTATTATAGAATACTTAAAGAATGGAAAAAGAAAACTTGCTATTTCTCATGATACAGGAAGTGCTATAAAAGGNTATAACAGAGCTGATCTTTTTACNGGAAATAGTTCTGATTCTGANAAANTTGCTGGAAGATTAAAAAAACAAATTTATCTGTATGCTTTAATTCCATATAGTAATTANATGAATGATAAAGAATGGGATGTTTTTAAAGAATCAGTTAAGCCTATTAAAAAAGAAGGGGTAACAAAAACTGTANCTAAAAANGTTGCTCCAAGGATTACTTCTGATNANACNNTAGTANCCACACCTGATTTAGAAACTGTTTTGTCTAAAGATTGGGGANCTTTAGAAAAAAATACCCATAAAANAATNTNAAGAAATCAAATTAAAATTTCAAAAAAACTTGATTTACACGGAAGNNCTGTCGAAGAAAGTAAANTNCAAGTTTTTAAATTTATTACTAATAATTTCTTAGCACAAAATAGACTCNTATTGATCATCTGTGGTAAGGGAAANAGAATGGATGTATCTCATGGTTGGNNNGGAACAGGTGTCCTTAACAAGAAANTTCCTGATTGGCTTAATTCAAAAGCNTTATTTGATAAAGTGCTTTGGTTTGACNATGCTAAACCAGAGCANGGAGGNAAAGGCGCTTATATTNTTTATCTNAAAAANATCAAAGAATGAACTTNGTCAAATCAATATCTTTGTAGACATCACCAATCTGTTTAATAACATAACTTTTATCGATTGATATCTTNTTAAACCTTTTATCTGACGCTGAAAAACTNATGTCCTCAAGNACCTTTTCTAGAATCGTGTGAAGCCGTCTAGCTCCAATATTTTCAATTTCNTCATTTACTTTNGCNGCAATCTGTGCGATCTCAGAAATTGCATCTTCCTTAAATGACAGCTCTACCCCTTCGCTTGATATAAGCTCAACGTACTGCTTCAACAAATTATTNTCNGGTTCTTTAAGAATNCTTATGAAGTCATCTCTTATAAGCGGNGAAAGCTCAACTCTATTTGGAAGCCTNCCTTGTAACTCNGGAAGNAGATCNGATGGCTTTGATAAATGNAANGCNCCGGATGCTATAAATAAAATATGATCNGTTTTCAATGANCCATATTTNGTTGAAACAGTCGAACCTTCAATTANAGGTAACAAGTCTCTTTGAACACCTTCTCTACTTACCTCTGCTGAGGAACCNGAGTTTTTACCACAGATCTTATCTATTTCATCAATAAAAACAATTCCATCGTCTTCTACGTTTCTGATTGCTCTTTTAATTAGGCTGTCATTATCAATAAGCTTTTCAGACTCTTCATCTAACAAAATTTCATAAGATTCCTTTACGGATAACTTTCTTTTCTCTTTAGTATTTCCGAATCCTTTGCCAAGGATGTCTCCAAGATTAATCATACCCATTGTCCCACCTGGCATTCCAGGAATATCCATTGATTTTAAAGGTGATTGCGATTTTGGGGAAATCTCAATTTCTATTTCTTGATTATCAAGTTCTCCATTCCTGAGCATCTTTTTAAACTTCTCCTTCGTCTGATTTGTTGCAGAGGAGCCAACTAGAGCCTCAACGACCCTTTTCTCAGCATTGAGTTCAGCTTTAGCGTTTACCTCTTTTTTAAGATTAACTTTATTAATATTGATAGAAATTTCTAATAAATCACGAACAATCTGTTCAACNTCCCGACCAACGTACCCTACTTCAGTAAATTTAGTTGCTTCAACTTTAATAAAAGGNGCATCAGCAAGCTTTGCTAATCTNCGGGCTATTTCTGTTTTTCCAACTCCNGTAGGTCCAATCATAAGNATATTCTTTGGAAGAATCTCNTCTTTAAGNGCTCCNTTAACCTGCTGCCTTCGCCACCTATTTCTCANTGCAATTGCAACAGCNTTTTTGGCAGAGTCTTGACCNACAATAAATCTNTCTAATTCAGAGACTATTTCACGGGGAGTAAATGATGTCATTAAATTTTTTCTAGGATAATATTATTATTGGTGTAAATGCATAAATCAGCAGCTATCTCAAGACTTTGTTTTGCTATTTCCTCAGCAGAAAGTTTCGTATCTCTNAATGCTCTAGCAGCGGCTAAAGCAAAGTTACCGCCAGAACCTATAGCCATCAGGCCATCTTTAGGCTCCAGAACGTCTCCAGTTCCACTTAGAATCAAACTGGTTTCATTATCTGCAACAAGCATCATCGCCTCNAGTCTTCTTAAATATCTATCCGTTCTCCAGTCCTTTGCTAACTCAACGCAAGCTCTCATCAAATTATTTGAATGTTTATCTAATTTTGATTCCAANCTTTCAAACAATGAAAAAGCGTCAGCTGTAGCTCCAGCAAANCCAGTAATNACCTTNCCGCTAGCAAGTGGCCTCACCTTTTTAGCGTTTGCCTTAATAACTGTATCGCCAAGAGTAACTTGGCCATCTGCTGCAATTACAACTTCTTTGTTTTTTCTAACAGAAACAACTGTTGTNCCGTGCCAGTTCCCAAACAATTTGTCATTTTTCATAAAATTATAGTCTCATTGATAAATTAATATTAATCTATATATTTTAAAAATAATATCCAATAATTTATTTATGCGACGCTACTCACTAAATAGAAAAACAAAAGAAACANATATTAATGTTGAAGTAAACATTGANGGTANCGGTAAAAGTGANATAAATACTGGTATTGGNTTTCTAGATCATATGCTTGACCAACTTTCAAAACATAGTTTGATAGATTTGAAAGTCCATGCTAAGGGNGATTTACANATTGATTATCATCACACAACAGAAGATAGTGCTTTAGCAATAGGTGAGGCTTTAAATAAAGCATTAGGAGATAGAGTTGGGATAACGCGTTTTGGTCAAGCTCTTTCAGCCATGGATGAAACACTTTCTAGAGTTGTGGTAGATTGCTCGAATCGTCCGTANCTCATTTGGAANGTAAAAATGACAAAACCAAAACTCGGGGANATGGATACAGAGCTTTTCAAGGAATGGTTTCAGGCATTTGCTCAAAATGCAGGGATTACTCTTCATGTTGAAACNTTATATGGAGAAAATAATCATCATATAATAGAGTCTTGCTATAAAGGTTTGGCGAGAGCTTTAAGAGAGTCNTTAGCAATTGATCAGGATAGNTCTCAGGAAATTCCTTCAACCAAAGGAAAGCTTTAAATTNTTATATGAATGATTACGTTATTTTAAANAANGATAAGGATACCTTCGAAGNTATAGAAACNGGGTTTTCTTATTTCGCTTTTATTTATGGTCCTTTGTGGGNTGCTTTTAATTTATTGTGGANACCCTTTTTATTTGGATGCTTTGCTATTATTTCCTTCATAATAATTTTTTATTATTTAGATATAGAACANTTTTATTTTCTAATCATCATAATCTCAAACTTTTGTTGGGGTNTTTTTGGAAGAGATTTNCTTATTGAAAAGTTTGTGTCTAATGACTTTCACCCACAAGAAATTATAGGTGCAAACTCCAGGGTGAANGCGCTAGTGAAGTATTTATCAAAATAATATAATGAAAAAAATCTGCGTTATCGATTATGACTCTGGAAATATAAAGTCCGTATATAACGCTCTTAAAAAGGTTTTGGTGGGGTCTAAAGGTTCAATAGTGGTAAGTTCCAAAAAAGAAGATATAAGGGAAGCCTCAAATATAGTACTTCCGGGTGTAGGCACTTTTAAAACATGCATAGATGGTTTAAAACGAAAANGAATTCTTAATATTCTTGAAGAAAAANTTTTTAAAAGTTGTGATCCTTTTCTTGGGATTTGCGTTGGGATGCAAATGTTATCAACAAAAAGCTTTGAGAACGGAAATCATGCTGGCCTAAATTGGATTCCAGGAAAAGTTAAAAAAATTTCGCAAGTAAATAGGTCATTAAAGATACCACACATGGGTTGGAATAAATTAATTATAAAAAGACAAGATAATTTTATAAAAGATCTTGGAAGAAAAGTTGATTTTAAGAAAAATTTTAGTGCTTACTTTGTTCATAGTTACGAATTAATATTAGAAGATAAAAAAAGCCTAATTTTGTCAACTGAATATGGAACTGAGATCACTGCAATGATAATTAAAGAAAATATAATAGGGACTCAGTTTCATCCTGAAAAAAGCCACTTTTTTGGGTTAAAATTTCTCGAAACATTTGTTGAGATGAGCTAAATGAACTTTTACCCTGCAATTGATATAAAGGATGGAAAGTTTATTAGACTCAAACAAGGGCGTCTTGATGAAGTAACTGTTTATGGAAATAGTCCGGTTGAAATTGCAAAGAAATTTACAGAAGCTGGAGCTAAATGGATGCATGTTGTTGATATTGATGGTGCATTTAAAGGTAAAAGTATTAACCAAGANATAATTCTAAATATCAAAAAGAATTCTAAAAGTAAAATTCAGGTTGGTGGAGGAATACGAACAGAAGAATCTGCTAGTTTTTATTTAGACAACGAAATAGATAGAATTGTTTTAGGAACAATTGCTTTAGAAAAGCCAAAAATTATTGAGAAACTTTGTAAGAAATACCCTGGACGAATTGCAGTTGGAATTGACGCNAAAAAAGGTATGGTTGCAACAGAAGGTTGGTCAAAAACAAGTACCATTGAAGTTAGCAAACTATCAAGGTTATACGAAAATATTGGGGTTTCTTGTGTTATTTTTACAGATATAGAAAAAGACGGTCTAATGGAGGGAGTAAGTGTAAATCAACTTGTAAATCTACTTGAGAAAACAAAGTTAAATGTAATTGCATCGGGTGGGGTGTCCTCGTTAGACGATTTAAAAAAACTTAAACAACTTAAAAAGAAAAATTTAATTGGAGTAATTTCAGGTAAAGCAATTTATGAAAACAAGTTCTCTGTGAATGAAGCTATTGAAATATTGGGGAATTAGAAGTGATTAGTACCAGAATTATTCCTTGCTTAGATGTTAATAACGGTCGAGTTGTTAAAGGAATAAATTTCGTTTCATTAAAAGATGCTGGAGACCCTGTGGAACAAGCAAAAGTTTATAGTCAGGAAGGCGCAGATGAAATTACATTTCTGGATATAACTGCTACACATCAAAATAGGAAACCAATGATAGATGTTATTGAAAAAACTGCAGAAAATATATTCGTTCCCCTTACTGTTGGTGGTGGTGTTTCAAGTGTTGAGGACATGAAGAGTTTTTTAGATGTTGGGGCAGATAAAGTCTCACTCAATAGTGCTGCAATTAAAAATCCAGAGTTGATTTCAGAAGGTGCGAAAAAATTTGGAAATCAATGTATTGTTGTTGCGATCGATGCAAAAAGAGTAGGGGAAAAGTGGAATGTATTCATTAATGGTGGGCGAATTGATACTAGAATTGATGCTGTTATTTGGGCAAAAAAAGCTGTTTCTCTGGGTGCTGGTGAGATTTTGCTAACCTCTATGGATAGAGATGGAACAAAGGGTGGATATGATCTTAAACTTACAGAAACAATAGCCTCTTCTGTTTCTGTTCCTGTAATTGCATCTGGGGGTGTTGGAAAATTAAAAGATTTTTTAGATGGCGTTAATATTGGTAAAGCATCTGCATTACTTGCAGCATCTGTTTTTCATTACAAAAAATTTTCTATTGGGGATGTAAAAAAATATTTAAATTCTAGTGGAGTTGATGTAAGAATATAGTTAGGCCAATTATGGAAAATAAAATTTTAAAGGAACTTTCTCTTATTATAAGGGATAGAAAACAGAATCATTCAAAGGATTCATATGTCTCAAGCCTTTTTGAGAAAGGAAAAGTAAAAATAGCCAATAAGTTAGGTGAGGAAGCTTTTGAAACCGTCTCTGCTTTTCTGAGTGAAGGTAAAAAAGAAATTGCTGAGGAGTCTGCAGATCTTTTATTTCATCTTTTGATACTTCTAGAGGAAAGTAATGTTTCGTTAGATGACGTTCTAGATGTTCTTAAAAAAAGAAAAGAAAATGGTTGATATTAAAAACTATAATAGTGAAAATATATTTGCAAAAATACTAAGAAATGAGATTCCATCAGAAAAGGTTTTTGAAAACGATGATGTGTATGCATTCAACGATATCAACCCGCAAGCTAAAATACATATTTTAATCATTCCCAAGTCTAGTTATTGTAGCTTTATTGACTTTTCAGAAAATGCCAGTCCAACCGAACAAGCTAATTTTTACAAATCAATTCAAGAAATCGCCACAAAATTAAGCATTAATAATGGTTATAGATTAATCACTAATGTTGGTTTAGATGGTGGTCAGGAGGTTCCACATTTTCACTTTCATCTTCTAAGTGGTAGAAAAAATTGATAGATAGATTATTTTATATGAATTAAAATTGGAACGTGATCTGATGGCCGTTCATCTGACCTAAATTTATCTAGAATCTTTGCTTTTTTAANATCTTTAGACGACAATTCTGAACACCAAATATGATCTAGTCTTCTTCCTCTATTATTGACCTTAAAATTTGGTGATCGATAGCTCCACCAAGTAAAGATATTATGAGGTGGATTTATAAATTTTCTTATCGCATCTTGCATATTTCCATTCTTCATTATTTTTAAAAGTTTATTTCTTTCTATATCAGTATGACTTACCACATTTCTTAGTTGTTTATGTGACCAAACGTCTTCTTCATATGGCGCAACATTTAAATCGCCACATATAATCATTTTCTCACTTTTTCTTTCTGCNACAAAATCNGAAAGCTTATCTAGAAAATCTAATTTATGCTGAAATTTTTTATTCTTACTCGAGTCTGGCTCATCCCCACCTGCAGGAACATAAACGGAATGTATCTTATAACCTTCAATTTGGACTTCTATATGTCGAGCGTCATTTTTTCCACAATAGTCATGGCTAAAACAATTTTGAGGCTCTTGCTTTGATATTACGGCAACACCATTATAAGAACGTATTCCATTTACACTACATTTATAGTTTCTTTTCTCGAAAAATTCAGTTGGAAATGAAATATTATCGGACTTCGTTTCTTGGAGGCAAATAACTTCTGGGGAAATTTCTTCAATTAGTTTCGATAAAAGTGGTTTCCTTGCCTTAACAGAATTTACATTCCAACTAACCACCTTCATTTAGGAATTCATTGACTCAAAGAAGTCGCCATTATTTTTTGAATTTTTTATTTTCTCTAACAAAAACTCCATTGAATCATTCGCTCCCATTGGCATAAGAATCTTTCTTAGAATCCACATCTTAGAAAGATCTTCTTTTGATACTAGCAGCTCTTCTTTTCTAGTTCCTGACTTTGTAACATCAATTGAAGGGAAGACTCTTTTATCAGAAAGTTTTCTATCTAATATTATCTCTGAGTTACCAGTTCCTTTAAATTCCTCAAAAATAACTTCATCCATACGTGATCCCGTGTCTACTAAAGCTGTCCCTATGATCGTAAGTGAACCGCCTTCTTCAATATTTCTTGCCGCTCCAAAGAATCTTTTTGGCCTTTGAAGTGCATTCGCATCAACACCTCCAGTTAGAACTTTCCCCGAGCTCGGTACCTGAGTGTTATATGCCCTTGCTAATCTAGTTATTGAGTCAAGAAGTATTACTACATCCCTCTTATGTTCTACTAATCTTTTAGCTTTTGAAATAACCATTTCAGACACAGCGACATGCCTTACCGCTGGTTCATCGAAAGTAGATGATACAACTTCTCCTTTTACTGAACGTATCATATCTGTTACTTCCTCAGGCCTTTCATCAATTAAAAGTACAATCAAATAAACTTCAGGATGATTTGATGTTATTGANTGAGCAATATTTTGTANCATTACTGTTTTGCCAGTGCGNGGTGGNGCAACAATCAATGCCCTTTGGCCTTTACCAAGTGGTGCAATTAAATCCATTACCCTATTTGTAGAATCTTTGATGGTTGGATCATCAATTTCCATGGTTAGTTTTTCTTCAGGNTAAAGCGGAGTAAGGTTATCAAAATTTATTCTTTGTTTTGTTTTCTCTGCTTCCTCAAAATTTATCTTGTCTATCTTGGTTATAGCAAAATATCTTTCTGATTCTCTTGGAGCTCTCATCTCTCCTTCTACGGTATCGCCTGTTCTTAGGCTATTTTTCTTTATTTGACCTGGCGAAACATATATATCGTCAGGCCCTGGAAGATAGTTAGCGTCTGGTGATCTTAGAAAGCCAAATCCATCCTGTAATATTTCTAAGACTCCCTCTCCATAAATTGCATCATTATTCATGGCCATTTGCTTTAAAATAGCAAATATCATGTCCTGTTTTCTTAAAGTTCCCGCATTTTCTATTTCTAGGTCTTCGGCTATTTTAAGAAGTTCTTGAGGGTTTTTAGATTTTAAATCTTTTAAATGCATGTTTATTATTAGGGGGAAAAANTATTATTATTAGTTTAATTTTCAACGTTTGTCAAATACCTGGTTTAAAAACTGCTAGAAAAACTATTACTATGAATAGAATTGTTGGTACCTCGTTTATATATCTAAAGAATTTCTCATTTTTTTTATTGTTGTTCTTTTCAAACTGCACTCTTATTTTTGCACAGTACATATGAAAAGAACTCATTAAAACAATACAAATTATTTTTATGTTTAACCATATTGCTGGTTCAATATTTATAACAAGTATAATACCTATCCCCCAGGTTAGTATGAAAGAAGGGTTCATTATATACTTCAGGAGTTTTCTTTCCATTATTACGAATCTTTTATACTCTTCCGTTCTTATTTTTACTTGGCAATGATAAACAAATAACCTAGGCAAATAAAANAAACCTGCCATCCATGTTGTAAAAAATATTATGTGAAGTGTTTTTAATATTTTATAAGTTTCTATATCCATCCAGANAATTCTCTTTTTACTATTTGTTTTAACATAGCTATAGATTCCTCTGTATCATTNAAACAACTTATATACTCAAACTTCTCTCCTCCCATTTCCTTNAACTCCTCTTGACCTTCCATTTTTATTTCTTCTANNGTTTCTAAACAATCCACAGAAAACCCTGGTGCAATCATCATTATCTTTTTATTATCATTATCTATAAGTTCTTTGAACTTTTCNTTCATNTAAGGCCTCAACCACTCTTGNGGTCCAAANCTAGATTGAAATGATANCTCTATTTGGATCTTTGTTTTTTTTAACNTCTCATTTAAAAGTCGCACNGTCTTNGCGCAATGNCAATGATATGGATCNCCTTTTAAAAAATATTTTTTAGGTATTCCATGAAATGAAGCTAAAATTTTATCTGGTTTCGATTTTTTTATTTTTTTTTCTATATGGCTGCACAATGCTTTAATATAAATATCGTCATCGAAATATGGTGGGCAAAACCTAATTGTTGGTTGCCATCTCATTTTTTTTAGTACTCTATTCACATTGTCCACAACTGATGCTGTTGTTGTTGCAGAGTATTGCGGATACATCGGAACTATCAAAATTTTTGTGCACCCCTGCTTGAATTGGCTTGTCATTACATCTTTAATGCTTGGATTTCCATAGTTCATCGCATAATTAATTTGAACCTTCTCTGTTTTTAACTTCCCCTTTAATTTTTCGGTTACTTTTATTGTTATTTCTTTTAGAGGTGATATTCCTTTTTTTTTATTCCAAATTTTTTCATATAATTTACCTGATTTTTTTGGCCTTACTATCAAGATTATAAAATAAAGAATTGGTAACCACAATATTCTTGGCAACTCAATTACTCTTTTATCACTTAAAAACTCCCTCAAGTATATCCACATTGATTTATAGTTTGTTGCTTCTGGTGTTCCTAAGTTGACAAGTATTACTCCCACTTTTGGGTTTGGAATTTTTATATGATCTTTAGGCTTCATTGTAATTCTTTATTTCTTCTACTAATATCTCTACGTTCTCTATTGGCGTCTGAGGTAAAACCCCGTGTGACAAATTAAATATATGTTTATTACCTTGAAATGTATTCAATATATTTTTTATTCCCTCCCTTAATTTTACTCCTCCTTCAATTAAAAGACTTGGCGGTAAATTGCCTTGAAGAGTAATATTATGTTTTTTAGCATATGAAAAAACTTCCTCAGGAAATTTTTCATCTAATGCTATTACATCTGGCTTTACTTCTTTTATAAATGTTAGATAATTTTCGTTTGACCCCCTAGGAAAAAATATCTGCTTTGTTTCTGGTGAATATTTTTTAATTTCTTGAGCTATTTTCTTATTTGGCTCCGTAACAAACTTCTTGTAATCATCTCCAACTAACAACCCTGCCCATGAATCAAACACTTTAATAAAATCTACTCCACTATCTATTTGTTTTTTTAAATACTCTATCGAAACTTCTGTTATTATTTCTATTAATTGTAATGATTTGTCCGCTTGTTTTTTTATATGATTTATTATCTTGTCATGTGTTTTAGATGTCCCTTGTTCTATCATATAATTTAAAACTGTGAATGGTCCGCCACANAANCCAATTAANTCTTTATCCTTAACTTGCTTTTTTATTANTTTTATTGTTTCAAAAACTGCTGCTAATTTTTCNATNTTTTGNGTTAAGTCAACCTNTANTTTATTNTACTCTAATTCTCCTAATACTGGNCCTATNNNTTCTTTAAANTGNACNTCTTGACCAAGAGCNTNNGGTATAACAAGTATATCAGAGAATAANATTATNAAATCAAAATTAAATCTTTGAATTGGNTGTANTGAAATATTACANGCNAATTTAGGGTTAAAACAAAGNTTCANNAANTNCTNTTCTTTTTTTCGTATTTCNTGATATTCNGGCAAATANCTACCAGCCTGTCTCATTAACCATATTTTNATANTTTTATCCATANTNTTACTACAANTATATATATATATAGGTTGTTGTTGTTGTTGAGAAGNGAATAATGTTAATAAAACTTAATAACAANGTATCAACAANAAAANGCAAAATAAANNTGTGGATAGNCTGTGAAAGAATGTTTAAATAAGCCGAAAANAANAAAGAAAAAAAANNTGTTGATAAATAGAANATAGANGTGNATAAAAATATCAACAAAGTTTCAAAGTGTATTAAAAATTAATAAAATGGAACAGAAACAACAAAACTTAAAAAAAATGAAATTATCAACAAAATACCAACAGATTATTCTTGCTTCATCAAGTCAAGCTAGAATTGAATATTTAAAACGCCAGAAGATAAGTTTTCANATACGCCCCCATAAAATCGATGAAAGTATTATTAAAAAAAAAAAAATACCTTTTACAAAGATTGTAGAAATGCTCGCAAAATCAAAGGCACAATCCGTAATTGAAAAGAAAGATGAGATAATAATTGGATCTGACCAAATACTGATTTGTGAAAGCAAGTTGATAGATAAACCTAGAACAATAAATGAAGCGAAGCAGAATTTAATTTTTTTAAGAAACAAAGAACATAAGCTTATCAGCTCTATTGTTGTTATATGTAGCGATGATGTTGTTTTTAAAGAAACAAAGGAAGCGATATTACAAATGAGAAACATTAGTGATAACGACATTGAAATCTATTTAGCAAAAAATAAACAAACAGCTTTAAATTGCGTTGGTTCATATAAAATAGAAGAAAATAATAAGTATAATTTTCTAGAAATAATTGAGGGAGATCTGGAAACAATAATAGGCTTCCCAGCTAATAAATTTATTGAAAGTATCAAAAAATGAAAAAATTATTTGTTGTTGGTAATCCAGTTGAACACTCAAAATCACCAATGATACATAACTATTGGTTGACAAGATATAATTTAGCCTTTCGTTATGAGAAATTAAAACTTAGTCTAGACGATGGAATTTTCGAAAAACAAAAACTCGATTTGATTAAAAAAATAAGAGAAGACAAAATTAAGGGGGTAAATATAACGGTTCCCTTCAAGACAAAATTTAATAATGTTGTAGACGATATTGATGAATCCGCACACTTAGCAAAAGCTATTAACACAATTTACAAAAGGGGTGGAAAAGTAATTGGTGGTAATACAGATGGAATTGGTTTTTGTAATTCTTTAAAAGATGACTTTAATTTTTCTGTTCCAAAAATTATACAAATACTGGGTGCAGGTGGAGCCGCATATGGGGTATTGTCAGAATTAATTAAGTATGAACCAAGTGTTATATATTTATGTAATAGAACAATCTCTAATGCTAAAAATTTAGCAAATAATTTTAAAGCAGCAGGGATCTCAAGGAATACTAAATGGATAATTCATGATCTATCTTTTAATGTGCCGTCTCGAGTTGAACTTTTTATTAATACAAGTTATCTAGGCATGAAAGCCGATCATAAATTAGACAACTACTTGAAAGGTATGTCCATGCAAGGCTTCGTTTATGATATAAATTATAACCAAGAATTTACGATATTTAATATGATGGCAAACAATAGAGGAATTGATTCACAAAAAAACGTCAATGGAAAGTATATGCTAATAAGACAAGCAGCAGAATCTTTCAAAAAATGGTTTAATATTAAGCTTAATAAGAATGATATAGACCAAGCAGTAAGATTATTGGGTATCAAAAGAAACCATTTATGAAAAAGATAGCAATAACTGGAAATATAGGGTCAGGAAAAACCACAATATCTAATATTCTCTTAAAAGCTGGATACAAAGTTTTTCAATGTGATAAGGAAATCAGTAATCTGTATTTGGTTAAAAATCTTAAAAATGAAATAAAAAATACTTTTGAAAATAAAGTNAAAAATTTATTTTTTAAGAANGGACNAATTAATAAANTTGCACTCTCGGACTACGTNTTNTCNTCATCGATGCAGTTGAGAAGNTTGGAGAAAATTATTTATNATTATCTTGAAATTANTAAAANAGATTTTCTNGANAAGAATAANAAAAANNAAATTCTTTTTTTTGATATNCCACTTCTTTTTGAAAAAAAACTAGAAGATGAGTATGATTTTATAATTTANTTATTTTTAAATAAAGAAANTCANAAAAAGAGAGTTTTAAAAAGAAAAAATATGAGTGAAGNCAAACTTAAAAAAATTCTNAAAAACCAAAAAAANTTCAGTAAATCCAAAAAAATTTCACTTTTAATAGACACTAATAAAAAAAAAGTAGAAGTAAAACAAACTCTTCTAGAGTTTATACAAAAGTTAAGTTAAATTAATCTTCATTTTTATAATTTTAATTAAACATCCAAAAAAATATGCGGATGCGGTTGCATCACCTTTAAAGAATTTTTTTTTACTTAGTATTAATTTTTTAATAATCATTTCCAAGTTCCTAAGACTCCACATTGATAACTGTTTTTCAAAGTCATTTTTATACTTAAAAAATATAGGCGGTTTAAGTGTGGATTGTGCTTCTTGATTTGATACCCCTTCACTTAGAAGGAATTTAACTTTGAAGAGTTTGTAAAAATGTTCTAGAAGAATAGAAGTACACCTAATTTGTTCACTTCTAAGTTGAGTCAGCCGATCAAATTGTTTGCTTAAGTATGAGTCCACTTTCCCCGAAACTAAAGAATTGATAAATTCTATTTCATCAGAATAAACAGAATCATAAAAAATATTTAAATTTTCTATGTTTGAATTTTCCCCCTCAGTTAATAGTTGAATTTTATTTAATTCATCTCTGATCTCTAATCTGTCATTACTTAAGTGGTCTGAAAGTGTAGTTATGAATGATTCTGTTACTGAGATTCTTTCCCTTCTGAAAAAGTCTTCTACATATTTTTTTTTTTCAAATGCACTTTCTTCATAACAAGGTACGATAAGTAAATCTTCGGTTTTTTCAAAATATTTTCTTAATATAGATTTTACCCCTAGTTGTTCTGCCCTGATTATGATTTTTAGCCCATTATTTTGGATANCATTGAGNGATTCAATTATTTCTNTNGATANTTTCTCATTAAATAAACGNAATANAATNACAGTCANNTTNCCAAATAAATCTAATGAATTGTTTTGATGGANGACATTTTTAATTTCACCTGATTTGAGCTCNTCAGAGTATNTNTAAATAANNTCAATTTTNTGGTNTTTTCTTTTTAACGATACAACTGAATTTATACANTCATCAATTTTCCCAATATTTGGTCCATAAAAAACCATGGCTTTTTTNTTAATATNTTCATTAATTCCTGTAAATAAGCTATTAAATTTAATGTTCATGGAATTAGTTTTCGATNGAAATTTTCAGCNAAAATTAAGTTTGCTANACTCTCGGANGTATCTTTAACAAGTTTAGAATATGAATCTTCNAGAGATGAAAGGTTTCCATAATCGTTGGATGAAAAATTGAATGTANTACTATTTTCNAGNNTGCCNTNGGTTAAGGGTCCNTTTNTATCATACATANCNTAATTTACTAGAATGGTAACTCTTTTACCAAAGGTATTNAGGTCTTTATTTACACCTAAATTATTAACTTTTATATTCAAAGATACTATTAACTTTAGATTTGACGGCTTAGAATTTGGATTATTTAANCTNTTTTCAAGGATATTCTTCATCAAAACGACATTATTNCTNTATTTACCTTTTTGCTTAATAATNACATTNAGTTTGTATGGGCTAAAGCTTTTTTGGGTGTAAAGAGGCTTGAACGANCATGAGACTTGAAAAAACAAAANGCTNANAATTATTAATGTGAATATNTTTTTCATTTTACAAAGTTTATTATTTTATTNGGAACATATATAATCTTTTTTATTTTACCATCNANTATACNNGAGTATTTTTCTGAGNTTGATAATATTTTTANAATATCATCTTTACTCATTTTTTTATCGANTGACAAGCTTCCCNTTTTTTTACCGTTTACTTGAAGAATAACCAATGCGTTATTGTTTATTTTTTTATTAANTTCTGCTGTAGGCCAANAGATATTCTCAAAATTTTTGTTAAAGCCAGCAATTTCNGCAAGTTCTGATGAAAAATGCGGTATAATGATTGAAAATAATCTTAAATAAGTCGACCAACAATAATCAAAGAGTGGCTTTGAAACNTTTTGTTTTATCAATTTGTTAGATAGCTCCCTAATTTTAGCTACAGCATTATTAAATTTGTAATTTTTAATATCATCAGTATAATTTGTAATCACAGAGTTTAAAAAATCATACATCAGTAATTCATCATTATTGAGTTTGCTCTTATCTAAATCTAGTTTTGTTGTGAAGTTAAATTTATTTGAAATAAGAAAATTATATATTTTATTCAAATATTTGTATGTTGCCTTTATACCATCTANTGACCATTCAAGATCTCTTTCCGGTGGAGAGTCAGATATCATGAATAATCTTGCAGTATCAGCGCCGTATTTNGAAATAATAGAATCGGGATCGACTACATTCTTTTTTGATTTACTCATTTTTTCTGACCTACCTTTTAACACATCAACCTTTTCCCCATTCTCGATGGTGTAAAATTTATCACCCTCTGTTAAAACATTATTTGGATTAATCCATTTTGGGTTTTCATTTTTTGTTTTGAAGGTTTCATGACAAACCATACCTTGCGTTACAAGTTTTTTAAAGGGTTCTGTAGGAATATCATACCCACACTTTTTTAGTGCTCTTGAGAAGAACCTTGAATAAAGTAGATGAAGAATAGCGTGTTCGATTCCTCCGATATAGTGGTCAACTGACATCCAATATTTTACTTCTTTTGCATCAAAAGGCTCCTTGTCAGTATGTGGCGAACAAAACCTTAAAAAGTACCATGATGAATCAAAAAAGGTGTCTAGGGTGTCTGTTTCTCTGATGANTTGTTTATTTGTTTTTTTACACTTGACGAACTTCCAGGTNGGGTGACTATCAAGGGGATTTCCACTTTCTNATAGATTTANATCTTCTGGCAAGGTAATAGGAAGTTCNGACTCGTCAACTGTTGAGACNTTTCCATCTTCAGAATAAATTATAGGTATTGGACAGCCCCAATATCTTTGCCTCGATATTCCCCAATCTCTTAAACGATANGTTTTTTTTTCACTTCCTTTATTTTGTTCTATGATTTTACTAATAACTAATTTTTTTGCCTCTTTAAGAACTAACCCATCAAGAAATTCTGAATTTTGCATTATGTCATTTTCATTTTTTTCTACATAAGGAAGATAATTCTTATTTTTAAAAACAGAAGAAAAATTGATATCTTTATCTAGAGCAAACTCATAATCTCGCTCATCATGCGCGGGGCAACCAAAGATAGCACCAGTTCCATAGTTCATGAGAACATAATTTGTAAAGTAAATCGGAATTTGTATATTTTCATTTAGTGGATGTTCTGCTACAAGACCAGAGAAAAATCCAATTTTTTCTTCATCAATATTTTTATTAGTTGCGCGTAGACATCTATTTTTGAAATCCTTAAACTCTTTTAAATTTTCTAATCTCTCACTTAATGGATGCTCTACCGACAAACCTAAGAACGCAGCGCCAAAAAGTGTTTCAGGCCTAGTTGTAAATATAGAGATATCTTTATCAATATCTTTCACTTTAAATTTAATCTCGACCCCATTAGATAAGCCAATCCAATTTTTCTGCATTAATTTAACCTTACTAGGCCAATTATCAAGATCATCTAGATCTTCTAACAATTCTTCAGCAAATGCAGTAATTTTTAGAAACCACTGCGAAAGCATACGTTTTTCGATAATTGCGCCTGATCTCCACCCTTTACCATCAATGACTTGTTCATTTGCTAAAACAGTATTATCAACAGGATCCCAGTTAACATAGCTATCTTTTTTATAAATTAAATTTTTTTTATAAAGATCAATAAAGATTTTTTGTTGATGTTTATAATACTCTTTTGAGCATGTTGATATTTCCCTATTCCAATCTATAGATAAACCTATGGACTTTAACTGTTGTCTCATATTTTTGATATTTTCTTCAGTCCATGACTTTGGATTTGTTTTATTCTCAATTGCTGCGTTTTCTGCAGGCATACCAAAGCTATCCCATCCCATAGGGTGTAAAACATTATATTTATTTGCTTTATAGAACCTAGCAATAACATCCCCAATAGTATAGTTCCTGAGGTGACCCATATGAATATTACCTGATGGGTATGGAAACATTTCTAAAACGTAGAATTTTTTTTTTTCTTTATCTAATTCAGATACAAATGAATTGTTACCTTCCCATACTTTTTGCCATTTTCTTTCTATTTTTTTTGGATTATATTCATTCATATCATTTCCTAAAAGTACTTATGCCACCAAACCCTGAAATAGATAGGGAATTTTTAATTTTAAAGTTTTTGTCATTCATACCTCCTAAAGCATAAATATTCTTACTTTTTAGCAAATGACAAAGATAAAGAAAAATGTAATTTTTTAATGGAGCTTGATTAGGGTGAGAGCTTGAAGGGAAGACAGGGCTTATAAAAAAAATATCTGCAATATCTTTTTTTTTTATTGCTTCGACTTGATTATGCACCTTACAAATAATCTTAAATCTTTTTTTTAAAACTTTCAAAATTCTTTTATTTTTTGCCATTATTTCATCTTTTTCAATTAAAACGCCAAAGGCCCTATATTTTCTAGCCCAATAAGATGAAAAAGGAATTACGAAATCAATTCCTTTTTTTTTACAAAAACTAACAAGCGGTCCCATTCTTTCAAACAATGAATGTTCATTTTTATTGTATTTATTAAAAAAAATAACACCAACTTTATTATCAAGCGAAAATAAAATAGTACGATTACTATTAATAGCTAGATTATAGAAAAACCATTTTTTTGGGATTGACTTTTTATTATAATTAAATTTATTAAGCATATGAAAATTCAAGAAATCTTATTAAATTATAAACACATAAAAGCAAAAATTGATGTGCTAAAAAAAAAAAGTAACGCAAAAACAAATCTTATTGCAGTTTCAAAAACATTTCCCTCTGAGAATATAGAACCTTTAATTACAGAAGGACACTTTATTTTTGGAGAAAATAAAGTGCAAGAAGCCTCAAGTAAGTGGTTACCTTTAAAAAAAAAATATAAAAATATAGAATTACACTTAATAGGGCCTCTGCAATCTAATAAAATTAATGCAGCACTAGAGGTTTTTGACGTAATTGAAACTATTGACAGGGAAAAGCTAGTGAAGAAAATTTCTTCAAAAATTGAAATTGGGAAAGATACTCATGAATTCTTTGTACAGGTTAACACAGGTAATGAAGCTCAAAAGTCTGGATTAGATTTCTCTGAAGTTAAAACTTTTGTTAGATGGGCAAAAAACGATATGAAATTAAATATTACAGGTTTGATGTGTATTCCTCCTGTAAATGACAATCCCTTGGAACATTTTAAATTATTAAGAAAAAAAAAGGAAGAATGTAATCTCCAACATTTAAGTATGGGGATGTCTAAGGATTTTGAGATTGCAATTGAAAATGGATCTACTCTTGTAAGGGTTGGATCTGCAATTTTTGGTCATAGGGCCTAGTCAATAATTAGTCTGGTAGATTTATTTATTTTACTTAAAAGAGAAACAAGATCTTTTTTTTCTAATGCTATACAACCCTCTGTAAAGTTCCTACCTTTTTCAGAACAATGAATAAAAATTGCGCTCCCTTTATGTTTTCTAACTGGATTACTATTAAAGGAGGTTTGCAAAACAATATCGTATAAAGAATCGTTTCTATATAAATTTTCGCATTTATAATTCTTTTTTTTAACTAAAAGTTTATTATAATTTACTGTTTTTGGATCAGAGCACCAAAAGTAGAATTTTTGTATTTTTTTTATTTTGAGTGAGGTTTTTGGCCTTTTCATTCTATCTGCCCTAAAAAAAACTTTTTCTAATGAAAATATCCCTTTAGGTGTAACAAAATCACCCTCGCGAGCTTTTATTCCAATGCCATTTGCACCAATTTTACAATTAACTTTTTTTTTATCTAATAGAAGATAGGATGAATCTTTACTATTATTTTTCAAAAGGCGAATAAATTTCATACAAACTACAAATGAAAACAAATAAGTCAATAATAGGTTTTTTTAAAAGTAAATGCATCAAAAATGAAATTTCTTTTTTAATTGAAAAGAAAGGAATAAAATTCATAAACTTAAATAATATAGAAGATCTTGGATATAACAACGAGGAAACAAGTTTACTAATCATTGATATAACTTCAAAAAAAGAGATGTTAAAATTTGAAAAAATCTTAAAAAAGTATCCTCATTATGTAATTTTTATTATTCGTGAAGATAATATTAAGACTAATCTTTTGGGAAACCTTCATTTTATTTACCCTCCGATTAAACCTTTTGATTTTGTTGAACAGGTAGAAAAATTTTTTAATAGCATTGTTAGAATTAGACAAAGAAAAAAAATTGGTGAGTTTATTTTAACTTCATCGGAACTTATAAGTGAGAGAAGAAAAGAAAAAATAAGACTAACAACACTTGAAAGCAAGTTTTTAAATTTTTTGTATAAAAATAAAGAAGGTTTCACAAAAAAGGAGTTACTTGAGTATGTTTGGGATTATAACGCAAAAGTAGAAACACATACACTCGAGTCTTTGGTATACAGATTAAGAAGAAAGTTAGAATCAGACCCAAATTCACCAAAAATTTTGGTTCAAACAAGAAACAAATACATTTTAAAAAGCTAATTCTTCCAGATTCTAATTCTTGGATCCTCTCTTTCAATATCAAATAATTTAACGTCAATTTGATTGTCCAGTAACAGATTATTAAACATTATTTCAGTTTTAGTTTCGTTAATACCATCTATTGACCATTTTTTCATAATAAGAGGCTGTTTCTCAAATGTAATTTGAATTACTTCGTCATTTTTCTTTTTATTTGTGGTAAAAGTGATCTCAATTCTATTTTCTAAGTTTTTACTTTTAAGTAAATGTATAGCATTAAGTGAAATATCTTTAAAAAGTATNATGCTTGCAGGNAGATCTTTTAGACTGTAAAAGCTAANACTTTTTATATCCTTATTTATGACCGCAACNTTCTTTCCATCGGAGATAATCAATAGGGACGTTTCGTTATATTCAATTCTAAATTTTCCAGGACGAATCAATGCAATTTTACCAGTAAGAATATCACCATTAGTATTTACTTGAATGAAATTTGACTTCAATGTATTAAAACTACTCAGATAATTGATAATTTTATCTGTATTTACATCACTAAAGCTTTTATTATATAAAATTATAATGAAACAAAATATTAAGATTTTTTTGAGCATGTATTTAATAAATTTAAATTACTTTAAGTCTAACCAATTGTTAAGGCTTTTTCTTATATTAATGCTTTTTATTCTTATTAGCTGCGAATCAAGCAGAAATTTTAGTGTTTTTTCTAGTCAGGAGGCTTCAAAAAAAGAAATAAGACAAGAAGAAGTTTTGAAGTCCCCAAAAGACGATGCTTCAGTCAAAGAGGATTCAAATGTTACAATTAGGAAAAAGAAAAAAACAAAGAATAAAGGTGATCTAACACTGTCAGATATTAGTATCATAGGCGAGGCAAGAAAAGATAAAAGTGAAATAATAAGCTTCTTCTTTGATTTGTTTGATGACAACTCAGATGAAGACAAACTATCTACAAAACAACAACTTAATGAAAAGTCTAAAATAAAGGACTCAAAAGAGGATTTAAAAAATAAAAATGATAGAGAAACAAAAACTATAAAATCAGCTAAAATAACAAAGAGTGATCTTATAAGAAAACAACAAGATGAAATGGAAGAAAGTATTCAGACTAAAAAGATCCAAGAAAAAGTCCAAAATAATAAAAAACAAGATGTTAACGAAAAGGAAGTTTCTTCCAAAATTAAAAATATATTCGATGTAAATAAAAATGAAGAAAAAGTAGCTTTTTACAAAAAAGAAATTGATGAAAAAAAAAAAGAAGATATCTCAAAAACAAGATTTTTAAAAGTTGGGATGCTTCTTCCATTAACTGGTGAAAAAAAAGCCGCAGGCGATTTAGTAATGAATTCTTTAAGGTATAGCATGAGTACGAAACCAAATAATCTAATTTTTAAAATTTATGATACTAAAGGACAACCCTCCGGAGCAGTTAAGGCTGCCAAGGAGGGATTAAACGAGGGTATAAAGGTCTTTATTGGACCAATTTTTTCAGATGAAACCAAAGAACTTAATAGCTTTTTCTCTGATGAGGATGCAACATTTTTCAGCCTCTCTCCTGACTTTTCAAATGTTTCAGAGAATGTAATAGTTTCAGGTGAGAACCCTGATGATCAGATTGCATGCATAAGGCAAAATATAATAGAAAATGATCTTAGAAGGGTTCTATTAATTTTTCCAAGAAATAAATATGGTCAAGTCATTCAAGATAGTTTTAGAAAGTTTCAAAATGATCAAGAGAATGATGTAAAACTTGAGTATTTTGAGTTAACTGATTCAATGGACTTAAATAATGAAATGAAAATTTTAAGTAGATATGAAAGTAGGAGAATTAGATTGGATGAGGAAATCAATAGAGTAAAAAACGATAAATCAATTAATAAAAAAGAAAAAGATTTTCAATTAAAGAACCTTGAAAAGCAACTTACCCTAGATGTGCCATATGATGCGGTAGTTATCGCTTCACAAGGGGATAAACTCGTTGAGGTGTTATCTCATTTAGCCTTTTATGATGTTAATTCCCAAAATACATTCATTTATGGAACAAGTCTATGGGAGGATACTAATAGACTTGATAAAGTTTTCGAAGGTAGTTTTTATGTAACTAGCTTAAAAAATAAACCTGAGAGTTTCAAAAATGACTTCAAAGAAATATTTTCCAAGGAACCGTTATCTTTCAATTTTTATATATACGACTTAATTGACCTAGTAAATCAATACCAAGATTTTGAGGAAAGTAACAAGATATATTCTGGAGAGTTCAGTAATAGTAAAATTAATTCGGGATTACTTAGAAGAGAAACATTTCTAAAGAAGGTTCTAAAGAATAACGAAGTTATAAATATCTCTAGCTGTTCCTTAAATGAACTCTAGCAAGTTTTTTGAATGCTACGCTTCTATGATCTGAGAGAATCTTTGTACTATATTCAACCTCACCATATGTTAAATTCTCACCAATTGGGATGAAAAAAGGATCATAGCCAAAGCCATTATCACCTTTTGGTGGCCAGGTTATTTTGCCTTTTATTTCACCAATGTAGGTAAATATTTTTCCATTACATAACTTAAGAGACAAACAACTAACAAATTTTGCAGAAAAATCTGGATTTTTTTTTTCTTCTACTCTTGAGTATATTTTTTTCATTGCTTCAGTCCAACCACCATATTTTTTTGCATAACGTGCAGAAAAGATGCCTGGTTCTTGATTCAAAATCTTTACACATAAGCCGGAATCATCAGCAATTGCTACATAATCATTTGGGATAGTTTTAACCTTTATAATTGAATTTTCTTCAAAAGATTTACCGGTTTCTTCTACATCATCTATATTTAAATCGTCAGAAGTCATTATCTGAATGTTATATTTTGAGAATAGAATTTTGAACTCTTCAACNTTTCCCTTGTTGTGAGTTGCTACAACTACTTTTTTGTCTTTAATAAGATAATTATTCAAGTGCACCTTTTTGGATCGCAAAGATTTTTTCTGAAACTAATTCAACCTTTTCCATCATATCTACTAGTTCATCCTTCTGAAATGTATTTTCTTCTCCAGTTGCTTGAACCTCAGAGAAACCGGACTTTTGAGTAATAACAAAGTTTGCATCTACATCAGCGATTGAATCTTCGGAGTAATCTAGATCTACTAAAACCTCATTTTTTACAATTCCACAGGAGATAGCAGCGACATAGTCCTTGATCGGATTTTGAATAGATTTATTTGGACTCATATATTTTTTTATTGCTAAACTTAACGCTACGAATCCTCCAGTAATACTTGCAGTTCTTGTTCCCCCATCTGCTTGGATCACATCACAATCAACAATTATTGATTTTTCACCTAAACAATTCAAATCAATTATTGATCTAAGGGATCTACCAATAAGTCTTTGTATTTCTGTTGTTCGGCCAGTTTGTTTACCTAATTTTGATTCTCTTCTATTTCTTGACGAAGTTGAACCAGGAAGCATACCATATTCGGCGGTAACCCATCCCGTGCCTTTTCCTTTAAGCCAACTAGGCACATCATTCTCAATGATTGCTGTACAAATGACCATAGTTTTTCCAAAGCAAATTAAACAGGAACCATCAGAATTCTCTACAAAATTTTTTTGAATTGAAATTTCTCGCGTCTCAAAATTTTTTCTATTGAATTTTCTCATTTCATATTTTAGTTATAGTCATGTATAATTATTATTATGAAACTAACAAACAATCTAAAAATAGTAAAAAATAATTTTAACAAATCTATCCCATCGCATTTAAAAGACCTAAATGCGAGATCAAAAGAAATTTTTTCTCTAATAGTTGATGATTTTTTAAAAACTGGTAATCCAGTAGGCTCAAGAAGATTATCCTTCAAAATGGGAGAACAACTTTCTCCAGCCTCTATTCGAAATGTAATGTTTGATTTACAAGAATCGGGACTATTAAAATCAAACCACACATCAGCTGGAAGAGTTCCGACTGATCTGGGTTTAAGATTTTTTGTCGATGGATTACTTCAAGTTGGTAGGATAAAGAATGATGAATGTGAGGAAATTAAAAAGACCATAAATAATGAACCAAAAAGCATTGAGGATTTATGTAATAATGCAAGCGAATTACTTTCAGGGTTATCAGATTGTGCCGGTATAGTTGTTGCCCCTAAAATGGGTGGAAGATTAAAACATATAGAATTCGTTCCAGTTAGTAACGATAGAGCCTTAGTAATTCTTGTTACCGAGAACGGTATGATAGAAAATCGAATCATAGAAATTCCTAAAGGTCTTCCAAGCTCACTTTTGATTGAAACGACAAATTACTTGAACTCTATCACTAAAGGAAAAAGCCTTCTTGAAAGTAAGAAGCTAATTAAGGAACAGATAAAAAGTGATAAAATAAGAATTGATAGGGCCTCAAGAAAGTTAATTGACGAGGGATTTGCTTGTTGGGATGATGCGAGTAAAAAAAGTAAATTAATAGTAACTGGAACTTCCAAACTTTTAGAGGATGTTAAGGCATTGGAGCAACTTGAGGATGTAAGGATCTTAATTGAAGAACTAGAAAATAAAAAAAACTTGATGGGTATTATTGAAGAAACGCAAACGGCAGAGGGTATGCAGATTTATATTGGCTCAGAGAACAATCTATTTGGTTTAACAGGTTGCTCTACAATTATAAGCCCCTTTAAAAATCAAGATAAAGAGATTATAGGAGCGATTGGGGTTATAGGGCCAATGAGAATAAATTACGCAAAAATCATTCCTGTTGTAGATTATACAGCAAAACTAATAAGTGAAAAATTTGAAATAAAGTAAGGAGTTTAAGTGATTGAAATGAAAGATATAAAACAAACAGAACAAAAAAAAAAAACAGAGAGAAAAGCCTCCAATAGTTCCAAAGTAACAGATAAAAAAATACAGGAGACTCAAGATACAAAAATAATTGAAGATTTAAAGTTGAAACTTAAAGATGTTGAAGACAAATTGCTAAGGGAGCTTGCAGAGAATGATAATTTGAGAAAAAGACATGAGAAAGAATTAAGTGATAGTCATAAATTCTCAATAAAAAATTTCTCATTAGACATCTTAACAGTCTCTGATAACTTTCAAAGGGCAATCTATTCAATTCCAAAAGATGATTTAGAAGCATCCTCGATATTGAAAAACCTTGTTGTGGGTCTTGAATCTGTTGAGAAGGAAATGCATGTGGTATTTGAAAGAAATGGTGTGAAACCATTTGAATCAATGGGTGATACTTTTAATCCAGAACTTCACCAGGCAGTTTCTTATAAGAACAGTGATAAAAAATCAGGAGTAATTATAGAAGAAATGCAAAAGGGATATAAGATTGCTGAAAGGTTATTGAGGCCAGCAATGGTTACTGTCTCAAAAGGTCCAGAAGGAAAAAAAGAAAATTCTTCTGAATAATA
>NHBS01000021.1 GCA_002167825.1 Pelagibacteraceae bacterium TMED13
TCTGGTTCTTTATGGCCTATGAGTTTTGGTCTGGCATGTTGCGCAGTTGAAATGATGCAATCAGCAGCTAGCAGATATGATTTCGATAGGTTTGGAATAGTTTTTCGGCCAAGTCCAAGACAATCCGATGTGATGATTGTTGCTGGAACACTAACAAATAAAATGGCACCGGCTTTGAGAAAAGTTTATGATCAAATGCCAGAACCTCGTTGGGTAATATCTATGGGGAGTTGTGCGAATGGGGGTGGATACTATCACTATTCATACTCAGTGGTCAGAGGGTGCGATAAAATTGTGCCAGTTGATATATATGTTCCAGGTTGTCCTCCTACTGCCGAGGCACTTCTATATGGAATGCTTCAACTTCAAAAAAAAATTATGAGAGATAATAAAATTTATAGGACATGATAACTTTTAACAAACAGTACGTAGCAGAAATATCTGAACTCATTAAAAATCTTTTGACCTTTTGTAAATACAAAGTTCAAGTAAAAAGTGATGAAATATCTTTAGTTTGTTCTAAAAACGATCTAAAAAAAGTAATTCTTTTTTTAAAAGATAACCCTTCATTTAACCTTGATACATTAATTGACATAACTGCAATTGACTTTCCCAGTGAAACCAAAAGATTTTCAGTTGTTTACAATTTTTTGAGTGTTACAAAAAACTTTAGATTAAAAATTAAAGTGAAATTATCTGAAGATGAATCAGTTCAATCTATATGTGATGTTTTTTGTTGTGCCAACTGGTATGAAAGAGAGATATGGGATTTATTTGGTATAAGATTTAGTGAACATCCAGATTTGAGAAGAATCTTGACTGATTATGATTTTGAAGGTCATCCTTTGAGAAAAGATTTTCCATTAACAGGGTTTACTCAAGTAAGATATGATGAGGAATTAAATAAAGTTGTTAAAGAGCCTGTTAAACTTGATCAGGCCTATAGAAATTTCGATAATTTAAGTCCATGGGAAGGTATGAGTGAATATTTACCTGGTGACGAGAAAGCTAAAGCTGAAAATGACTAAAAAAGAAAACTATATTATGAATTTTGGCCCTCAACACCCCGCTGCTCATGGAGTTTTGAGATTGATTTTAGAGTTAGATGGAGAAGTTGTCGAAAGGGCTGATCCTCATATAGGTTTACTTCATAGAGGAACTGAAAAATTAATTGAGAATAAAACCTATATCCAAGCACTTCCATATTTCGACAGATTAGATTACGTGTCACCTATGTGTCAAGAACATGCATTTGCTCTAGCTATAGAAAAACTACTCAGCATTCAAGTTCCTAAGAGGGGGCAATATATAAGAGTTATTTTTTCTGAAATAACAAGAATACTTAACCATATTTTGAATATTACGACTTTTGCACTTGATGTAGGTGCGATGACCCCATTTCTCTGGTTATTTGAAGATAGGGAAGTTTTAATGGAATTTTATGAAAGGGTATCTGGCTCAAGATTACATTCTGCATATTTCAGACCTGGTGGAGTTCATAGAGATCTTCCAGATGGCATTGAAGAGGATATAAAAACCTTTTGCGACATATTTCCAAAGCATATTAATGATTTAGAAAAGCTTTTAGAATCAAACAGGATATTTAGGCAAAGAACCGTTGATATCGGTAAAATAACAGTGTCAGAGGCACTAAATTGGGGCTTCACAGGACCTTGTGTTAGAGCAAGTGGACTTAATTGGGATTTAAGGAAGAATCAACCTTATGATTGTTATGAGGATATTGATTTTAAAGTTCCAGTTGGTACTAACGGAGATTGTTATGAGAGATTTTTAGTTAGAATTGAGGAAATGAGACAATCATTAAGTATTATTAATCAATGTTTAAAAAAGATTCCTTCAGGTAAATGTATTTCCTCTGATCCTAGAATAGTACCGCCCAAAAGAGATGCTATGAAATCATCTATGGAAGCTTTGATTAATCATTTTAAACTCTTCACTGANGGTTTTCATGTTCCAAAAGGGGAGACCTATACCTGTGTGGAAGCTCCAAAGGGCGAATTTGGTGTTTATCTAGTTTCAGATGGTACTAATAAACCATACAGGTGTAAGATAAGAGCTCCAGGATTCCCATTTCTCCAGGCAACTGAATTTCTATCTAAAGGTCATATGTTATCAGATTTAGTTGCAATAATAGGCAGCTTAGATATTGTTTTTGGTGAAATTGATAGATGAGTGAAAATAGTTTTAGAAAAATTGCTGATGAATCCATACAGCCACCAGAGTTTAAATTCTCTAAGTTAAACTTAGACAAAGCTTTAGATATTAAAAAAAACTATCCGTCCAATTATCCTGAAAGTTCTATTATGCCTTTATTAATGCTTGCTCAATCTCAGAATAATGGCTGGGTTCCAAAAAAGGCCATAGAATATGTTGCAAATTTTCTTAAAGTTCCAGAAATAAAGGTGCTTGAAATTGCTACCTTTTACACTATGTACAATTTATCCCCAATTGGTAATTATCATATTGAGGTCTGTACTACCACACCATGTATGTTAAGAGGATCTGATGAAATAGTAAAGGCATGTAAAAAAAAGATAGGAATAAAGATTGGAGAGATATCAGAAGATAAAAAATTTTCTTTAAATAGAGTNGAATGCTTAGGAGCGTGTGTNAANGCNCCNGTNGTTAAAATTAATGAAAATTATTTTGAGGANTTNGATNTACTNTCTTTTNATAAATTAATAGAAGGTTTAGAAAAAGGTAAGGAATTAAAAATTGGACCGCAAATTAAAAGAAAAGGTTCGGAACCAATGAAAGGTTAGAAATGATAAAAAAGTCAAATATAATATTTTCAAACTTGTATGGATCACAAGATCCATTTATATCAGCCGCAATCAGCAGAGGTGATTGGTTGAATACCAAGAAAATCTTAAAGAGTAGTAGACAAAACATTATTGAAACAATCAAACAATCTGGACTTCGTGGAAGGGGTGGAGCCGGTTTTGCTACTGGTATGAAGTGGGACTTTATGCCTAAAGAAATAAAAAAACAACACTACCTAGTTATTAATGCTGATGAGGGAGAACCAGGAACTTGTAAAGATAGAGATATAATTAGAAATGAACCTCATAAACTAATAGAGGGATGCTTGCTATCATCTTATGCAATAGGGGCAACAAAGTGTTACATTTATATAAGAGGTGAATTTTATAACGAATCTTTAATTTTACAAAAAGCAATCAATGAAGCTTATAAAAAAAAATTCCTAGGAAAGAATATATTTGGATTAAATATTGACTTTGATCTATATCTGCATCTTGGTTCCGGTGCGTACGTCTGTGGTGAAGAAACCGCATTAATTGAGAGTCTTGAAGGGAAAAAAGGTCAACCGCGACTCAAGCCACCTTTTCCTGCGAACGTCGGACTTTACGGCAAGCCAACTACTGTAAATAATGTTGAGACTATAGCTGTAGTTCCTACAATNCTTAGAAAAGGTTCTAAATGGTTTTCAGATATTGGTAATGATAATAATTCTGGCTCAAAGATATTTTGCATTTCAGGTCATGTTAACAAACCCTGTAATGTTGAAGAAGAACTGGGAGTACCTTTAAAATATTTAATACAAAAGTATGCTGGTGATGTTATTGGAGGTTGGAACAATCTTCTGGCTATCATTCCAGGAGGTTCATCCGTACCATTACTCCCAAAAAACAAATGTGAGGATGTGTTAATGGACTTTGATTCACTTAAAAATGCTGGATCTGCCTTGGGTACTGGTGGTATAATAGTGATAAATAAACAAACAGATATTCTATCATCAATTGCAAGATTATCTGAGTTTTATCATCATGAATCATGTGGACAATGTACACCTTGTAGGGAAGGGACTGGCTGGATAATGAGAATGATGAGAAAGTTAGTTGATAATAAATGTACCATTGAAGAAGTGGATTTACTTGAAGAAGTAACTAAACAAATAGAGGGACATACAATTTGTGCACTTGGTGATGCCGCAGCTTGGCCAATCCAAGGTTTACTAAAAAATTTTAAACAAGAAATTCTTAGTCGAATTGATAATAAGAAAAAGAACGTGGCCTAAAATATGGTTAAACTAACAATAAATAATAAAACCCTCGATGTTGAGAACGGAATAACTGTATTGCAGGCATGTGAAATTGCTGGAATAGAAGTACCTAGATTTTGCTACCACGAGAGACTATCGATTGCAGGAAATTGCAGAATGTGTTTGGTGGAAATGGAAAATTCTGGAAAACCCGTAGCCTCATGCGCTATGCCAGTGGCTGAGGGAATGAATATTAAAACAAACTCAGAACTTGTTGAAAAAGCTAGAAATGGTGTTATGGAGTTTCTTTTAATTAATCACCCTTTAGATTGTCCTATTTGTGATCAGGGAGGAGAATGTGATCTTCAGGATCAAGCCATGGCTTACGGTCAGGGGTTTAGTAGATTTAACGAGGGAAAAAGAGCAGTATCTAACAAAAATTTAGGCCCACTAATAAAAACACATATGACTAGATGTATACATTGTACAAGGTGTGTAAGGTTTAATGAGGAAGTTGCTGGAAATTATCAACTTGGAGCAATTGGGAGGGGTGAAAATACGGAGATTACAAGCTTTTTAGAAAAAAATATAGATTCAGAACTATCAGGTAATGTAATCGATTTATGTCCGGTAGGAGCATTAACATCNAAACCATANGCTTTTGTTGCAAGGCCTTGGGAACTTAAAAAAACAGATAGTATTGACGTATTCGACGCGTTAGGAAGTAATATAAGAGTTGATTCTAAGGGTGACAAAGTTCTCAGGGTGCTTCCAAGAATTAATGAAGATATTAACCAAGAATGGATTTCCGATAAAACAAGATTTGCTTATGATGGTTTAAACCATCAAAGGCTTGATAGATTTTACTTTAGAGAAAAAGATGCCAAACTAGTTGAAATTTCTGAAGAAAAGTCATTTCATATTTTAAAAAATAAATTATTAAAAACTAAAGATAGTAAGTTATTCGCCCTAGTTGGNAATACACTGGATTGCGAGTCAGTATTTTCCTTTAAATTATTATTAGACAAGCTCAATTTTAAAAACTATGACTGCAGACAAGATCAATCATTTTTTATTCCAAGCAAACGCTTTTCATATTTATTCAATAGCACAATATCTGGAATAGATGAATCAGATTTATGTATACTAGTTGGTACAGATTTAAGAAAAGAAGCTCCTTTAATTAATGCTAGACTGAGGCAAAGAATTAAATACAGCGATGAAAAGTTTCAAGTTTTTAATTTTGGTGAAAAAAGAAAAACAAATCTTGACTCTCTAAATATTGGTCATGACTACTATTCCCTCAATAATTTGAAAAGTTTAAAATATAAAAAGTTACTTAAAAAATCAAAAAAGCCAATCTTTATAATAGGCCAAGGCCCTTTGATTAGCGATGATGCAGAAAATATTTTCTACTTTTTGCTAGATATTTATAATAAATCTATCGATNTTACTANTTGGTCNGGTTTTAACGTTTTGCAAAACTATTCNGGTAGAGTTGGTGCATTAGATCTNAAATTCTACAATACAAAAAATGTGAATAANAATNCTGTGAATGATATATATAATGGAAAATANGATGTGTTATANCTTTTCTCNGCTGANGAGCTTGATTTTGAAAAAATTCCTTCNAAAACCTTNGTTATNTATCAAGGTCACCANGGTGATAGAGCAGTAAAAAGAGCAGACCTTATAATACCNACCTCATGTTTCACAGAAAAAGAGGGTATATATGTAAATATGGANGGTAGACCTCAAATNAGTAGACAAGTAAAAATGCCAATTTCTGGAGTAAGTNANTCTTGGANCTTTTTTAGAAAANTTTCAAAATATCTAAATGNTGAAATTGGTTATGAAAANTTCTCTGAGTTAAGATCAAANATGTTTANAGAAGNACCACACTTATCAANAATAAGNNTACTTTCAGATAATANTTTNCCAAATTTAAAANCNCCNAAAGTNAAACTTTCTAAAAATTTAATCAAGNCAAGTATTGATAATTTTTANATGACTGACTCAGTCAGTAGAAATTCACCAGTAATGTCTTCGTGCTCAAGCCAAATGCAGAAAAAATAATAAAGAAATGTTTATAGATATTTTAATTATAATATTNAAAATTTTTTTAATTATTTTCCCNTTATTNATNTCAATTGCATATTTNACATTTTTTGAAAGAAAAGTAATAGGNTCTATGCAACTNAGAAAAGGACCCAATGTTGTTGGTCCNTTTGGNTTNCTTCANCCAATNGCTGATGGTTTAAAATTACTGTCTAAAGAAACTATTTTTCCAGATGACTCTAATAAATTNTTATTTATTTTGTCGCCNATTATAACATTTGTACTAGCATTAATTGCTTGGGCTGTTATACCAATTGATTACAAGGTTGTTCTAGCAGATATCAATGTTGGAATAATGTATATATTTGCAGTCTCTTCGCTNGGTGTTTATGGNATNATAGTTGCTGGGTGGTCAAGTAATTCTAGATACGCATTNTTAGGAAGTCTTCGTTCAGCTGCNCAAATGATTTCTTATGAAGTTTCGATTGGATTAATTATAATTTCAATTTTACTTACCGCTGGTTCTCTCAACTTATCAAGTATAGTACTATCTCAGGAAAAAGTTTGGTANATAATTCCACANTTTCCNATGTTTGTAATTTTCTTTATNTCAACATTAGCTGAAACAAATAGAGCCCCTTTTGATCTTCCAGAAGCNGAATCTGAGCTTGTGGCTGGNTATAATGTAGAATACTCATCTATGTCGTTTGGTTTATTTTTTCTTGGTGAGTATGGCAACATGATTTTAATGAGCTCGATGTCAACAATCCTATTTCTTGGAGGATGGTTGCCTCCTGTTCAAAATGATCTTTTAAATATAGTTCCAGGNTTTATATGGTTTTTAGTTAAAGTTGCTTTTTTACTNTTTATTTTCTTATGGGTAAGAGCCACNTTGCCAAGATATAGNTATGATCAATTAATGTCNTTNGGATGGAAGTTATTTCTTCCNTTGTCTTTATTCTGGATTGTAGTAACATCANGTGTAATATTCTGGATGAAGGGTTATGTTTAAAGATGAGNGCAATCTTTTTTTATATCAAAGAGTTTCTATTAATTGAGGTCATAAAAGGATTAGGCCTTACAATGAAGTATTTCTTTAAACCTAAAGTCACTATAAATTATCCATTTGAAAAAGGAGCGCTTAGCTCNAGATTTAGAGGTGAACATGCATTAAGAAGATATGAATCCGGTGAAGAAAGATGCATAGCTTGTAAACTCTGTGAAGCTGTATGTCCTGCACAAGCTATTACTATTGAAGCTGAGCCAAGAATTGATGGCTCAAGACGAACAACTAAATATGATATCGATATGACTAAATGTATTTATTGTGGTTTCTGTCAAGAATCTTGTCCTGTTGATGCAATCGTCGAAGGACCAAATTTTGAGTTTGCTACTGAAACAAGAGAAGAACTTATATATAGCAAGGAGAAACTTTTAGATAATGGTGATAGATGGGAATTAGAAATATCAAAAAATCTTGAAAAAGAATCTAAATATCTATGAATATTATTGTTTTTTATATTATTTCTTCAATAACAGTTCTCTCTAGCCTATCTGTGGTGTTCTCAAGTAACCCTGTACACTCAGTTTTGTTTCTGATATTTACTTTTTTTAACGTTGCTGTTCTTTTTCTTCTTTCCAATGCAGAATTTTTAGCCATGACAATAGTAATTGTTTATGTTGGAGCGGTTGCCGTTCTTTTTTTATTTGTTGTTATGATGTTAAATATCAATGAGGTTTTAATAAAAGAGGGTTTTTTAAAGTACTTCCCTTTTGGATTTATTTTGATAACAATTTTTTTATTAGAGTTATTTTTTGTCTTTAAAGATATAACATTAAAAAACACTTCGAGTTCAAAGATGAATATTTCTGAATTACTTGATAAAGGAAATAATAACACTGAGTCAATAGGTATGTTTTTGTATACAGACTTTTTTATAGTTTTTCAAATTTCAGGCTTTTTATTGCTTGTGGCGATGATTGGAGCGATTGTTTTAGCTAAAAATGAAAATTTAAATATAAAATCACAGAAAATTATCTATCAGAAGAGTCTTGATAAAAAAAAAGTGATAAAATTAAAATAATAAAATGAACTTCTTTAATTATTTCGTTCTCTCCTCAATTATTTTTTCAATAGGATTTTTAGGGATCTTCATAAATAGAAAAAATATTATTTCTATTTTAATGTCTATTGAACTAATGCTATTAGCAGCAAATATAAATTTTGTTGGTTTTTCCAATGTTCTTGACGACTTGTATGGTCAGATTTTCGCCTTGTTTATTCTCGTAGTTGCAGCTGCAGAGGCTGCGATAGGATTAGCCATTTTAATAATTTTTTTCAATAAATCTGGGACAATAAGTGTCGATTTTATTAATAAATTGAAAGGTTAAACTTTGTTTTTATTATCTATTTTTTTGCCTTTGTTTAGCTTTTTAGTGTGTGTTACACTGAATAAAAAATTGAAAGATAAATATGTTTGTCTAACTTCATCTGTCTTCCTTGTTTTTTCATCAATATGTGCATTCATATCCTTTTTAAATTTAGAAACAAACCAAGATCAAGCTATAGTCTTATCTAGTTGGATCAATTCAGGAAGTTTTAGTGTTGATTGGTCTATTCAGTACAATTTACTTTCTTCAAGTATGGTGCTAATGGTAAATTTTGTCTCTACATTGATCCATATATATTCTGTTGGTTATATGGCTAAGGATGATAGAAAAGTAGTTTTTATGGGTTATTTGGGTCTATTTACTTTTTTCATGCTTTTTTTGGTTTCATCATCAAACCTTTTACAACTTTTTTTGGGATGGGAAGGTGTAGGTTTAACCTCTTATTTGTTGATAGGTTTTTGGTATAAAAAGAATCAAGCAAATGTTGCGGCAATTAAAGCATTTGTTGTAAATAGAGTTGGAGATTTCGGACTCATTTTGGCTCTTTTTGCAACATTTATTGTTTTCGGAACTTTGAATATTAATGAGGTCTTATTATTACTAGAATCTCAAAATACAACTAAAGTTGAATTTTTAGGGTTTCAGTTACATTCTATTACACTGATTGTAGTTTTAATTTTTATTGGTTGTATGGGAAAGTCCGCACAGTTTGGTTTGCACGTATGGCTGCCCGATGCTATGGAGGGGCCAACACCTGTTTCTGCCCTAATACATGCTGCAACCATGGTAACCGCTGGGGTATTTTTGCTTATAATTTTGTCTCCACTTATTGAAGAGTCTAGTCAACTTTCAAGATCCTTAATTCTTATAATTGGAACTATAACTTGTATTTTTGCTTCTAGTGTAGCTATTTTTCAAAATGATATAAAGAGAATTATTGCCTATTCTACCTGTAGTCAACTTGGCTATATGTTTATGGCAATCGGTGTTTCAGCTTACTCTGTTGCTTATTTTCATTTGTTATCGCATGCATTTTTTAAAGCTTTACTTTTCCTAGGAGCTGGTTCAGTGATACATAGCATGTCTGATGAACAAGATATCAAGAAAATGGGTGGACTTTATAATAAAATTCCTCTGACCTATGTAATGATGTTAATTGGATCCTTTTCTTTAATGGGTTTACCTTTTTTAAGTGGCTATTATTCAAAAGATCTAATCATTGAGTTTATATACTTGGGTCAATCAGACGTAAAAACTTATGCTTATATTATTTCAATAATTAGTGTTTTATTTACTACAATCTATTCAGTTAGACTAATAATATATGTGTTTCATAGAGAAAATAAGTCTGATGAGAAAGTTTTTGCGCACATCCATGAATCCCCTTTAATAATGATACTGCCACTTACAATCTTATCTATTTTTGCAATATTCTTCGGTATGCTAATGCACAACTATTTTGCTGGCGAAAATCTGTTTAAATTGTGGGGCGAATTTATGTTTATTAATAATGATATTAATGATGAGTATACAATTGGAAATGTACCTGTTTTAGTAAAAAAAACACCTTTAATTGCAATTATTCTTGGAATTTTGTTTTGTTTTTTAATATATTTTGTGTTCAAAAATTACTCCCAGGCGATGAAAAAAAAGCTAAGACTTATTGTTAATTTTTTCGAAAACAAATTATATGTTGATGAAATTTACAACTTTATCTTCGTTAAAAGTTCATTTTATCTTGGAAAAGGCTTTTGGAAATCAATAGATACAGACTTGATTGATAATCTTGGTCCAAACGGTATTTCAAGATTAATTGGTTCATTCGGAAAAGTAGTTTCTAGACTTCAATCTGGTTACTTATATCACTATGTTCTGTCAGTTGTTGTTGGACTTACTTTATTTTTAAGTATATATATTTATATTTTGTGATGTTGAATCTACCCATTTTACCTATTTTAATAGCTTTACCTCTTGTAGGTTTAGCTTTTGTTTTACTTTCCCCAGAAGGGGATGATTTTGCTAAAGAATCTAAAAAATCAGCCATATGGACTTCTTCAAGTACATTTTTATTGTCGTTATATCTTCCTATTAACTTTGATAAGTCAATTCCTCATTTTCAGTTTGTTAATACATTTTCTTGGTTTAATAGTGATAACTTAAGATTTTCTCTTGGTGTGGATGGACTATCAATGCCTTTCGTTATTCTTTCAACATTTTTAATATTTTTATGTATAATTTTTATTTATCCTCAAAATAAAAAAAATATGAAAATGTACTTGGCTGCGTTTTTATTACTCGAATCCTTTTTAATTGGGGCATTTAGTGCAATAGATCTATTTTCTTTTTATGTTTTTTTTGAATCTATTTTAATTCCTATGTATTTACTAATTGGTTTTTGGGGTGGTGAACGTAGAATATATTCTGCTTATAAGTTCTTTCTATACACATTCTTAGGTTCAGTTTTAATGTTAGTTGCAATAATTTTTCTTTACCAAGAGTTTGGCACAATAAGCATTCCCAGGTTGTTAGATACAACTTTACCATTTTATCTTCANGTTTGGNTGTGGCTTGCTTTCTTTTCATCATTTGCAGTAAAAATTCCCATGTGGCCNTTTCACACTTGGCTTCCAGACGCTCANGTNGAAGCTCCTACTGAAGGNTCTGTTATTTTAGCNGGAATACTTTTAAANNTAGGTGGATATGGCTTTATAAGATTTAATTTATCTTTATTACCCGATGCTTCTATTTTTTTCACCCCCTTTATATACTTTCTATCAGTGGTNGCAATAATTTATACNTCTTTTATAGCNTTAGTTCAGGAGGATATGAAGAAGCTNATNGCATATTCATCTGTTGCTCATATGGGGTTTGTAACCCTTGGAATTTTTTCTGCTAATATTCAGGGTCTTCANGGTGCAGTCATTCAAATGATATCTCATGGNTTAATTTCTGCTGCATTATTCTTTTGTATTGGCTCNATATATAATCGATATNATACAAAGGAAATNGCTTATTATGGNGGTTTAAATTCAAAACTNCCAAAATTATCTATTNTTTTTTTANTATTCACATTAGGTTCAATAGGTTTTCCNGGNACTTCNGGCTTTGTAGGAGAATTTTTAACATTACTTNCAGCATATAGTAAAAATACCATAGTTGCNTTNATATCAGCTTTTGGAGTTATACTTGCAGCATCATACATGTTAATTTTATATAAAANAGTATTTTTAGGANNTACNAACGAAAACTTAAATATAAAAGTGANTGATCTTTCAATTTTTGAACTTATTGTATANTTTCAACTNNCTTTTTTAATTTTATTAATTGGTATTAAACCCGATATAATTNTAGACTANACTACTAGTTCGCTAGATAGAATTACTAAACTTTATCCAATTTCAATATTTTGAGGNCAAATTGTATATTCTTCCTGANATTTTTATAAGTTTATCAACATTNATNCTNCTTCTTTTGNCTTCTTTTTNNAAGAAGNTCAATCAAAAAGATATGGCATATCTTGCTTTATTTATAATATTCTTTGCACAGTTTTTTATTTTAAAAGATATTTTTTANTATGAGGAAATNTTCAANGGNTTCTTTATTGTTGACTCATTTAGTTCTTTTATAAAATTATTAATTTTAGTTTGTGCAGGCTTAATAATCTATTTTTACATCGTAGTTAAAAACCCANTATCCTTAAATAGATCAGAGTTTCCNATTCTTGTTTTATTTGCANTNGTNGGAATGATGTTAATGGTTTCTGCAAATAATTTTTTATCATTATTTATGTCAATTGAACTTCAAAGNTTAACACTTTATATACTTGTTTCTTTTTCTAGGAAAGANTCTTTTTCNTCAGANGCAGGTGTAAAGTATTTTATAATTGGAAGTCTTTCAACCTGTATATTTTTNTTTGGTACGAGTTTNATTTANGGANTAGTNGGNTCAGTTTCCTTCGAAAATATAAGNATATTTATGTCTGAGCAATTAACTATGCCAACATTTTTAATTGTTGGTTTGATTTTTATTTTAGTTTCAATTTCNTTAAAGATATCTGCTGCACCATTNCATATGTGGACTCCTGACGTTTANCAAGGAGCACCTACATTAGTTACNACAATTTTGTCAACAATACCAAANATTGCTGCTTTTGGNGTACTAATAAGGNTNTTAGTTTATCCATTTAGTGAAATAATTATTGATTGGGGAAAGATTTTGATAATTNTATCAATAACNTCNATGNTAGTTGGTTCNTTGGGGGCTCTTCTTCAATCAGATTTAAAAAGGTTNATGGCTTACAGNACTATAAATCANATTGGATTTATGTTAATGGCNCTTGTTCCTGGTACTGAGGATGGGNTAACTGCTATTTGTATTTACCTNATTTTTTATGTGACAATGAATCTNGGTGTCTTTTTATTTATATTAAATATGAATAGGGATCAAATTAANGTTAGCAGTATTAAAGANTTATCTGGTTTATATANAAGTCAACCATTGATGGCTACATTTATGGCAATNTTANTATTTTCNATGGCAGGNGTACCNCCAATGGCTGGTTTTATAGGAAAACTTATCATTCTAAATCTAGTCATAGATAATAACCTTTTCTATTTGGCAATTATTGCTGTGTTAACATCTGTGATTGCAGCTTTTTATTATATAAGATTAATAAAATGTATATTTTTTGATCAGCCACAAGATGAACTGGATATAATTAGTAATAATCAATCTAAATATTTACTGGGCTTTTTTGCGATTTTTAACATCTTGGTAATATTTGTACCACAGTTTTTTCTAGATTTGTGTTCTTCAGTTACATTATCTTTATTTGCATTAAATTAAATAATGACCCATTTTTTTGACCTATATTTTTATAAATCAACTTATAATACTAATGATAAATTGAAAGAATTCAGGTTAGTTAATCCAGACAGAAATATTGCTTTATTTTCTGCAGAGCAAATTAAAGGTAAAGGAAGGTCAGGAAGAGTTTGGTTGAGTAATAAAGGTGATTTAACTTGTTCTTTTTTGATAAATCAATCAATTTCATTTAAGGATATTGGAAAGATTAATATAATATTTGTAAATATTTTATTTAATTTTTTTAAAAATTTTAATACAAGTATTTCCATAAAATATAAATGGCCAAATGATATTCAAATTAATAATAGAAAAATTTCTGGAATTTTAATAGAAACATTTTCTAATTATAAAAATATAGAAAGTTTCATCGTTGGCATTGGAATCAATCTAATTTCATCCCCAACTATAGAATCAAATCAAACCATATCTTTAGCAAAATTAAATATTAGAATCAAACCCATAGAAGCATTTTTTTTATTACAAAAAGAAGTAATGTCTTTTTTTAAAGAATTTAATAATTTAAACTTTTTATCTTTAAGCAAAAATTTAAATTTAAACTTTTACGACATCAAAAAAGAATTAAATATTAAACTTAAAAATAATATAGTTAAAGGAACTTTTAAAGAAATTAATACCCGTGGAGAACTTATTTTAAATACACTAGATAAAAGAAAGCAAAAAATTTCATATGGAGAAATCATATGAATATTTTAACTATAGATGTAGGAAATACTAATATTGCTATATGTCTGTTTGAAAAAAAAAAACCCATTTATTTTGTTAAAATTAAAAATTCAGATTTGACCAAGACTAAGCTCCAACAATACCTCTTGAAAAAATCTATAAAAATTGAAGATACAAATATCATTTTATCTTCAGTTGTACCTGAAATTTCAAAGAGAATAATTGATTTTTTAATAATTAATAAAATTAAATTTTACCTGCTCAAGGATCTGATTAAAACTTTAGAAATAAAAATTAATATCAAACAGAGAGAGAAAATTGGAGAAGATAGAATTACAAATGCCTATTATGCCAAAACCAAATATTTAAAAAACTTGATTATAATTGATTTTGGGACGGCAACCACATTTGACGTTATTGATTCAAAGGGTATTTATGATGGTGGAATTATTACTCCCGGGATAGACTTATCTTTAAAAGTTCTTTCAGAAAGAACAGCAAAACTTCCTTTAGTAAAATTTGCTAAAACTAATAATGTTATAGGCAGAGATACAAAAAATGCTATTCAGTCAGGTTTTTTTTGGGGATATATTTCTATGATTCAGGGGCTTGTAGATAAAATTTCTAAAGAAAAGAAAGATTCTTTTAGAATAATTCTAACAGGAGGTAATTGTGATATATTTAAGAGCTTTATTGAAAATGTTATAGTTAGTGATGATCTATTTAATTCTAAGGGATTAAATTTTATAATGAATGAATATTTAAAAAAATGAATATTAAGAACGATAATCTATATTTTTTACCGCTGGGTGGTTCAGGGGAGATAGGAATGAATTGTAACCTTTACCATTATAAAGGTAAATGGATCATGATTGATTTGGGCGTAATGTTTAGTAATTCTGATCTTGAACCATATGATATACTTATGCCCGATATTGATTTTATTATAAAACGGAAGAACAATCTTTCTGCAATTATTTTGACTCATGCGCATGAAGATCATATTGGTGCAGTTCCATATTTGTATTCAGAGTTTACTGATATTCCTATTTATACAACCTCTTTCACAGCATCTGTACTAAAACGGAAGTTTGATTCAAATGATAAAGATAAACTCAACCTTAAGTTATTTGAATATAATAAAAACTTTAATATAGGTTCATTTTCTGTTCAAATTTGCTCTCTAACACATTCGATCCCTGAACCAAATGCAATAATTTTAAAAACTGAAAAAGGTAATATATTTCATACAGGGGATTGGAAGATTGATCCCAACCCACTTGTTGGACCTCCTATAGATGAAAATGAAATTAAAGAAATATGCAACGATGGTATTACTGCAATGATTTGTGACTCTACAAATGTATTTAATGAAAACCCATCTGGAAGTGAATTCGAAGTAAGGGAAAGTTTAAAAAAAATTTTCTCTAAAAAAAAAAGGGGAAAGATAATAATTACATGTTTTGCTTCAAACATAGCAAGACTAGAAACAATTTTAAAAGTATCAGACGAGCTTAATAAGTGCTGTTTTTTTTTAGGAAGATCTTTACATAGAATATACGAATCAGCAATTGAAAATAATTATTTAAAGCAGTTTAACAATATTATAGATGAAAAAGATGCAAAAGTTATTAATGATGACGATCTTGTTATCATTTGTACAGGTAGTCAAGGTGAAAATAGAGCAGGTTTATCGAGAATAGTAAATGGTAACCATAAGAATTTAAACATTAGTTCTGAGGACTTGGTTATCTTTTCTTCTCGAGAAATTCCAGGAAATGAAAAACAAATAAATGAGATCAAAAAAGAAATTATGAAGACTGGTTGTGATTTATTAGATCACAAGAATTCTATGGTTCATGTATCTGGACATCCTTCAAAAAAAGAACTTAAAACTATGTATGATTGGGTTTCTCCCAAATCTCTTATACCTGTTCACGGTGAATATAGACACCTTAAAGAACATCACGCTTTTTCAAAAACATGTGGAATTAAAGACCAAATTTTAGTTGAAAATGGTGATCTAGTTTTAATTGATAATGATAAAAAAACAATTATTAATAACAAAATTCCTTCTGGTAGAAAGGCTTTAAAGGGTAATAAAATAATATCAGCAGATAGTAAATATTTCCAAAATATTAAAAAAATATCAAGCGATGGTCAGCTCTTTATAAACGTAATAATAAGTATTGATAATGATTTAAAGGCTGAACCAGTTGTATATTGTCCAACATTAGCACTTGATGAAGAAGATATTAAAGATTTCAAGAGTTTTTTAAAAAAAGAAATTATATCAATATCTAAAACTTGTATTGATGATAATATCCTCGGTAACGAAATAAAGATAATTGCAAGAATTTATATAAAAAAGAAAATTGGTTTAAAACCTTCTACAATTGTTGAGATTATAAGGATATAGAATATAATAGATATATGATAACAAAATTTAACCATGTAGCAATCGTAGTTCCAGACTTAGATGAAGCGGCTCAAAAGTATAAAAATATTCTAGGAGCAAAAGTTTCAAAATCATTTGACTACCNTGAGCATGGNGTNAGTGTGGTTTTTGTAGAATTNGATAATACNAAGATAGAANTNATGCATCCATATGGTGATAAGTCACCAATCAAATCATTTTTAGAGAAAAATAAATCTGGTGCTATGCATCATATCTGTATAGAAGTAAAAGATATATTTAAGGCATGCGAAGAAATGAAGAAAAATGGTGTAAGGGTTCTTGGAGATGGTACTCCGAAAAATGGAGCTCACAACAAACCAGTAATTTTTTTACATCCGAAAGATTTTTTTGGTACTCTTATTGAACTTGAGCAGGGGTAACTTTGTTCGGTTTAGAATCTATTGTAATTTATGTAATTTTTTGGTGGTTAATTCTCTTCATCACTTTACCTTTTGGTGTTTCAAGAGATAATGAAGTTATTCATGGAAATGACCCAGGTGCTCCGAAGAAAACTTTATTAAAAAAAAAAATTTTAATTACATCATTTGTATCTCTTATTTTAACCGTAATATTCTCTATTGTAAAAAATGAAATATTCTAATTTTTTTATTTCAACTCAAAAAGATGTTTCCAAAGATGTAAAATTAATTTCACACTCATTAATGCTTAAATCAGGAATGATTCGACAAGAAACCTCTGGGATATATAGCTGGCTACCTATCGGCTTTCGTGTTTTAAAAAAAGTTATCGAGATAATTGAAGAGATTCATAACCATCATAATATAAACCAAATTTTAATGCCAACAATTCAGAGCGCAGATATATGGAAGACAAGCAATAGGTATGAAAGTTATGGAAAAGAAATGCTTAAGATTACAGATAGACATGATAAAGAGCTTTTATATGGACCCACTAATGAAGAAATGATTACAGCTATTGGTAAGCATTACCTGAAAAGCTATAAAGAACTACCCCTAAATTTATACCATATTCAGAGTAAATTTAGAGATGAAATCCGACCAAGATTTGGTGTAATGAGAGCAAGGGAATTTTTAATGAAGGATGCTTATAGTTTTGATTTAACTGATGAAGATTGTCATAGAACATATATAAATTATTTTAGAATGTACCTTTTGATATTTAGAGAATTAGGAATACCAATTATACCTGTAAAAGCACCTAGTGGAGAGATTGGAGGGAGCTTATCTCATGAGTTTCATTTAATTGTAGATAGCGGTGAGTCTGAAATCTACTTTTCAGAAGAATTGCTTGAAAATAATTTACTAGACCTTGAAGATTCAGAACTTATCAATATTAAATCTTACACTTCTGATTTTGATAATTTAAATATAGAAAAAGATAAATTAATTAAAAAAAAAAGTATTGAGCTTGGTCATATTTTTTTATTTGGACAGAAATATTCCAAACCTTTTGATCTACAAGTTGATACAATGAATGGTAAAATATTTCCTTATATGGGATCTTATGGAATTGGTATATCAAGAATTCCAGCAGCAGTAATTGAAAAGTATCACGATGATAAAGGGATTGTTTGGCCTAAAGAAATATCNCCTTTTCAANTAANTATTATAAACCTTCTCNCCANAGANGAAAGCTGTTGTAATTGTGCTAATTCTCTATATGAAAATTTAAAGAAAAAAAAANTAGATATTTTATTAGACGATAGAGATGAAAGTGCTGGAAAAAAATTTGCTGATGCAGATCTTTCCGGCATACCCTTAAAATTAATAATAGGTAAAAAGTTTTTGAATGATAATCTTATAAGTATGAGTTTTAGAAGTTCAGAANGTGAGGAATTGATTCATATATCAAAAGNTGAGGATTATATTTATAAATTCATAAAAAANACAACTTATGATTAGTAAATTTGATATTTGGGTTTCTTTGAAATATATCTTACCCAAAACAAGGGAAAAGTTTTTTTCTTTGATTACAATCTTTTCATTTTTAGGTATCGCCTTAGGTGTTGCTACTTTAATAATAGTTATGTCAGTAATGAATGGCTTTAGAGAGGAACTTACTAAAAAAATATTAAATATAAACGGTCATTTAAAAATTCAGACGTATTATAATGTTAAGAAAAATAAAACTGATATAAAATCCTTAATAAATAACAAATTTAATAATGTAAGTATAAATTCTGTTTATACCGATCAGGGTTTGCTAAATTCAAAAAATTTCACTACAGGTGTTTTGTTAAAAGGTATTAATTATTCGTTCTTTGANGAAAGAAAAATACTCAAGAATGATTTTACATTAAATCAAGTNGAGTCCTTTAAAAATAACGAGGGCATTGTAATAGGAAAAAAATTAGCAGANAAATTANGACTCAAGTTAGGTGATAGCATAAAAATAATTTCATCAAAAAGTTATGAGACGTTAGTTGGGAATATACCAAGAGAAGCATCATTCAAAGTTATTGGTTTTTTTGAGATTGGAATGTATGAGTATGATACATCATTAGTATTCTTTCCATTAGAATTGATGAAGCAATTTTTGAATAAAAAAAACCCAGATCATTATGAAATATTATTAAATGATTTTGATAATATTGATAATATTAGGTTAGGTATCATTAACATTATACCACCATTTTATAAAGTGTTTGATTGGAGGCAGCTNAACCCTTCTTTATTTAATGCAATTGAAGTTGAGAGAAACGTGATGTTTATAATTTTGACTTTAATAATTATTGTTGCAGCTTTCAATCTAATATCATCAATGATGATATTAGTATCTACTAAAACAAAGGATATTGGTATTTTAAGAGTGTTGGGTGTATCAAGATTTCAACTCCTTAAAATTTTTATAATTAACGGGTTATTAATTGGACTTTTAGGAACAATTTCAGGTCTAATACTTGGATTATTATTTTGTTTAAATATTAATGAAATCAAAAGTTTTATAGAATTGTTTAGTGGTACAAACTTATTTTCAGAGGAGATTTATTTCTTTTCAAATCTACCAATCATAATTGATTTAAATCAGATAATTATAATTTCTTCGATTTCTTTATTACTTTCTTTTTTAGCAACAATTTATCCGTCAATTAAAGCGTCTAAAGTGGAACCAATTAACTTAATAAAATGGGAATAAATTGATAAAACTTACAAATATTAAACAAAGTTATTTGCAGGGAAAGTCGATTGTAAATGTATTGAATGGGATAGATTTAAATATAGCAAAGGGTGAAAAAATATGTATCATTGGTCCATCTGGTTCTGGTAAAACTACTTTACTAAATATTCTTGGCCTGCTTGAAAATCCTACAAATGGATCTATTCAAATAAATTCAAAAGACTGTAATTCAATGTCTCTTGAGCAAAAAACCTTATTTAGAAGAAAGAATATAGGTTATATTTTTCAGAATAATCAATTGTTAGAAGATTTTTCTGTAATTGAAAATGTAGCTATTCCTTTAATACTAAATAATTTTTCAAAACACTATTCATTAAATAAGGCTAGTGAAATACTTAAAACACTAGGGTTAGAGGATAAAGTAGATTTTAAACCTGGAACATTATCAGGGGGTGAACAACAAAGAGTTGCAATTGCAAGAGCGGTTATTAAAAAACCATTTATTTTACTCGCGGATGAGCCAACAGGAAGTTTAGACGAAGAAAATACTAAAAAAGTAATGGAAATTATACTCTCTATTATTAATAAGATTGATACCTCTTTAGTGTTAGCCACACATAATCTTGATTTAGTAAAAAAGTTTGATAAATGTTTTAAAGTTGATGATGGATTAATTAATGAGTTTAAAATATGAATAAATTTGTTCATTTAAGGAATTACACTCAATACTCGTTATCAAAAGGTGCTTTAAGGTTAAATGATCTAGCTAAATTTTGTTTAAATAATAGATTTCCAGCAATTTCTATTTCTGATTTTGATAATTTATTTGGTGCTCTAGAATTTTCTTTAGAATGTAGAAATTTTGGTATTCAACCTATAATTGGATGTAATCTTTATTTAAAAAGTAATAAGCTTGATGATGGCTACGTTTTATTAATATGTAAAGATAAAGTTGGGTATCAGAATTTACTAGCCCTTGTATCAAAATCTTACTTAGTTAATTCAGATTATTGTAATCCTTATATAACGTTTGATGATTTAGCCAATTTTAATAAAGGTCTTATTTGTTTGGCAGGTGGCGAGTTTGGTATTATCAACAAGAATCTATCTAAAAACAAAGATACTGCGAAGTCTTTAATAGATTATTTTAGAAAAATATTTAAGGATGATTTTTTTATTGAGGTTCAAAAAACTAATTCAAAATTATGCTTATCAGTTAATGATTTTCTCGTAAATGTTTCATTAGATTCTGNAATTCCGATTGTTGCAACAAATGAAAACTTCTTTTTAAAAAGTGATTTTTATGATTCTCATGATGCTCTATTGTGCATTTCTCAACAAAAATATATTGATAGCGAAGACAGAATAAGAAGTAGTAAAGACTTTTATATTAAATCATCGGATGAAATGTATAATTTATTCAGTGATTTGAAAATTGCTTGTGAAAATACAGTTTTAATAGCCCAAAAATGCTCCTATTTTCCTGTTGAGAGTAAACCTAAGTTACCCAAACTTATTAATGAAAAAATAAGTGAAAATCAATTGTTGATTAAGCACTCTTTCGAAGGTTTAAAAAAAAGAATTAGCGAGTTTGGTATTAAAAATAAATCACAATACATAGTTAGATTAAATTATGAGCTAAAGGTAATAACAAAAATGGGATTTTCAGGATATTTTNTAATAGTTGCAGANTTTATNAAATGGTCGAAGAATAATGATATACCNGTTGGACCNGGACGTGGCTCAGGAGCNGGNTCTTTNGTAGCATGGTGTCTATCAATTACAAATCTAGATCCAATAAAATTTGGATTACTTTTTGAGAGATTCTTAAATCCTGAAAGAGTTTCAATGCCTGACTTTGATATTGATTTTTGTATGCAGGGACGAGATAAAGTCATTGATTACGTACAAAAAAAATATGGATTCGATAATGTCGCACAAATAATTACTTTCGGATCATTCCAGGCAAAAGCAGCAATAAGAGACGTTGGAAGAGTTATGCAACTTCCTTTACCATTGATTGATGATATTTGTAAAATGATTCCATTTAACCCAGGAAAACCATTAACCTTAGATGAATTTTTAAGTGAAAACAGTCAAATAAAGAAAATCATAAAAAATAATCCTGATATTAAAAAATTATTCAATCATGCTAAAAGATTTGAGGGCTTGCTTAGGCATGCATCAACGCATGCCGCAGGAATTGTAATATCAGATAAAAAACTTAATGAAATAGTTCCATTATACAAAGATCCAAAATCTGATATTCCAGTTACTCAGTACTCAATGAAATATGTAGAAAAAGTTGGGTTAATAAAATTTGATTTTTTAGGTTTAAAAACTCTAACTGTTGTGAACGATACCTGTAAAATACTTAAGAAGAATAAGGTAAACATTGAGATAAATCAAATACCATTAAATGATAATAAAACATTCAATATGCTAAAAAAAGGTCTAACAACTGGAGTTTTTCAGTTAGAAGGACAAGGTATGAAAGAAACAATAATGAAGGTTATGCCAGATAGATTTGAGGATTTAATAGCAATCGTTTCTCTTTACAGACCAGGCCCAATGGACAATATACCAACATATGTTAGTAGGAAACACCAAAAAGAATCAGTAAGCTACGTGCATAATGCTCTAAAAGGAATATTAGATGAAACATATGGCATTATGGTCTATCAGGAGCAGGTAATGTTGATAGCTCAAAAAGTAGCAGGTTTTAGTCTCGCAAAGGCTGATCTCTTGAGAAGGGCAATGGGGAAAAAGATAAAATCGGAAATGGATGCTCAAAAATCAAACTTTGTTGATGGATGTTTAAAAAATGCAATAAACAGAGATCAAGCTGAAAATTTATTTAATGAAATTGCAAAATTTGCAGGCTATGGCTTCAATAAAAGTCATGCTGCCGCGTATGCAATGATTGCATATCAAACAGCTTATCTTAAAGCTAATTATCCCATTGAGTTTTTTTGCTCATTGATGAATTGTGATATTAATAATTCTGACAAATTATCAGTTTATTGTGATGAGGTTAAAAAACTAGGTTTTAGCGTTGTTAGTCCTGATATTTCATACTCCGAAACAGAATTTTTAGTAGTAGATAAAAAAAATGGTGATAGATCTATTGCTTTTGGCCTCGGTGCTTTAAAGAATATTGGAGAAAATTCTATTAAAGAAATAATTAAAGACAGAAAAATAAATGGAAAATTTAAAAATCTTTCTGATTTACTTCAAAGAATTTCAAACAATATACTAAATAAAAAAATTTTAGAGGCTTTGATTTTTTCTAATTCTTTAAAAAGTCTTGAAAAAAACCAAAAGTTCTTAAACGATAAGATTGACGATATTATTTCTTTAAATTCAAGCTATCACAAAAATTTAAATATTTACCAAAACACTCTATTTACTGAGGAAAATTTATTCGATGAAAGATTAAATAGTTCTGATTATGACTCATGGTCTCATGAATATAAACTCGAAAAGGAGTTAGAAGTTATTGGCTTTTACTTATCTGATCATCCAACAAAAAAATTAAAATCTGTGTTTCAGAACCTTGAAGTAAAAAACTTATCAAATCTCAAAGATCAAATTAATAAACCAACTTTAATAAGCGAATCATATATTGCAGTAATAAATGAAATTAACGAAAGAACATCAAAAAGGGGAAAAAGATTCTGTTTTTTTAGTTTGGCAGATGACACAGGACAAATTGATGCAATTTGTTTTTCTGAAGTATTAGAAAGCTTAAATTTTGAACTAAAAAAAGGGAAGGTTTATAATTTTAGAATATCAATTCAAGTTAAGAACGAAAATAGAAGATTTATTATAAATAATATAAAGGATTTATTAAATAGAACAAATTCAATTGAAAACTACCTAATTAAACTAGATACTCACCAGTTGAATATTAAGAAAGTTAATAATTTTTTTAACAATTGTGGGGAAGGTAATTCCAATCTTTCATTTTTAGTTAAATTCAATGATTATGAAATTTTAGTAAGAAGTAATAAAAAATTTGATCTAGATTATGAATTCTTAAATAAAGCATCAACTATTAAGGGTATGTTGATCAATAAAGATAATAAAAATAGTTGAATTTATTTTTATAAAAGTTAAATTACAAAAATAATTCTAACATGTGGTGGCTCTGGTGAATCTTACCACATGAACGTAAAACCGGAGTATATTATGAACGTTACAATAAAAGAACTACTAGATGCTGGTATCCACTTTGGGCACAGAACCAACCGCTGGAACCCTAAAATGGCACAATATATATATGGACACAGAAACGGGATTCATATTATCGACCTTCAACAAACGGTAACATACTTTCATCAAGCTCTTAAAGTTGTCTCAGACTTTGCAGCTGAGGGTAAAAATATTCTTTTTGTTGGAACAAAAAGACAAGCATCTGAAATAATTGAAAGATATGCTATTGAATGTAACCAATTCTTTATTAACAAACGCTGGCTTGGAGGCATGCTGACTAATTGGGATACTATTCAGAATTCAATAAGAAAACTTAAAGATCTAGAAGATATACTGGAAAATAAATCTAATTCTTACACCAAAAAAGAAATTTTAAATTTTGAAAACTCTGTTGAAAAACTAAACAAAGCTCTTGGAGGAATTAAAAATATGTCTGGTCAACCAGATCTAATATTTATTATTGATACTAACAAGGAAATTCTTGCTGTCAAAGAAGCAAATAAGATTGGCATTCCTATAGTTGCGGTAATTGATTCTAATTCAGATCCTGTAGGTATTGATTTTCCAATTCCAGGAAATGATGACGCCATTAGATCCATCGAATACTATTGTAACGCTTTATCTAAAACGATTTTAGACTCCAATAAAAAATCTAATTCTGCTATTGAAACAGAGAAAATAGATTAGGTAGGTTAAATGGTATTATCATCACAAACAATAAAAGAACTTAGAGATAAATCTGGAGCTGGAATGCTAGATTGTAAAAAAGCACTTGAGGAATCTGAGGGAAATGTCGAAAAAGCGATAGAATGGTTGAGAAAGAAGGGTATAAATACAGCAAATAAAAAAGCATCAAGAGATGCTTCAGATGGATTGATTACTGCAAAAATAAAAGATGGTATGGCTGTAATGTTAGAAATCAACGCCGAAACGGATTTTGTCGCGAAAAATGAAGTATTTACAGATTTTTGTGAAAATTTATCTCTCACATGTTTAAGTAATGATGTTCAAGATATAAATTCTCTATCTAATTTAAATTTTATGGGAACAGATAAAAAAGTTTCTGACACATTGACAGATTTAATAGCCAAACTTGGTGAAAATATAGTAATAAAAAAATTCATTAAACTTTCAGATAAAACTCAAAAGGTTCAAAAATATCTTCATAATTCTGTTAATGAAAATTCAGGTAAGATTGGGGTATTACTTTCTTACGAGTGTGATGAGCTAAATGATAAAGTGACAGACTTCTCAAAAAATTTATGTATGCAAATAGCTGCTACAAACCCAAAATCAGTTGATAGAAAAAATTTGGATCCAGAACTTGTAGAAAAAGAAGAAGTGATCTTCAGAGAACAATTAAATAACTCGGGAAAGCCAGATGAAATTATTAACAAAATAGTTGAAGGAAAAATTAATAAGTTTTACGAAGAGGTCTGCTTAGACGAACAAATTTTTGTTATGGATGGAAAAATTAAGATTAATAAGTTGATCTCCAACTTTAATGACGAAAACAGTTTTAATTTTAGAATAATTAACTTTTATATCTTTAAACTTGGTCAAGAATAAAAGTAAGTTGAAAAATTTTAAAAATAAACACATTATGCTTAAACTTTCTGGGGAAGCTTTAATGGGTGATAAAGAGTTTGGAATTGATTTAAGTACAATAAATTCTATCACAGAGCAAATCGCATATGTTTTTAATAAAGGATTGAAAATTTCAATTGTCGTTGGGGGGGGGAATATTTTTAGAGGTATATCCGCATCATCAGCTGGAATGGATAGGTCATCCGCTGATTATACTGGAATGATGGCAACCGTAATTAATTCTTTAATATTACAAAACTCAATAGAAAGAAAGGGTATTGATACAAGAGTATTATCCGCTTTGAAGATTGAAAATGTGTGTGAAACTTATATAAGAAGAAGGGCGATGAGGCACATAGAAAAAAATAGAATCGTTATTTTTGCTGCTGGCACAGGAAACCCATACTTTACAACAGACACAGCTGCTTCATTAAGAGCCTCGGAAATGAAATGTGATATACTATTTAAGGCTACAAAGGTTGATGGAATATATGATTCTGATCCTGTTATAAATAAAAATGCAAAAAAATTATATGATCTGACTTATGATTATGTTATTAATAATGAATTAAAAATTATGGATACAGCTTCAATATCCCTCGCAAAGGAGAACAATATCCCAATATTGGTTTTCTCAATACTAGAAAAAAACTCCTTTAGAGATATAGTTAATGGAAAAGGAAGTTTTACTTTAATAAAATAGGTTTAATAATGTCTTTTAGTATAAACATTTTCGAAGAAAGAATGGATAAGTCTCTAGAAAATCTAAGAAAGGAATTCCTAGGACTAAGAACTGGAAGAGCATCAGTTTCACTACTTGAACCGATTTCTTTGGATGCCTATGGTAGTAAAGTTCCATTAAATCAAGTTTCAAATATTAGTGTTCCNGAATCCAGACTAATAACAGTCCAAGTTTGGGATGAATCGCTTACAAATACAGTTGAAAACGCAATAAGAAATTCAGATTTAGGATTAAACCCAATGATAGAGGGAAATCTTATTAGAGTACCAGTTCCTGAATTATCAGAAGAACGAAGAAAAGAAATTGTTAAGATTGCAGCAAAATATACCGAAGATTGTAAAATATCTATAAGAAATATTAGAAGAGAGGGTATGGATAAGATTAAACTTGATGAGAAAAATAAAGAATTATCAAAAGATGAATCATTTCAAAATTCTGAGGACTTACAAAGTTTAACAAATAGATTTATTGAAAAAATTGACACTCTATTTGCTGAAAAGGAAAAAGATATTTTAAAGGTTTAATGATCTTCGATAAAAAATCCTCCAAACATCTCCCAAATCACGTTGCTTTTATAATGGATGGTAANAGGAGATGGGCAAAAATAAAAAAACTTCCAATAATTGAAGGTCANAAAAAAGGNTCAGAAGTNGTAAANAAAATTGTAAAAAAATCAATTGANTTTGATATTAAATANTTAACTTTTTTNAGTTTTTCTACTGAAAACTGGAATAGAAGTAACTCTGAAATCNTTAAACTTCAATCNNTNCTNAGATTTTANCTTGANTCAGAAAAGNANATNTTTGTTAAAGAACANATCANATTTTCTTTTATAGGNGATATAGATAAATTTGATCCAAAAATTAAAATAGATATAATNAATTTAAANAAANTNACNTCAAAATTNNATCGANTNCANCTTACNNTNGCNTTAANNTATGGATCAAGAANNGAAATNCTNAATGCNNTNAGAGTNTTAAATNAAAAAAANGNNAANAATATNAANGAANAAGATATNTCAAAAAANCTAATGACNTCTGATTTNCCNGANCCAGATTTTGTNATTAGNACATCNGGTGAAAAAAGATTNTCNAANTTTTTATTNTGGCAAATNGCNTANTCAGAGTTATATTTTACNAAAACNTTATGGCCTGANTTNTCAACACAAAAATANATTTCTGCNNTGAAAAATTATATTTCNAGAAAGNGAAGNTTTGGTGGTGATTAAATGAATGATTTAAACTTGAGAATAATATCATCCTTAATTCTTTTATTGATAGGATTTTGTATGATTGCAACTAATGATTTTATGTTTTTATTAATAGTTCAATCCTTTTATTTGTTAAGTCTATGGGAATATATAAGACTAATTAGATTTAGAAATTTTGAACTTGATGAAAATAATGTTAGATCAAACACTTTGTTATCAAAAACTAAGGTTGACCTTAATAATTTTCTTTTAATTATATCATTAGTAATTTCATGCATATTTTTTTATTGTAATTATTTTATCATCTCTTTTATTTTATTCTGCTTTTGCATTTATTCATTGAACATTTTGAACAAGCAAAACTTACTTGTTACTATTGGGATTATATATATTTCTTTGCCTTTTTTTTTGTTAATTTACTTGAGTACTTTATCTGATTTCAAATTTTATATTTTATTTGTAATTTTCTTTTCTTTGTTAGTTGATACTTTTGCTTATTTTTTTGGGTCAAGGATTGGTGGCAGAAAACTTGCTCCATTAATAAGCCCTAATAAAACCATATCTGGAGCATTAGGAGGAATTTTTATACCAACTTTAATTTGTGTACTTGTATTTTATGATAAAGATTCACTTTTAAATATCATTCTTTATTCGATATTATTCTCTATTGTTGTGCAAGTTGGGGATTTGATAGAATCAAAATTTAAAAGAATTTGCGGTGTAAAGGATTCTAGTAATATTATTCCTGGCCATGGAGGCTTACTTGATAGATTTGATGGAATATATTTATTCCTAATATTAATATCATTATTAACAATACTTGATTATAATTTCTTCTTTATAAGTTGATAATAATCATATGAAAAAAAAAGTTACTATTTTTGGTTCGACGGGTTCAATTGGAGAATCTACGTTAGATATAATTAAACAACATCCAGACAAATATGAAGTAGTTGGATTGACTGCAAATAAAAATTATAAAAAGCTATTGGAACAAGTTGAATTATTTAAGCCTAAAGTTATTTCTATATCAGATAAAGAATCCTTTAAAAACTTCAAAAATCTTAATAAATCTCAAGTGGAAATTTTAAATGGAGAGTCGTCATATGATGAGATTCTAGATTATGATACAGATTTAGTTATTGCAGCAATAACAGGAGCAATTGGTTTGATGCCAGTTGTTTCAACTTTAAAAAAAGGTATTACTCTTGCTCTTGCAAATAAAGAAAGTCTTGTTTGTTCTGGGATGTTAGTAACAAAGCTTGCACAAAAAAAAAATGTAAAAATTCTTCCTGTCGATTCTGAACATAACGCAATTTATCAAGTGCTAGATTATAAAAATAAATCATTAGTATCAAAATTAATTTTAACAGCTTCAGGAGGCCCATTTTTAAATCATAATCAAGAACAATTGAAAAAAGTAACCCCAAAAGAAGCAGTTAAGCATCCAAATTGGTCGATGGGTAAAAAAATATCTATTGATTCAGCTACTATGATGAATAAAGGTCTTGAGCTTATAGAGGCTTTTTTCTTATTTGATATACCACATACACAAATAGAGGTCTTAGTTCATCCAGAATCCATAATTCATTCGTGTGTTGAATATGTTGATGGTTCGATTTTATCCCAGATGGGAACCCCCGATATGAGGACTCCTATTTCATATACATTAGCCTATCCAACTAGAATACCAACAAATGTTGAAAGATTAGATCTAAGTAAAGTTGGTAAATTAACCTTTTTCCCACCTTGTTTTGAGAAATTTCCATGTTTAAGTCTGGCATACGAGAGTTTGAAAATTCAAAAAAGTGCTCCAGCAGTTCTTAATGCAGCTAATGAAGTCGCTGTTGAAGCTTTTTTGAATAATCATATTAAGTTTATTTCAATACCAAAAATTGTTGAAAAAACTTTAAATAAAACTTCATTTTACGAACTCAATAGTATAAAAGATGTAATTGAAGTAAATATTGAGGCCAGAGAATATGCAAGTAGTCTCATTAAAACAGGATTTAATTAGTTCTCGTTATGTTTGAAATTTTAATAAATAATATAATTCCATTTGTTGTTATTCTTACTGTTCTTGTATTTGTACATGAATTAGGTCACTATTCTATTGCAAGATATAATGGTGTTAAAGTAGAGGTTTTTTCAATTGGTTTTGGAAAGGAGCTTTTTGGCTTTACAGATACCTCTGGTACGAGATGGAAGTTTTCATTAGTTCCTTTAGGCGGTTACGTGAAAATGCATGGTGACCTTGATGAAGCGAGTTCAAAAAAAAAAACTAAAAATATAAATCCTGACGAATCATTTCATGAAAAAACATTAAACCAACGCTCATGGATTTTATTTGCAGGTCCTGCTGCGAATTTTATTTTTTCCTTTATTGTTTTAATTTTTATAAATACTTATTTCGGATATTCAGAGAACATACCAAGAATCAGTTTCGTTGATAAAGAGAAGTCAGCTTTTAAAGTAGGTTTGAGAGAAGGGGACACAATAATTGAGGTAAATAAACAAAAAATAAATAACTTTTCCGATCTACAAAAGGTAATATCTTCTAATAACAATAGATTAATTGAAATTAATTTTATAAGAGGTGATAAGGTAAAGTCAGTTTCCGTCAAAGTTGAAAAAAATATAATTGGAATAAGAGGAACTCTTGTAAAGAAAAAGTTAAGTTTTATTTCCTCAATAACAAAATCATCTGAACAAATTGTTAACTTCTTAAAATTAACAATCACAGGTGTATACGAGATAATAACAGGCACTAGAGGAGCGGATGAATTAGGTGGCCCAATACGTATTGCAGAACTATCTGGTGATTTTTGGCAAAAAGGAATTGAAAGCACCTTATGGTTTATGATGATTATTTCATTAAATTTAGGTCTAATAAACCTATTCCCTATTCCAATGCTGGATGGGGGGCATCTTTTGCTGAATTTAGTTGAATTCGTGAATGGCAAGCCATTAAATCAAAAATATCTTGAACTAGCACATACATTTGGTTTTTTTATTCTTATATCATTGATGATTTTTGCAACTTATAATGATATTTCAAGATTTTTTGATTGATTATGAAATTTATTCTTTTTTTAATTGTTTTAATACTTTCTGTAATAAACTCTATTTCATACTCTGGTGTTCCGGCTAGTCCATCTTCGAGCTATAAAAATGATTATCTAAGAAAAGACAATTCGGTCATAAATGACAATATTCAGACACTAGCTCCACAGAACACTCAGTTTGTTGTTCAAGGAAATGTGAGGTTAGATTCATCCTTAATCTTAAGAGATGCTAATATTGACCCCAATAAAACCGATCAAAAAAATCTCAGTATTTCAGTTAAAAATTTATATAAAACAGGATATTATGAAAATGTTAATATCTACAAAAAAGACAATATAATTTTTATATCAATTAAAGAAAACCCTCTAATAAACCAGGTATCTATTGAAGGTAACTCCGAAATTTCAGATGAAATTATTCAATCCGAGATTGAAACAAAGTCAAGGAATGTATATTCAATGGATGTTATCAAAGATGATGTAAAAAAAATTCAATCTATCTATAAAAGACAAGGTTTTTTTTCTACTTTTATTGAACCTAAATATATAAAAAATTCTGGAAACAGAGTTGATATTGTTTTTGAAATATATGAGGGAAAAGAGGCGAAAATAAAAAGGATTAATTTTCTAAATAATAAAGTTTTTTCGGATTCCACTCTTCAAGATGTAATATCTTCCGCAGAGTATAGATGGTATGAATTTTGGGGATCCAATGATAAATTTGACAAAGAAAGAATAAATTATGATAAGGATCTTTTAAAAGATTATTATTACAAAAATGGATATATAGACTTTCAAATTCTATCTGTTAATTCAAGTCTTGTTGCAAATGATAAAGATTTTATTGTTAACTTCACATTGTTTGAGGGTGAGAGATATAAAGTTAATAAAATAGGTGTAAAATCCAATATTAGAAACCTTACTAATAAATATATTAGTAAATTTATTAATATAGATGAGAATGATTGGTACAGCTCTAGTGATATTGATGATTCAATCTCAAACATTAATGATGCGGCTTCTGAAAGAGGGTATGCTTTTCTAACAGTGATACCAAAAATAAGAAAAATTGATAAAGAAAGAATTAATATCTTATTTGAAATTAACCAGGGAAGGAAAATTTACATTGATAGAATAAATATTAGAGGAAATGTAAAAACTGAGGATGATGTAATCAGAAGAGAAATGGAGTTATCCGAGGGTGACCCTTTTAATTCTCTAAAGCTTAAAAGTAGTGAAAGAAATATAAGAACAATGGGTTTGTTTGAAAATGTTGGTATAAAAGTTAATGAGATTCAAGGATCAAACTTTTCTTCTCTAGATGTTGAACTTGCTGAAAGATCAACAGGGGAATTTTCTGTTGGTGCAGGATTCTCATCGATTGACGGAGCCTTAGGGAATGTTGGAATTAGAGAAGCTAATGTTTTTGGTCAAGCAAAAGAGCTTTCACTTCAACTAGGATTATCAACAAGAAGAAATTCTATAGATCTAAGTTATACCGACCCTTATTTTCTAAACAGTGATGTGGCAGCAGGGGTAGATCTTTTTAATGTTAGAAGAAATAATAAAGTTTATAGTGGTTATAAACATAATATTATAGGTTTTAAATTAAGAGCAGGCTACGAAGTTTTAGACAACTTTAGACATATTTCTAGTTATGCACTAAAAAGAGATAAAATTCATGATATCGATAATAATACCTCAACATATATTCAAGAACAAGAAGGTAAAAGAACAGTATCGATTATTGGACAAGCATTTCAATATGATACTCTTAATGATAGACTTAATCCTACTGAGGGTTACAGGGCAAGGTTGGATATAGATTATTTTGGACTGACTGGTGATGCTGAACATTTATTAACGGAATTAAAANTNNCTAATTTTNCNAGACTNGCNGATGGNTTTATTCTTGNAACATTTNTNGANGCAGGATATATNGCNTCTATNNAAGAAGTNAAAATNAATAATAGATTNTATTTGAANGGTGATAGATTAAGAGGNTTTAAAAATTTAGGANTTGGTCCNAGAGATTNATCNACNTCNGATGCTTTAGGAGGNGANATTTATTATTTNAATAGAAATGAACTTAATTTTCCTCTTGGNCTNCCTGATGAACTTGCAGTTAAAGGTTTAGCATTTTTNGATATTGGNACNCTTTATAATACNTCTNANTCTGGNACAAANATNNANGATGAAAGTAGNNTAAGNGCNGCAGCTGGTNTNGGNATNCAATGGATNTCACCNTTTGGNCCAATNAANTTTTATTTNACNANAGCATTTAAAAAAGAANNTTATGATAAANAGGAGATTTTTAGATTTAGTTTTGGTACAACATATTAAACAATTATGGAGAAATAATGATGAAAAAATTTATATGTTTAACNTTTCTTTTTTTTAGTAGTTTTGCANTAGCTCAAGAACAGGCAGAAAAGCAAAGNGACTCNNGTACTTTNAACGCATNAATTGGNGTTGTAGATATGAAAAAAATTCTTGCACAATCTAAAGCATACCAAAGTTTAGTTGATCAATTCGAGAATGTTAGAAGAAAACAAAGAAATACTTTTACTAAGCAAGAAGATATTATAAGAGATGAAGAAAGCGAATTGTTGAAAAAAAAAAACATTCTTTCTAAAGAGGTCTATGCTGAGAAAGTGAAAGCATTAAATGTCAAAATTAATGAATTAAAAAGTAAGCAGCAAAGTGAAGGAAAAAAGTTTGAGATTGGTTTTGATAGATCAACAAAAAAAATTCAGGGCGCTCTTGTTGATGTCCTTTCNGTTTTAGCAAATAATAATAAACTTAATCTTGTTCTTGCTAAAAGTCAGGTAATATTGGTTGGTAAAGAGATAGATATAACAGATAAAGCTATTTCTGAATTAAATAAAGTCTTACCTAAAGTTGATCTTAAAGTTCAGTAATTAGTAGAGAGAACTTAAATTGGTTGATCATAATTTTTATAGAAAGACTGGTCCTCATTCATTATCAAAGTTAGCTGAGATGCTATCCTGCGAATTTATTGGTAATGGAGAAATTTTAATTGATGATATTTCAACGCTAGAAGAAGCCAGGGTTAATGATATAAGCTTTTTCCATAAGAATAAGTATTTAGAAACTTTAAAAAAAACAAAATCTCAAGTAATACTTGTTGATAAAAATTTTAATTTAGATTTGAATAAAAACTTGATTGTTTGCAAAGATCCATATTACTCAATGGCTAAAGTTGCTTTAATATTTTATCCAGACTCTATTTATCCAAATTATTATTTTAAAGATGCTGATAGGAGTATTGAATTTGATAAATCTAATATGATATCCTCTAACACATTTATACACAAGAAGGCTAGGATAGGTAAAAATTGTAAAATAGGTTTTAATAGTTTTATTGGACCTAATGTAATTATAGGAGATAACTGTCTAATTGGTGACAATGTATCAATATATTTCTCAATTATCGGAAAAAATGTCAAAATTTATCAAGGAGTTAGAATTGGCAGTGAGGGTTTTGGTTTTATAATGCAACAGAATTCTNTTCAAAAAATTCCTCAGCTTGGAAGGGTTATAATTGGTGATTGTGTTGAAATAGGGGCAAATACAACAATTGATAGGGGCTCTATTGGTGATACCAANATTGGTAAATTAACAATGTTAGATAATTTGGTTCATGTAGCTCATAACGTTACAATAGGNNATAATTGTATTATAGCCGCAATGACNGGAATATCAGGAAGTACAATNATTGGAAATAATGTATTAATTGGTGGACAGGTNGGTATTAGTGGTCATATAAATATTGGTAATAATGTTAAAATAGCTGCAAAATCTGGTATAATGAAAAATATCAAAGATAATCATGTAGTAGGTGGATNCCCTGCTGATAATATTTTAGATTGGCATAGAAATACTTTAATACTAAAAAAACTCAGAAAGAAAAATAATGACAGATCTTAATATAGAACAGATTAAATCGTTAATACCACACAGATATCCTTTTTTGCTTATTGATAAACTCGTTGATATAATTCCAAATGAAAGTGCAACTGGTATTAAAAACGTGACATTTAATGAAAACTATTTCCAAGGACATTTTGATTCAAGATCTGTAATGCCAGGAGCATTAATAATTGAGTCTATGGCTCAATCAGCTGGAACACTTGTTATGCATAGTCTTAAAAAAACTCAAAACAATATGTCCGTTTATTTGTTAACGGTAGATAAAGCAAAATTCAGAAAACTAGTTTGTCCTGGAGATACACTTTGCAATAAAGTTTTTAAAAAGCAAAATATAAAAAATATTTGGAAGTTTAGCTGTAAGTCATACGTTGATGATAATTTAGTGGCTCAAGCAGAAGTAACAGCAATTTTAAACTCAGAATAATTTTGTAATAAACTGTAATTATTTGTTATTTGTCTTAAATTTTTTATATTGTAATTTCATAAAATGATTCATCCCACGGCGATCATACATCCCAACGCTAAAGTTGGTAAGAATACCAAAATAGGACCCTATTGTATAATAGGCAAAGATGTAAAGGTTGGAGCAAATTGTAATTTAAAAAGTCATGTTGTTGTAGATGGTGAAGTGAAAATCGGAGATAAAACAAATATTTTTTCTTTTGTATCAATAGGCTCTGAACCTCAAGATTTAAAGTTTAAGGGTGAAAAGACTCAAATTATCATAGGGGATAATTGTAAAATTAGAGAGTACTGTACGATTAATCCTGGAACAGAAGGAGGAGGAGGGGTTACAAAAGTTGGTGATAATTGTCTTTTAATGGTCGGTACACATATTGCTCATGATTGTTTAATCAATAATAATGTTATTTTTGCCAATCATTCAACATTAGCTGGTCACGTTAATATTGAGAAAAATGTGGTAGTAGGAGCATTAAGTGCAATACATCAATTCACAAGAATTGGAGAGGGTGCAATGATTGGGGGTATGTCTGGAATTACTGGTGATGTCCCACCATTCTGTACAGCAATGGGAAACAGAGCTAAACTAAATGGATTAAATATTGTTGGTTTAAAAAGAAATGAAATTAGTAAAGTTGAAATATCAGAATTAAGAAAAGTTTATAACTTTATATTTATTAGCAAAAAATTAACTTTTAAAAATAGAGTTAAGGAAATTGAAGAAAAAAAAAATAGTTTTTATACTATTAATAAACTTTTAGGTTTTATATCTGAAGAAAGTAATAGATCATTCTGTCTACCTTAATTTTTATGAAAAAAATTATTATACTAGCAGGAAGTGGGGAGTTACCGTACAATATTGCATCAGAACTAAAAAAAAGGAATATAGATTTTTTTATAATTTCATTCAAAAATAATAAAGTCTCACTAAAGCTGAAAAAGTTTAATCCAATAGAAATTAATTTTGGAAAAATAGTTACAGAACTTAAGAAACTTAAAATAAAAAAATTCGATAGTATAATTATGATTGGTGGATTGACGAAACCAAAACTAAATGAAATAAAACCAGATGTTAATTCATTAAAATTAATCCCAATGTTTGCAAAAAAAATTATAGAGGGTGGAGATAATAATTTGCTAACATTCTGTATAAAAAGAATAGAGGATATTGGTTTAAAAATAATTAATATAAAAAAAGTATTACCCGAATTGTTTCTTGGTAAAGGAGTTTTTACTAATATATCACCATGTAATGATATTGTTAGTGATATTAAAAAAGGACAAAAAATACTTGATCAAATTTCTAAATTTGANATTGGNCAANCTATAATTTTACAAAAAGGAAATGTTGTTGGTATTGAAGGTGTNCAAGGNACAGATATNCTNATAAAAAATTCTANAAATTATCTNNAAAANGATNCGAATGCAGTTTTAATTAAGTCTATAAAACAAAAACANGATTTAAGAGTAGATCTTCCNACAATTGGAATTAAAACNTTACAAAACTGNTTAAAGTCNAACATCTATGGNNTCGCTTTTTCTGCANATAATACAATNTTTTTAGATGTTAGAAAAAATNATTTCNTACTGTAANAAAAATAAACTTTTTTTANTTGGAGTGTAGTTGANGATTGTAATTATAGCAACAGANGCTTCTGGTGATTTTCTGGGATCTGAATTAATCAAAGNAATTAGATTAAAAAAAANGAATGTTGTAATTAAAGGAATNGGTGGACCATTGATGATANATTCNATGTTTNAATCATGGGTNAGTATCTCTAAATTTAATGCTATTGGAATATATGANGTTTTAATTAGAATATTTAAATTTATNNAGCTNATTAAATTTANTGAAAAAAAAATAAGANATTTTCAACCAGATATTATTATTTCNATAGATTCACCAAGCTTTAATTATAGANTGCTAAAAAAATTAAGTGATCTTAAAAGAAATNACACNANATTTATTCANTATGTTGCTCCTACAGTTTGGGCTTGGAAATCCTNTAGAGCNAAACTNTTTGCAAATCTNTACCATAAATTATTTGTTTTATTTAAATTTGAAAAAAAATATTTTATAAAACATAAATTANAAACGNTTGTAGTTGGTCATCAAGNTTTTTTTAAAAGAAAACAGATTNCCAGAAAAAAAANNAAGATTATATTTCTTCTAGGTTCNAGAACATCGGAAATNAAAAATAATATNAAAGAGTTTAGTTTNCTNATTGANAATATTATTNCTNAATATGAGAATTTTAGTTTTTATATTTTAACNTTTAAGAATCANTTAAACTATTTTAGTGAATTAAAGAATAAATTTAAAANGATTCNGATTGTTACCGATACANATGAAAAACAAAAAATAATGTCAGAATCCTTTCTTGCCGTAGCTNCATCAGGTACTGTTACTTTAGANCTTGCAAAATTTCATATTCCAATGATTGTAGTTTATAAAACTCATTTTATAACAAAGTTAATTATTAAATTNTTAGTTAGAGTTAAATATGCATGCTTGATAAATATATTTTTTNNAAAATTAATTATNCCTGAATTNTTATTCAATAATTTCACTNACAAAAANGTANTACCTNNATTTAGNGATTTGGTAGAAAACAAANTTANNAGAGAAGAACAAATNAAATACTTAAAAGTTTTTTCNTCTAAGATGCTNATTAAAAANAAGAATCCAGCAGAAATTATTGNTGATTCAATATTTTAGANTCTNAACTTNTNCTATTNTCTATCTTTAATATCTANNAATTTTCTCTTTGANTTTCCNGTATAAAGTTGTCTTGGCCTACTAATTTTTGATGTNTCTGTTCCNATCATTTCCTTCCACTGNGAAATCCAGCCNACNGTTCTTGCTACTGCAAAAATNACGGTAAACATTGACTCTGGAAGTCCAAGAGCTTTTAAAATTATACCNGAATAAAAATCTACNTTTGGATAAAGTTTCTTTTTTATAAANTAATCATCANTTAATGCTATTTCTTCAAGTTTATTTGCTAATTTAAGTAGTGGAATATTATCNTCATCAAGTTCNTTTAATAATCTNTGGCAATATTTTCTTAAAACATTAGCTCTNGGGTCATAATTNTTATAAACTCTATGTCCAAANCCCATAAGCCTAAATGAGTCNTCNTTATCTTTGGCCTTNTTAATATATTTCCCAATATTATNTTCNNTNCCAATCATACNTAACATTCTNATTACTGATTCGTTTGCACCACCATGNGCNGGCCCCCANAGAGAGGCAACACCAGCTGCAACACAAGCNAATGGGTTGGCTCCTGANGAACCTGCAATCTTAACNGTAGATGTAGATGCGTTTTGTTCGTGNTCAGCGTGAAGAATAAGTAATTTATCAAGTGCATCAATTTTNGCNTTACTAGGACTNTAGTCTCCACAAGGAGTTGAAAAAAGCATGTGTAAAAAATTTTCACTATATGACANCTCATTCNTTGGGTATATGAATGGTTGACCTAGTGAATATTTATANGCCATAGCTGCCATTGTGGGTAATTTTGCTAANAANCTTGTGACTGCAACCCATTTACCTTTATTTGATGAAAAATCATATATTTTTTCAGGGTANAANGANGACAAAGCCCCAACAATACCAACTACNACNGCCATTGGNTGAGAATCTCTTCTGAAACCACTGTAAAATCGNAGAATTTGTTCATGTAACATTGTATGATTTGTTAATGTTTGAATAAATTTACTTTTTTCNTTTTTATTAGGTAAATCTCCATTAAGTAGTAAATAACANACTTCNGGATAATCTGAATTTTCAGCTAACTNTTCGATCTCGTAGCCTCTATGTAATAGAACGCCTTTCTCTCCATCAATATAAGTTATTTCTGANGAGCAACTCGCTGTTGATGTGAAACCNGGATCATATACAAACATTCCAGTTTTTTCGTAAAAGGATGTTAAATCCACTACATCAGGTCCGCATGAACCTTTGATAACATTAAAATCATAGGTTTTATTATTTTCGGGATTTAATATTTTAATCTTTTTCATAAATTTNTAATCATTGTTATAAAATTCTGTTTCCCAACAANAAAAATNAGGTCAAANATCGAGGGTCCATTTACTTGACCTAATATNAAACATCTTATTGGTTGAGCAAAAGCTTTAAATCCTAACCCNAATTCTGAAATAGTCTCTTTTATTTGTTTTTCAATGGTTTCGTGATCCCATTTATTGATACTNTTTAGCCCATTAAGGATCAAATCTTTNTTATTTTTTAAGGGTAGAATCAATTCATTTTCTTCTTTACCAAGTTNTCTNAGAGTTAAATTAAAATTACTTATATTATTAAATATATCATANAAATTGTTTGCACGATCTTTAAATAAATTAATTANGTGAATNTTTTTTTCTTTAAATTTTTCGTCGAAACTAGAAAAGTCATACCTTTCTCTTAACGAATTTAGTAGAGTCTCGTTATCAGTTATCTTAAGATAATGATTATTTAGGAAATCTAATTTTTTCATATCATGCTTAGACGGTGACTTGCCAATATTTTCCAATGTAAATTTTTCTTGGATTTCTTCTAANGTAAAAATTTCTTTATCACCCNAAGACCAACCTAATCTCATAAGATAATTATTAATTGCTTGGGATAAATAACCACTACTTTTATATTCTAAAATTGATGCAGCATTATCTCTTTTTGATAGTTTTTGGTTATTTTCATTATGAATTAATGATATATGTGCAAAATTTGGTTTATATTCTAAGAAATCAAAAATTACTTTTTGACGAAATGAATTTGTTAAATGATCATCCCCTCTAATTATATCTGTTACCTTCATATTATAGTCATCAACTGCTGATGAAAGAAGAAATGTTGGGCTTCCATCACTTCTTAAAATAATATAATCGTCAATTTCTTCATACTTAACTTCAACTAATCCTTGAATTTTATCATTAATTCTACAGATACCATTAATTGGAGATTTTAAACGAATAGAGAATGATTTATCTTTTGGATATTTATCTGCTGGGATATCTCTCCATTCACTTTTAAATTTATTTTTTAATGAACTATTACTTTTTATATAGTTTGAATCGTGAAAGCATTTATAGGCTAAATTTTTTGATAAAAGCTGGTTTGCTACATTAATATGTTGCTCATAATTATTGCTTTGAAAAGTTATTGGTTTCGAAAAATTAATACCAAGCCACTCTAAACCATTGATTATACTTTCTATTGATTCTTCAGATGATCTTTCTTTATCACTATCTTCAATTCTTAGAAGAAATTTTCCATTGTTTGCTTTTGCATACAAATAGTTAAATAAGGCTGTCCTAGCTCCACCCAAGTGGAGATTTCCTGAAGGAGACGGAGCAAATCTTGTGATTGTTGACATTAAGATTTAGAACTTTCTAATCAACCCAACTAACTTTCCTTGGATCCTAACTCTTCCTTCACCAAAGATTCTAGTTTTAAAATTTTTATTAGAAGGTTCAAGAGCGATTGAGTTTTTAAAGGATCGAAATTTTTTAAGAGTAACTTCATTTTCATCTATCAATGCTACTACGATATCACCAGTAATCGCTGTTTCTGTTTTCTTTATCACAACAATATCACCATCAAATATNCCCTCATCAATCATTGAGTCNCCACATACTTCNAATGTAAAGTGNTGATTTTTATTATTTACNAGGTAGTTNGGNACTGAAATTTGTTCAAAACTATTGGTAATTGCTTCTATAGGNTTNCCAGCTGCTATTCTACCAAGAAATGGTAGAGAAATTTCGGTATCATCAATTTTATTTTCAAAATTATTAATTGTNAGAGCTCTTGCTTTGTGTGGNAATCTTTTTATNTANTTTTTCTCTTCNAGGCTTTTTAANAACTTATGTATNCCAGATTTGGATTTTATATTAAGTTTAGATCTCATTTCGTCAAAAGTAGGGAAGACCATTCTTTCTGAATAGTAGGATTTAAGATAATCAAGAAGGTTTTTTTGTTTTACAGTAAGCATNTATAAATGTTCTACATAAGTTCTACATNTTGTCAAGTTAAATATAATTTTCTGTTATATTATTAAATGTTAAAATTTTAACAGATTCGTTCTTTTTAATAGGTTTGGCGTAAGAATTTCTCATTATAATTCCATCTGATTTTGATAAAATATTNTGCATTGAGCTATCTTGTGAATCAAATATCTCAAATTCATTACCTACACATTTTATNCGTTGAAAAGTTGTTAATCTTCCATTTTTNCTTATAAAAGATCTACTTCTCAATATTTGATGATTGATTCTAGCAATATTTGTTCCATAAAATTTATTTATAAATATAGGAAAAAAATTTATCATTGACATGAAACATGATACTGGATTACCTGGAAGACCAAGAAATAGCTGTTTATCGGTAAACTTTCCAAATGTTGTAGGTTTTCCTGGTTTTATCAAAACTTTATCAAAAATAACTTTAATATTCATTTTTTGCAGTGAATTTTTTACAATGTCATATTTTCCTTCAGATATTCCCCCTGTTGTAATTAAAAGATCAAATTTCTTTAATCTTTTAATTTTATTTATAAGTTTTTTTGAATCATCATTTATAATGTCAACACCAACTACTTCAGCACCAAATTTCTTTGATAAGAACTCCACCAGTATATGATTGGTTGGAACGATTAGATTTTTCTTCAACAATTCATCACCAGTTGATATTACAAAAATTCTTGGTTTTTTAAGAACTTTTACTTTGTTGATTCTTAAGGACTTAGCAAGAGCTAATTTTCTGAGTGACATGACAGAGCCTGACTTTAAAACGAGTTCATTTTTTTTAATATCAGAACCTTTAAATCTAACAAATTTTTGTTTCGGAATTTGGTTTATAGTAATTGATTTTTTATCATAAGAGTATTCACAGTTTTCTTTTGGAATTACAACTTTTTTCCCTTTTGGTAATGGAGCCCCTGTAAAAATTAACATACATTGATAATCTTTGAAATCTGGCACACTTTTGTCTCCTGATTTAGATTCACCAACTATTTCATATTTTTTTTTTTTGGTTAAAGATCTTTCATTAACCACAATTCCGTCCATTGCTGAAAGATTTGTAAATGGCATACAGTAATTTGAACGGTAGTCTTTTGATATTATTCTTTCACAAGAATCTTCAATTTCAATGATTTGGTCTTTTGTACTGGTACTAGTGTTGGTTTTTATATAATTACATGCTTTTTTATAGGATATCATTTTTAAACTCACCAGATTTTCCACCACTTTTATATTTGAGTTTAAGATCATTTATTATGATCGTTTTATCAATTGCTTTACACATATCATAGATTGTAAGACTAGCAATTGCCGAGGCTATCAATGCTTCAATTTCAACTCCAGTTTTACCATTACTTTTTACTTTGACATGAACTAAAATCACCATTCTTTTTTTATCTGTTGTAAAATCAACACTAACAGAATTGATATCAATGTTATGACATAACGGAATCAATTCAGAAGTTTTTTTGGCTGCAAGAATGCCAGCACATCTTGCTGTATTAAAAATTTCACCTTTTTCGCTCCCAAGTTCAATGATTCTCTTAAAGGTACTTTTTTTAAATTTAATTTCATTTGTTGCCTCTGCAATTCTTGAGGTAATTTTTTTTGAAGAAATATCAACCATATTAATTTTTTTATTTTTGAGATGTGAGAATTTCATTTGTTTATTAAATATCTTGTTTCTTTATATATATTATTTGATTTCATTAAACTTTCACCAATCAAAAAAGCATCTGCACCAAGGTTTGAGTATTCTTTAATCTCTTCATTAGTTGAAATTCCACTTTCACATATTTTAATGATATTATCTGGTATTTTTGGAGATAATTTTTTAAAAGTATTAAGATCGATTTTTAACGTTTTTAAATTTCTATTATTTATACCTATACACTCAACATTAAGTTTTAAAGCTTTATATAATTCATTTTCATCGTGAACCTCAGTAATTACACTTAATCCTAGTTTTTTTGCAATTTTGTAAAAAGTTTTTAGTTTATAATCATCTAAAGCAGCTACAATTAAGAGTATACAATCAGCCTCATTATTAAAACTCTCGTAAATTTGCCATTCATCAATTATGAAATCTTTTCTTAGGATAGGTATATTTACAGAATTTTTAACTTCTTTTAGGATTTTTAAGCTTCCTTCAAAAAAATTTTTCTCGGTTAAAACAGATATACATTTTGCTCCAGCTTTTTCATATTGTTGAGCAATAAATTTAGGGTTAAAATCTTCGCGAATTATACCTTTACTTGGCGATGCTCTCTTTATTTCTGTTATCAAATTAAAAGTTTTATAATTTTTTCTTTTTAAATCTTTAAAAAAATTTCTTATNTTAGATTTCCTTTTTATTTTTGTATCATTTCTCTTCAAGATTTCTATCTCTTTCATTTTGAGTAGACATATTTTTTCTAAAATATCCATAGTTAACCTCTCACTAAGGAATTTAATTTTTTAATTACAAGGCCATTATTTATATTATAATTTACCATTTCAATTCCTTCATGAATATTTTTTGCTTTATTAGAAATCACAAGCCCAACTGCAGAGTTAAGTACTACATTATCTCTTATTGGACCTGTTTCTCCTTCAAATACTCTTTTCATTAAAAATGCATTTTCATTTGCATCTCCTCCTCGAAGTTCATTTTCAGAGCATTTTTTAAACCCAAATTTTGATGGGTCAAGAATTTTAACTTTTGAAATACCATTTTTTGTCACTTCAATAAATTTATTTTCTGATAATGTCGTTAACTCATCATAACCATTAGAGTTATGAACAACCCATGCTTTTTTTACTTTTAAATCTCTTAAGCATTTGGAATGAGTTTGAAGATTTTTTTCATCACTTACGCCAATAATTTGAAATGAAGGGTTGGCAGGATTTAATAAAGGACCAAGTAAGTTGAAAATTGTTCTAAATAAAAGAGATTTCCTTATATGAGAAACCTCTGCTAGAATNGGATGAAAAAATGGTGCAAATAAAAAACATATACCATGTTTTTTAAAGAAATTTTGAACTTTTGATGGATTGTCAAAAAGTTTGATTCCTAATGACTCTAAAACATCAAAACTTCCTGATTTCGAAGTAACAGATCTATTACCGTGCTTGACAATTTTTACATCAAACGATGATAAAACTATAGATGTAGCTGTGGAAAAATTAAAGCTATTTTTATTATCACCTCCAGTTCCACAAGTATCCATAAAATCATCATTAATTCTAATTTTAGTTGCTTTATTCTTTAGATAAAAAACAAAGGATTTAATTTCTTCATATGACTCTCCTTTAATGAATAAAAGAGTCAGAATACTTGATAAACAACAATCATCTATTTCTTTTTTGAAAATTTTCTTTACTAATAAATCACTCTCAAGATGATTTAAATCCAAAGATTTGATCAGTTTTTGCAATATTAGGTTAATTTCTTTTGACATTCTTTATTATATTATTTGATGTAAGAACTATAAACAATTTATGAAATTTTTAACAATTTGATGACCATGCTCAGTTGCAATACTCTCTGGGTGAAATTGCACACCGTAAAAAGGAAGTTTAACATGTTGAATGCCCATAATTACTCCATCTTCAGTTTTAGCAGTTATATTTAAATTTTTAGATATTGATTCTTTCTCTATTATGAGTGAATGATACCTCGTTGCTTTGAAAGGGTTTTTAAGATTATTAAATAAACCTAAACTGTTATGATGAATTAAACTTACTTTTCCGTGTACAGGCTTTCCACTTTGTACAATTTTAGAATTAAAAGCTTCAGCAATAGCTTGATGACCTAAACAAACTCCAAGTGTAGGAATTGGATATTTAAGTTCTGAATTTTTTTTAATTAATTCAAGACATATTCCAGCATTCCTTGGACTACTTGGACCTGGAGATATGACTAAAAATTTTGGCTTTTCTTTAATGAAGAAATCTGACTCTTTTTCATCATTTCTATAAACTCTAACTTTTTCGCCTATTTCTTGGAAGTAGTGTACAAGATTGTAAGTGAAACTGTCGTAATTATCTATAAGTATTATCATTTATTCAAATTTTTTTGCGTATTGTGTTGCTGCTAATAATGCTAATGCTTTATTCTCAGTTTCTTTATATTCGTTTTTAACATTACTGTCTGCAACAATGCCTGCACCCGCTTGAACATAAATTGTATTTTCTTTTATTAAAGCAGTTCGTAAGGTAATACAAGTATCAATATTTCCGTTGGCAGAAATATAACCTACTGAACCTGCATATACATTTCTTCTAGTTTTCTCTAACTCTTCAATTATTTCAATTGCTCTTATCTTTGGTGCCCCTGTTACGGTTCCTGCAGGAAAACCACTAAATAAAACATCTGTACTATTTTTATTCTTAATTAATTTCCCNACTATATTAGATACAATATGCATAACATGTGAAAAAAATTCNACATACATTTTATCTGTAACTTCAACTGTTCCCGGTTGCGAAACNCTNCTTATATCATTTCTTCCCAAATCTAAAAGCATTAGATGTTCAGATAACTCTTTTGGATCATTAATTAATTCATTTTTTAGTTTTTCATCTTCAATTTTATTTTTCCCTCTTTTTCTTGTTCCNGCTATTGGTCTAATAGTTACATCTTTCCCTTCAAGTTTGATTAAGATTTCAGGACTAGAGCCAACAATTGCAAAGTTTTTAAAATCCATAAAAAATAAATAAGGTGAAGGATTTAGATATCTTAATGACCTATAAATTGAAATTGGTGAAACGTTAATTTTTTTCTTGAAAACTCGAGANAAAACTACTTGAAATATTTCCCCTTCATATATGTATTTTTTAGCTTTATTCACCATGACTTTAAATTCTTCATAGGTAGTGCTTGATTTTACATTTTTAAAAANATCTGAAGTTTTANTTATTTTTTTTTCAATAAAATATTTCTTTTNTATAGGTTCGCAAATTGTTTTTTTGATATCGTAAATTGTTTTTTTTNCTTTTTTAAATNCCTGTGAAGCATTTTTTTTTTATCATTNTTAACAAGTTGAGAAATTATTATTTTATCATTTACATTNTCGAAAACCACNGTTGTTGAAGGTCTTAAAAAAATTGAATCAGNTAAATTTAANNAATTNTTTTTATTAAGNTTTACNTTTTCGAAAAACTTTATCATCTCATAGCCCATATATCCAAAGATACCAGATGAAATTGAAGGTAATTGTTCTGGTAATTTAATTTTATTATTCTTAATAAAGCTAGATAGACTCTGCAGAGGTTTTTTTTTATCAATTTTTTTTTTTNTTGATACTNNAATATCTGTGATTAAACATTTATTGTTTTTACACTCCCAAATAAGNTCTGGTCTAATTCCAATAACAGAGTANCTTCCTTTTTGACTACCTTTTTCTACAGACTCAAATAAAAANACATANTTTTCTTTTTGNAATTGAATTAGGATTGAAACAGGAGTATGGATATCAGCTGAGAATGAGTGAAATAGGATNTGGGTCTTTCCTGAAAGAAAGTTCCTCTCAAATAACTTAAAGTCAGGTTCTTCGATATTCATTTTAATTTAGCTGGTCAATTACATCATCATTAATCGTAATTTTATATTTTTTNCTTAATGCTTCTGAAAATTGAGCAAGTAAATCAATAGTTAAATCATCTTTGAGTTTTATTTCAAACNCTTTAAGCTCNGACTTATCATTTACTAAATCATTTTTTATTTCNGCTGTCTGAGCAACNATAACTTCTGTTTGNCCTCTCTTNANATAGTTAANATCTTTTATTTTTGATTCAAATATTTTACTTATAAGTGGAATTGGGANAACACTGCTATCNGGTAATATCCTTGANAATGGTTGAACACCTTTAATTTCTAAATTAAGTTTTTTAGCTTGATTGTTAAANGTGATTTTTTTTGATTCAACTTTATTTTTTATTTTTTCTGCTTTTTTCAAAGCTTTATTGGTTTGATTNCGAAGTGTAATCATTTCTAAAATTTTATTTTTAGATTCTTCAAAANTTAACTGCTTTGGAGGAATTATTTCTGTTACAAGACTTATTGCNAAACCTTCATCCCCATCTGTATCAATAATATTACCTTCTTCATTTAGTTTTTGGTTAAAAATTGTTCTTAAGATTCTCTCATCTTTAAACTTTTCTTTTTTTCCATTCACAAACTCNCCATTTCTTTTTATCAAATNACTTTTTAATATTTTAACNTCAAGNATTTTAGAAATTTCGTCAAAAGTACTACCTGATGCNAAAAGGTCTTCAAGTTCATCTTGAAGGTCNTANACTGCGTCTTTACCTTTTTCAAAAAGAATTTCATTTCTAAATTTATNTTTCACTTCTTCAAATTTAACTTCTTTTCTNTCTTTGATTTTAGAAACATATATTATGTGCCATCCAAAACNACTTTGGAGTGGGATAGAAATTTCNCCTTCTTTAAGNTTGAATATGTCATCGACAATTTCTTCAGGGAGTTCACTCTTAGTGTTCCAACCTAAATTTATATCTTCTTTATTTAAACCTAAATCTTTTTTTGCAATAGCTTCAAAATTCTTTGGGTTTATTTTATTTGCTATGCTTTTGGATTTTTGATCGCTATCAACCAATATTTGGTATAAGAACCTTTCCTCTGGTTCAATTAAAGCTTCTTTTCTCTCCTCATACAGTAACTCGACTTCATCACTAGTAACTGTAGATTTTTTAGCGTACTCCTTTGCATCTAATAAAAGTGTTTCTGCATTTCTTAATTCTTCTGACATAAAGTCAGCCTTATTGGCATTATAGAAGTCTTTTAGTTCTTGATCTTCAATTTTATCAATCTTTTCATTTCTTACATCAATTACAAAATAATCAACGGATCTTTCTTGAAGATTATATTCTCCTAATTTTTTTAACATTATCTTTGGAATTGTGAGACTTGAACGAATTGTTTCAACCATTTGCTCTCTAGCAAGGTCTTGTCTAGTACCTTCAACATATGTATCTTCTGAATAACCTGATTCTGAAATTAATTGTCTAAATTGAAGTTCGCTAAATTGACCTAGATCATCTTTGAATGCGTCATCTTTAAGTATTTTATCTCTAACATTTATATCACTTACCGATAATCCAAGCTCTAAGGCTTCATTATTAAATAATGCTCTATTTACCAGAGAGCTTAATGCTCTATCAACATATCCAAACTCTCTAGATTTTTTAATATCTAGGGAGGAGCCTAATAGCTTTCGAATCTCTTCAGTTTGTCTTGTGTACAGTGAGTAGAATTCTTTAGCTGAAATATCTAATTTTCCAACTGTAGCAACAGTAGACTGTTTTTTCCCAACACCAACCAAATCTTCAGTACCCCACATACCAAAACTAATAATAAGAATTGTTAAAAGACTACCAAAAATAATTTTAAGTATTGAGTTTTTTGAACTGTTTCTTAAAGTTGTAAGCATATTATTTTTTATTTATAAATTTTATGACACAGAATACATTAATTGTTTCAAATTGGAAGATGAATTTAAACTTTATTCAGGCCAAGAACCTAGTTACGAATCTTAAAAATATTGAATATAATAAGAAAAAAATTAGTAATGTTATTTGTCCACAATTTTTATTATTACCAATTTTAAATAAATTATTAGAGGAAAGTGATTTTGTTTTAGGAGCACAGGATTTTCACTTTGAGTTCAGTGGCGCATATACTGGAGATACAAGTGTTGAGTTGGTAAAAGACTATAATTGTAAATATTCAATTATTGGTCACTCAGAAAGAAGGATTTTACATAATGAAAGTAACAGCATGATAAAAAAAAAAGTTAGATTATGTTTGGATAACTTCATTATTCCAATTTTATGTGTTGGGGAGTCAATTGAACAAAGAAAAAAAAATATTTATAAAAATTTCATAACGAAACAATTAACAGAATGTATTGAAGGGATAAAATGCGAAAAATTAGTTGTTGCCTATGAACCTATTTGGTCTATAGGTACTGGGATTGTTCCAACAGTTGGAGATATTATTGAAATATCTGAGCTAATTTTTTCATTTTTAAAAAAAAAAAAAATTGAAAAATTCAAAATCTTGTATGGTGGTTCTGTAAATTCCACAAATTTTTATGAAATAAACTCGATAGATAAAATTAATGGTGCTTTAATTGGCGGAGCAAGCCTAAAAATTGATGAAATGGAGAAAATTCTCACAAGTTGTTGATTTTTTAATTTTTTTAAATATTGTAGGTATATGTTGGCTATAGTTTTATCCATCCATGTTTTGATTTGTATTTTTCTGATTGTTTTCATATTACTTCAAAAGTCAGAAGGCGGAGGCTTGGGTATAGGGCAATCAAATAGTGGTGGTTTAGGTGATTTCTTATCTACAAGAAGTACATCAAATATATTAACAAAAACAACTTCATTTCTTGCAGTTTGTTTTTTTCTTACAAGTTTTTCTCTAGTTATAATAGCTAACAAGAATTACAAAAAAGAATCTATAATTGACTCAAATGATGATTCTATTATTGATAGACTCGATTTGATTCCTGAAGAGTTTGATGTTGAAAAACAAGAAGATAACATTAACGTTCCTGTTGATTAAAAAACCAACAGTTAGCACCCGTAAAATATGACAAAGTTTATCTTTATCACGGGTGGTGTTGTATCATCACTTGGAAAAGGTATAGTTTCCTCTTCGATAGCCTCATTGTTATCACTTTCAAACTTTAAAGTACGTGTTAGGAAACTTGATCCATATCTGAATATCGACCCTGGAACCATGAACCCATCACAACATGGAGAAGTTTTTGTAACAGATGATGGAGCTGAAACTGATATGGATCTTGGGCATTATGAGAGGTTTACAGGGATTATAGCTAAAAAAAATGATAATATAACAACAGGTAAAATATATTCAGAAGTTTTAAAAAAAGAAAGAAAAGGCGATTATCTTGGATCAACAGTTCAAGTAATACCTCACGTTACAAATGAAATTAAAAATTTTATAAAAAAAGATCTTAAAAAAGAAGATTATGTAATTTGTGAAATTGGGGGAACAGTGGGTGATATCGAAAGTCTTCCATTTCTTGAAGCTATAAGACAATTAAGAAATGAATTGGGAAAGAAATCAACTTATTTTATTCATTTGACATTAGTTCCTTATCTATCTGCTGCAAATGAATTTAAAACAAAGCCAACCCAACATTCAGTTAAAGAATTATTAGGTCTAGGTATTCAGCCAGATTTATTATTATGTAGAACTGAAAAATCTTTTGACGATGAGGCTAGAAAAAAAATATCACAATTTTGTAACTTGTCATTTGACTCTGTAATAATCGTTGAAAATGCAAATATTATTTATGAGGTTCCTCTTAAATTACACTCTCAAGGAATATTAAAACAGCTCTATAATCACTTTGATATAAAAAAGATTCCCAAACTAAATCAAAAACCATGGAAATCATTTGTTAATAAATTTAGTAATTTAAAAAATGAGGTTGATGTAACAATAGTTGGTAAGTATACAAATTTATCCGAATCTTATAAATCGTTAAATGAAGCGCTTTTCCACAGTGGTATCAAAAATAATGTCAAGGTGAATGTCAAATGGTTAGATTCAAGACTTTTTGATAATTATAATAAATCAAAGAAAATTCTTTCAAATACAAATGGAATCCTTGTGCCTGGAGGATTTGGTGAAGACGGAAGTATTGGTAAAGAAAATGCGATAAAGGTTGCTAGAAAGATGAAAATTCCCTTTTTAGGTATCTGTTTTGGGATGCAACTTTGTATTCTTGAATCAGTAAAATCTTTAAAAGGTTATGAAAAAGCTTCATCTACTGAATTTGGAAATACAACTTTACCAATTATTTCGATGCTTCATGAATGGACTAAGGATAAAAAGATTCTTAAACATGACAAACAAAATCTTGGAGGCAGTATGAGACTTGGAGCATATGTGTCAAAATTAAAAAAAGAATCAAGAATTTTCAAAATTTATAAAAAAACTGAAATCAAAGAAAGACATAGACACAGATATGAAGTAAATTATAATTTTATTGATATTATTGAAAAAAGTGGAATTTCAGTGACAGGTTTTTCTCCGGATGGTAAGTTAGTTGAAATAGTTGAAAGAATTGATCACCCATGGTTTATAGGAGTGCAGTTTCATCCAGAATTAAAATCCACACCATTTAATCCGCATCCAATTTTCAACTCTTTTATTGACTCTTTAATTAAGTTTAAGAATGAAAAAAATTAAAATTAATAATGAATTATCTTTTTCAAATGACTCAGATATAAAATTTATTTTAGGGCCATGTCAAATAGAAAGTCAATCTCATGCGCTTGACGTTTGTGAAGAAATAACAAAACTTTCAAAGAAACTGAATTTTAAATTTATTTATAAAAGTTCTTTTGATAAAGCAAATAGAAGTAGTCATAAAAGTAAAAGAGGAGTTGGAATAAAAAGAGGACTTGAAATTTTAGCTAAAGTAAAAGAAAAATATAATTGTCCTGTCATTTCAGATATACATGAAACAAGTCAAATCAGAGAAGCTAAAAAGATTCTCGATGTTATTCAAATACCTGCTTTTCTTTGCAGGCAAACGGATCTTTTAGTTGAGGCAGGTAAATCAGGAGTTCCAATAAATGTTAAAAAGGGACAATTTCTTGCCCCATGGGATATGAAAAATGTAATTAAAAAAGTTCATTCTTCGGGTAATAATAAAATTCTTATTACTGAAAGAGGAACGAGTTTTGGTTATAATAATTTAGTGTCTGATATGCGATCGATAAAAATAATTAAAGACTTTGGATATCCTATTATATTTGATGCAACCCATTCTGTTCAACTTCCTGGAGGAATGGGGGATAAATCGGGCGGACAATCTGAGTTCGTAGATACACTTGCTACTGCTTCAACAACAATAGGAATAAGTGGAATTTTCATAGAAACGCATGAAAATCCCAAAAAAGCCCCATCCGATGGACCTAATATGGTTGCTCTAAAAGATTTGGGAAGTTTGATTCATAAAATAATACTTTATGATAATTTAACTAAAAGTAAGGTTTTAAAAAATGTCAGAAATTTCTAGTATTTTTGCAAGAGAAGTAATTGATAGTAGAGGCGTACCAACTGTTGAGGTTCAGATAAAACTATCAACAATGGAATCTGCTGTTGCATCAGTACCATCTGGAGCTTCAACAGGTTCTTTCGAAGCATTCGAACTTAGAGATGATGATGATAAAAAGTTTTTTTCTAAAGGTGTTCAAAATGCAGTAAATAATGTCAATACCGAAATAAGGGAAACTATTTTAGGTTTTGACCCAACAAATCAAAAAGAGATTGATAACACCCTGATTGAGCTGGATGGGACTAAAAATAAATCAAGATTGGGAGCAAACGCAATACTAGCTACTTCACTTGCATGCGCAAGAGTATCAGCAAAATATCAAAACTTACCATTATATAAATATATCGGTGGCATTCAAAATTACCTACCAACTCCTATGATGAATATTGTGAATGGTGGATGTCATGCAAATAATCAATTAGATTTCCAAGAATTTATGATTATTCCGCTTGGTTTTAAGACTTTCAAAGATTCACTTAGATGCGGATGTGAAGTCTTTCATGAACTTAAAGGTATTTTATCTACTAAAAGTTTTTCAACTTCAGTAGGTGACGAAGGTGGTTTTGCACCAGATATAAAATCAAATAATGAATGTTTAGATTTAATTTTAAAAGCCATTAATAAGGCAGGTTATAAAGAAGCTAAAGACATATATATTGGGCTGGATGTAGCATCATCAGAATTTTATCAAAACAAAAGATATAAACTTAAAGGGGAGAATCTAGAATTATCTTCAGAAAGTTTAATAAAATACTATGAAAAATTACTAAACAATTATCCAATAATTTCTATTGAAGATGCATTGGATGAAAATGATTGGAATGGTTGGACAAATCTTACAGATGCGCTTGGTAACAAATGTCAATTGGTTGGCGATGATTTATTTGTGACTTCAGATAAAAGACTTCAAATTGGCGTAGATAAAAAAGCAGGAAATTCAATTCTTATTAAATTAAATCAAATTGGCACATTATCAGAAACAATGGATACTATTAATTTAGCCAAAAAAAATAATTATAATACTATTATATCTCACAGATCTGGAGAAACAGAAGATACATTTATCGCAGATTTATCTGTTGGGGTTTCTTCCGGTCAAATTAAAACTGGATCTTTATCAAGATCAGAAAGAATTTCTAAATATAATCAACTATTAAGAATTGAAGATTCAAATGAATATATTCCATTTTCTGGAGATATTCCATTTTCAAAATATATTAATGTTAAATAAAAAAAGATTCCTACTCCCAATCTTTTTAATAATTATGTGTTATTTATTTATAGAAATAACATTCAGTGAAAAAAGTATTTTTAAATTTGTTAATAATTCTGATTTAATAAAAAAAAAATCCGATGATTTTAATCAAAAACAATTAGTGGAAAAAGAGTTAAATGATTTCTTAAGAAAATTTAAAAAAAATAAAGAATCTCGAAAACTAATTATAAAGGAAAAGTTATTTTATAAAGAAAAAGATGAGAAAGTAATGCAGTATAAAATTATCGACTAAGAATTTGAATACTTTCATAAATTAATGCGTTTATCGTACTATTTATAATACTAACTCTCCCATTATTTCTAAACTTTTTTTTAATAATTTTAGTTTTAGTTCCGAAACCGACTCCAATGTATACTGTACCAACATCAATATTTTGATTAGATAGGCTTTGACTTGCATACCCTGTACAAGATAACCTTAATCTTTTTTGTGAAATTGTGAAATTTTGTATTTTATCAAGCATTATTTTTGCTGTTTCATAACTAACTACACCATATTTTTTAATTATTTTATCTGCATTAAAGAAATAACTTTTTGAATTATTACTGTAACAAACAATTGAAAAATCAAAGATTTCAGATGCACCTTTAATTTTAATGAATGAATATGCTACTTTCCCTCCTGTGAGAGATTCTGCAATACAAACTTTCACTTTTTTTTTTTTAAGAATATTTATTAGTTTATCTAGGTCATTAAAATGTTTCATAATAAATTAAAAAAAATATTGCTATAATTGAACCAGCTACTAAATCATCTAACAAAACTCCAAAGGAATTTTTAATTTTATCAAAATAATTTACAGGAAATGGTTTGAAAATATCTAAAACTCTAAACCCAACAAACGCTAATAAATAATCAATAATTAATTGATTGCAAAATACTAAAGCAGAGGCTTGTCCAATAAATTCGTCAATAACAATAAATTTAGGGTCTTTATTTTCTTCATATTTAATTATTTTTGAAATTAATCTTTCAGATAAAAATAAAAGAATTAGTATTAGTAAAATAAGGTAAGCTTTATCAAAATTATCTTTGAAAAACCAAACCGGAAAAAGAATTACGAATGATGCAATTGTTCCTGGAAATATGGGTATGTACCCAATTCCAAATCCTGAACAAATAAATTTAAAAATTTTATTATTCATTTTTTGAAACTGTTACAATTGCATGACATGCTATGCCTTCTTCTCTACCTAAAAAACCAAGTTTTTCTGTTGTCGTTGCTTTTACATTTATATCTTGAGATTTTATATTGAGTAGAAGTGAAATTTTTTTTTTAAATTGTGTTTTATATTTTGTAACTTTTGGTTTCTCACACATTAATGTTAAATCTAGATTATTTATTTTATATCCATCCTTTTCCATTAATTTTTTAGAATATAATAGAAAAATTTCTGAATTTTGATTTTTCCATTTTGAGTTTGAGGGAGGAAAGTGCTCTCCTATATCTCCTTTTCCAATTGCTCCAAGTATAGCATCGGTTAGTGCATGCAATCCAACATCTGCGTCAGAATGACCCTTTAATTTTTTATTGAAGGGTATTGTTATCCCAAAAAGTTTAATTGCATCACCCTTTTCAAACTCGTGAACATCAAATCCACTTCCTACTCTAATGACTTGGTTACTTCTTTTTCCTTCAATCATATTAGCCACTTCTAAGTCATCTTTAGTTGTAATTTTAAAATTAATAAATTTACCCTCTATTGGATTAATTTTTATACCATTTTTTGATAAAATTATAGAATCATCTGTAAAATTTTTATTTTTAAATTTTAAATGCGCATTTAAAATTCTATTAAATTTAAATGCTTGTGGAGTTTGAATTATATTAACATTCTCTCTTTTTATGTCCTCATAAATATTTTTTTCAAACCTTCTTAANGAGTCATTAACTTTAATCATGGGAATNACACAATCATATTTTTGTATTTTCTTTACAATATTTTTAATNAANGAAANAGNAACTAAGGGNCTTGCAGCATCATGNATCAAAACATTATCNANTTTATACTTTTTGCCTTCTATNANNCCNTTTAACACNGACTTTTGTCTNGTTTTACCTCCANTTACAATNTGAACAGATTTTTTNTCAANTATTTCTTTTGTTAAATTCANGAATTCNGAACTAGTAACGACTATAATTTTTTTAAATAAGTTTGATTTTATAAATTTTTCTACGGATATTTCTAAAATATATTTATTATTTAATTTATAAAATTGCTTTGGAAGNTTTNTATCAAACCTCTTACCCAACCCNCCACTTAGAATTATTGCCAAATTATTTTGCGACATATCACTTTGTAGTATAAAAAGANTAATGCATTATTTATTTTTAGAAATCATAACCTTTTTATCTTTTCTATTATTTACACTAATTTCCTTTGATCATATAGAAAAAAAAGTAAATTTAAAAAAAATNACTTATTTTTTTAGTTTTTTTTTCTTAGGAATAATAAATTTTTACCAATATTTTGTTTACNATAANTCACAAANTAACTATNTATCAGAGATAATTTCTTTATTNATAATAATANTAATNTTAACATTCTTCTTATTTTCNATCTTTTCTTTTCAATTTNTGAGGGTTAGANTCCTTTTTATCCCATTTTTTTTAGTATTGTTNATNTTCAGAATNATAAGTCAAAATNTCCATGTTGAAGANTCTNNAAATACAATGCAACNTAATGATGATATATTAATNNTNCATATTATAAGNTCTCTGATAGCTTANTCTTTTCTTACAATTAGTNCNGNCACTGCATTNTGTATATTTATACAAACCTATTATTTAAAAAAAATAAATATTAAAAATAGATTTATTTCTGCGTTACCNTCAATTAATGAAAGTGAATTAATTACTATAATGTTATTGAATTTAACNGTTTTACTTCTNAGCATATCATTGATTTCTGGTTACTTTTATTTTGAATTNGACNCAAATAGTCAGAGTTTTTTNTTAAATAATAAAATTTTAATTAGCTTAATAGCGTTATCATTAATTATANGTATTNTAGCCATNANAAAANTTATTGGTNTAGCNGGTCAGACAATTTTCAAANTNATCATATTATGTTATTTTCTTATNAATTTCTCATACTTTGGTATAAAGTTTCTATATTAANATGAAAATTAGTANATTAAAAATAAGTTCAAATTTTTTCTTAGCTCCTATGTCTGGNATTAGTGATTATCCATACAGGGAAGTAGTCAAAGAATTCAAACCCGGATTAGTATTTTCAGAAATGATTGCGAGTAGAGCTTTGATTGAAAAGAGTAAAAAGACACTTAAGATGATAAAAAAAGATTCAAATGAAATTTCTGCTATTCAAATTGCTGGATGTGACCCTGATATAATGGCTGAAGCAGCAATAATATGTGAAGGGAATGGCTCAGACCTAGTAGATATTAATATGGGGTGTCCNGTAAAAAAAGTAGTGAATGGTTACGCNGGTTCCGCATTAATGAAAAANGAANNATTAGCTTTAAAAATNATAGAAAAAGTAGTTAACTCTGTTNATATTCCAGTTACTTTAAAAATGAGAAAAGGTTGGGATGAGGAAAGTTTAAATGCACCTTTTCTAGCTNAACGAGCAGAAGAGTTAGGAATTAAAATGATAACTATTCATGGTCGAACTAGATGTCAAATGTTCAAAGGNAAATCTGATTGGAGATTTGTCTCTAANGTNAAATCTGTNACNAATNTACCTGTCTTAGTGAATGGAGACATCAAGNATTTTAATGACTTTACAAAATCNATAAATTTATCNAATGCAGATGGNGTNATGATTGGTCGTGGATCNTACGGTAAGCCTTGGNTCTTTGANGAGATAAGAAAAGAGATGGCTGGAANNAAATATNCAGTTTCTTCAAAAGAAAAAAAAGAGATTATTTTAAAACATNTAGACCTAAATCTTGANCACTATGGAATTGATATAGGTTTGAAAAACTTTAGAAAACATTTAGGTTGGTATTCAAAGTCAATTGAAAATTCAAATGAATTTAGATTTAAAGTAAATACATGTAATGAATCCAAGGACGTAAAAAAAATGATAAATGATTTTTTTTAGTATCTTAAAATGTCTGAAAAAATAAATCAAAAATACTTTAAGAATTTATTTGAATTTTTTTCAGAACCCTTGTTAATTGTTAATAAATCTGATTTGAAGGTTTTATATTGCAATTCAGAATTTCAAAATTTAACAAATAAAAGTTCAAAATATATTCTTAATAATTCATTAGAAGATATTTTCTCTTTTGATTTATTCTTTCTTAGTAATATTAAGGATGTCTTAAATAAACAAACTAGTTTTATAATTAAGGATAGGGTTAAGTTAAATGACGACGAATACGAGGTAAAATGTATTGTTGAGGATGCACATCAAAGCTTAATGACTTTATTTTTTATGAAAGTTCCAAATGAAAATAAATTTAACTTAGTAGATAAAAATATTAAATTTTTAAACGATACTCTTGCAATTCTAGGGCATGAAATAAGCAATCCAATCACTACAATAAAAATAGCAACAGATTTAATTAAAAAAGAAAATAAATTAAATGATTATGAGCTTCTTGATATTATAAAAAAAGAAGCGAATAGGATTGTAAGTATTTTTGATAATTTTCAAGTTTTTAATAATAAAGTGCAAACCAGCGAAGAAGAAAATATTCATGAAATAATAAGATATTCTCTTATTAAATTTAGTGAATTGAATGAAACTGTACAAATTGTTGAACTCTTTGATCCTTCACTACCTAATTTAAAAATAAATAGAGATTTGTTAATACAGGTTTTTGATAATATATTTAAGAATTGCTATGAAGCGTTAAATCTTACTAAGTCATCATTTATAAAAATAATCACAAGTTTCAAAGAAGGTGAAAGCATTAAAATTCCAAATATTAATAAAAAGAAAAAGAATAATTATTTGAATATAAAAATAATAGATAACGGTAAAGGAATAGATCCAGAGACAAAAGATAAACTTTTTTTCCCATTTTATACAACAAAAAAAAAAGGATCTGGAATAGGGTTATTTTTAGTAAAAAAAATAATTAATGACCATCAAGGAAATATCAGTATAAAATCAAAAAATGACCTAACTGAAGTAGTAATTAATTTGCCGATTTAAGGATGTAATGAATAAAAAAATATTAATAGTAGATGATGATTTCTCTTTACGAACTGTGATGTTGAAAGCACTTAGTTCAAAATCAGTAAATGTAAAAAGTGTGTCGTCAATTTCTGAAGCCTGGGTTCTTATTTCCAAAGAAATATTCGACTTGATTATCTGTGATGTTATGTTGCCTGATGGTGACGGTCTTGAGCTCGTTAAAAAAATAAAAGACAAAAATGATGATCAAAAAATAATCGTTATTTCAGCACAAAATAATATTATTACCGCTATTAAAGCTGACGAGTTAAAAGTTTTTGAATATCTTCCAAAACCAATTGATTTAAATGACCTTGTAATATCTGTCAACCAATCACTTAAAGAACAAAGTTTTGATAAAAAGTTTGATGTTGATTTTGATACTAATAAGAAATTACCTATGATTGGAAGTTCCCCTATAATGCAAAATATATATAAAAATATTGCAAAAACTACAAAAACAAATTTTTCNGTTTTAATCACTGGNGAGTCTGGTACTGGAAAAGAATTAGTCGCTAANACAATTCATAGCTTTAGTNCAAGGTCAGATGCTCCTTTNATAGTAATAAATATGGCATCATTNCCAAAAAATTTAATTGAAAGTGAATTGTTTGGATATGAAAAGGGAGCNTTTACTGGNGCAGATAAGCAAACGNTTGGTTTTTTTGAAAAAGCTTCTGGAGGTACATTATTTTTAGATGAGATAGGNGATATGCCATTTGATATNCAGGCNAGATTACTNAGAGTTCTTCANTTTGGTGAATTTTCTCGCGTAGGAGGNAGAGANCAAATTAAAATAGATGTTAGAATTATATCAGCTACAAANAAAAATCTTATNGATTCAATTAATCATGGTGAATTTAGAGANGATTTATATTATAGGCTNAACGTAATAAATATTGATTTGCCAGCATTAAGNTTAAGGGAGGGTGATNTNNTATCACTTGCCAANCATTTTCTCNNAAAATATTCACAAAAANCTAAANATTTTGATGAAAGTGGTGTTAATGCAATNAAAAATTATGATTGGCCAGGAAATATTCGTGAGTTNGAAAATTTTATTAAAAAAGTNAGTGTTCTNTCCTCAGANAATANNATAGATGGTTACACTGTAGAAAANTTTTTAANCTANAGTNCNAATAATTCAGAATANTTTAAATANAAANAATAAAAATAAAAAACAAAGTCTNAAAAGTTACTTAGAANATTTTTTTGAAGAGTTCTATAATTCAATTGGAGAAAACGAAGAAAATTTGAATTTATATGAAAANTTTATNAGTGAGTTTGAAAAACCANTTATTATCAAAACTTTAAAATTTTGCAANGGAAACCAGTTNAAAGCATCNAAAATTCTGGGTCTNAATAGAAACACCTTAAGATCAAAGATGNTAAAATATAAGNTTCCAAATAAATTTGGTAAAAATGATTAAACAAATATTCACTNCGATATCNAGATTTAATATTTCCAATATACTTTTTCTTTCAATTTTTACTATTTCCTTTGTAGTAAGTTTTTTAATCTTCATTTCNCTTATTGGAAANATNCCAAATCTTGAACAAGTAANAAGTGTTTCTACNTTAATCCAAGTAAATTNTTTTTTTGTNATTATTNTAATTATTATTTCAATAAGAAATATTGTTAATATTTTTTATTCACAAAAACTTAANTCAAAATTTAAAATAAAAATAACNTCNCTTTTTATTTTTATTACNTTAATTCCTGCATTNTTGATTACAGTTTTTTCTTTTATNTTTTTTGANCAAGGTTTGAAAATTTGGTTTAANGATAAAATTAAGAAAGTTGTAATTGGTTCAAAAGAAATTTCAGAATCATATTTTAATGAGCATACAAGTAATATTAAGAATGACATATTATTTATAAAAAATGAAATAAGTAATGAAAAAATAGTTTTTTTTACCGATAAAGAAAGATTAACAGAATATATTAATTACTTTGTTGAAATTAAGGGTTTAGATGAAGCAATTATATTTGAAAGTTCAGGTCAACTTCTTGCTAAAGTTGGAACTTTTTTAATAGAATCAGAGTCTGCCCCTCCATTATGGTCATTTATAATTGCTGATGAGGGTAACATAGCTGTATTTCCTAATGAAGAAAATACAAAAGTAAGGGCTTTGATTAAACTTCAAAGAGTTATTCCAACTTATTTATATATTGGTAAAAATGTAGATTCCAATGTGTTATCTAGAGTAGAATCAGTTAACCTTACTGCTAAAGAATATTTTTCACTAAACCAAAAATTGGATGACTTTCAAAAGCAATTTAACGAATTATTTCTTGCTATAAATTTTTTAATGATTCTTTTATCAATNTGGTTTGGACTNAGATTCTCAGGAAAATTAATTGAACCAATTATGGAAATAATATCTGATTCTGAAAAAATAATTCAAAATGATTTTTCTGCTAGAATTAGAATTTTTGAAGAAAAAAATGAATTTAATATTTTATCAAAGGTTTTAAATAAAATGCTAGATACACTNAACCANCAAAAAAATAAACTTTTTGAAGCTAANGAGATTATTAATTTAAGGAGAAAGTTTACAGAAAAGATTATTAATGAAGTGAGNACAGGTATNATNCACCTAGATATAAATAATAANNTNACCATNTGGAATAAAAAAAGNAGAGAAATTTTTAATTATGANNATAAAAAAANTTTTTTTANTAAAAATAAAGATATNAAAAATATTGTAGAAAATTTTTATAAAGATGAAAAATTTANTAAAGAGGTTCAATTAAANACGATAATTAAAAATCAACTNAAAATAATAAATATTAAAATTTCAAANTTAAANGAAAAAAAGAAAANTAAAGGTCTAATTCTAAGNATAGATGACGTNACTGAATTAGTTGAGGCACAAAAACACGCTGCATGGTCAAATGTTGCAAGATACATTGCACATGANATAAANAACCCGTTAACTCCAATTAAGTTNTCGGCGCAAAGATTAGAAAAATATATAACTAACGANAAGAATCAAAGTTTAAANGANTGTACAGAAACNATNAAAAGNCAAGTTAATAATATNCAAAGCTTAGTGACTGAATTCTCNAATTTNGCAAGAATGCCNGAAAGNAAATTTAGTAACCACAGATTAAANGAGATTNTTGAATCACAAATTAATTCGCTNAAAATTNTAGATGAAAATATAACAATAGATTATAAAAACGAAATAAAGGANATAAAATTAAAATGTGANTACAACCAATTGAGTAGNGTTTTTTTAAANATTCTTAANAATTCATACGANTCNCAAACTAAGNGTNCAAANTTTATTTCAGTNAAAGTTTCCGATGGGAAGGGTTTTATTGATATNTACATAGAAGATAATGGTGATGGTTTCCCTGAAAATAGAGATAAACTATTTGAACCTTANATTACAAANAAAATTGATGGAACNGGTTTAGGTTTGGCAATCTGTAAAAAAATAATTGAAGATCATGGGGGNGAAATTTATTTGCTNAATAGTNANGATTTTGGTGGAGCAAGTGTAAGAATAAAGTTATACAAAGTATAAATATGGATAATTTTAANNAAATTTTAATAATTGANGATGAGATTGACATTTGCAAACAATTATCAGGCTTACTTAATGATTTAGGTTACAATTCAAGTTATAGTAANACAGCAGAAGAGGGGATAGAATTATTTCGAACTAAAAACTTTTCTTTAGTATTACTTGATATTTTGCTTAATAATTCGAAATTTGACGGTTTTCAAACATTAGAAAAGATAAAAAATATTAATCAAGATATACCTGTAATTATGATTAGTGGGCATGGAAATATTGAGACAGCAGTAAACTCTATTAAACAAGGTGCGTATGACTTTGTAGAGAAACCATTCGATGGTGATATTATAGTTTTTAAAATAAAAAAAGCTTTNGAAACATTATTTTTAAAGAGAAAATTAAGTAATTTTCAAAAATTAAAAAGTAACCTTGATCTTGTTAAAAAATCACAACCTTCAAAAGAATTAAATGATTTTATAAATTTAAATGCAAAAAATGATAATAATATTTTACTTAAAGGGGATGCTGGAAGTGGAAAGGAATTTGTTGCATCAATTATTCATAATAGATCATATAGAGCCAACAAGAATTTCAAGATTATTAACTGTAATAAAAGAAAAGAGGACTTTGAGAATGAGTTTTTTGGTAAAGAAGAAAATAAAATCATTGAAATACCAGGCCTGCTCGAAGAAGTGAATTATGGTACATTATATTTAAAAAATATAGATTTAATGTCAACTTCAACTCAAGGTAAATTGTTAAGGATTCTTGAGGAACGAAAATATTACAGAATAGGATCCTTTTCACCAATAAGTTTAAATTTAAGAATTATTGCATCATCTCATAAGAATTTTGATGATCTTAATAAAATCATTAGAAAAGAACTTTTAAAACAACTAAATTTTACCCAAATAAATATCCCAACTTTAGAAGATAGAATAGATGATTTTGATGACCTTCTAAAAATTTTCATAAAACAATCTTCTGAGAAAAGAAACATAAAAAATCAACAATTNTCTAATGATTTAATTGAAAATCTAAAAGAAGTAGGTACTTTTAGTAATTTTTCACAACTNGAGAAATTTATAGATTGGTTGGTAATAATGTTTGAGAAAAGAAATGTAGATATAATATCAAAAGAAATTTTTGAAAAATTAATAATAAAAATTTGTAATTTAAATCAAAATGCTTTTAACACAGATATCGATCAACTTTTTAACCATACAATTAAAGATGCAAGAGATATTTTTGAAAAGAAATTTTTAATATACAATTTAAGGAAATTTAAATATAACGTATCTTTATTATCCTCTAAAATTGGAATGGAAAGAACCGCGCTGTATCGAAAGATTAAATCAATGAATATTAAAATGGATATTGAGTAATGAAGATAATTGTATGTGGAGCAGGTGAAGTTGGTTCAAATATCGCTAAACAGCTAGTTTACGAAGATAATGATGTAACTATTATTGATGAGTCCGAACCTCTTTTGAGAAAGTTGAATCAAAATTTAGACTTAAAAAGTATATGTGGAAAACCATGTCATCCAGAAATTCTAGAAAATGCTGGTGCTGATGAGGCTGATATGATTATTGCAGTTTCAGACATAGATGAATCAAATATAGTAACTTGTGAATTAGCAAATCATCTTTTTAAAATCCCTTTAAAAGTTGCAAGAATTAAAGAGTCTGGGTATTTAGAACCAAAATATTTAGATAATCTATTTGTAAATGGTAAAATTGATGTGGATGCTATTATATCTCCTGAGTTAGAAGTGGCAAAAGATATTATCAGAAAACTTAATACACCTGGGGCATTTGATTCTTTTTACTTAGGCGAAAAAGTTGCAAGAGTAATTGGAATTTCTGTGGATGAATCATGTCCGATTATTAATACTCCACTAAGAATGCTACCAGGAATTTTTTCAGGGTTAGATGTGAAAATTCTATCAATATTTAGAAATAATGAATTAATTACTCCATCAGGAAAAATGGAAATTTATCCAGGGGATGATATTTATATTTGTATAAGAAATAACGATTTGTTAAGAGCATTAAGAGTTTTCGGAATTAAATTCCAAGAAAATAGAAAAATCATTATTCTTGGTGCAGGTAATATAGGACTAAATATAATCAAACTACTCGAGAAAGACTATCCGGATATTAGCTGTAAGATCATAGATAGTAATATCAATATAACAAAAAAAATTGCCAATAATCTCTCTAGTCAGAATACAATTTTATGTGGTGATGCTCTTGATATAAATCTTTTAAAAGAAGCAGGAGCTGATGACGCAGAGGCAATAATTAGTGTCACTGATGATGATGAAGTAAATATTTTCGCATCAATTCTAGCCAAGGATTTAGGTTGTAAAAGATCAATAGCAATTGTTGGAAACCAAAACTACAGGAATTTAAACAAAAAACTCAATTTAGACGTAATGATAAATCCAGGAAATATTACTACATCTGCTATTTTACAATATGTAAGAAGAGGTAAAGTTAAAGAAATTCATGACTTTGGTGATGATAGAGGTGAAATTATGGAAATTGAAATATTACCAACAACCAAATTTGCTGATCAAAAAATTTCTGAACTTCCCATTCCTGAAGGTGTTGTACTTGGAGGAATTGTCAGAGGTAATAAATTAATATTTCCAGATGAAAATACTACTATATTTGTGAAAGATAAATTAATTTTATTTTCAGATCCAACATCAATTAAAGAAATTGAAAAGTTTTCNGAAGTAAATATTGAATTTTTTTGATGGAAACTTATTACGTAAATGGTTTCTTNAAAAGAAGAAATAATGCAAAAATTTCAGTAGANGATAGGGGCTTTAATTTTAGTGACGGNGTTTATGAANTAATNNCATATTTAGATGAAAANTTAATTTTTTTTGANAAACATTACTCTAGATTAAGTNAATCANTANTCTCTCTNAAAATTTCATNACCTTTATCAAATAAAAAAATNNTAAAATTAATAATTAAAAGGTTGATCAAATTAAATAAAATNAAAAGTGGATATATATACATACAAATTACAAGAGGAACGGCAAAAAGAAATCATGTGTATTCCCAGGAGATCCCGCCAAATCTTGTGATATTTTGTTTGCCTTTAAGAAAGATTGAGGAATTTAAAAGAGGAGTTAAAGTAAGAACATCTGAGGATTTAAGATGGGGAAGGTGTGACGTAAAATCAATTTCACTTCTGCCAAATATTTTAGAGAAGCAAATAGCATTCAATCAAGGTTATTATGAAACATGGCAAATAAAAGATAATTATATTACCGAAGGAACTACGTCCAATGCATTTATTGTTGATAAAAAAGGATCGATAAGAACATATCCAAAGTCTAAGCATATATTAGGTGGCGTAACCAGAGATGTTATAATTCAAATAGCAAAAGAACACAATATAAAAACTATTGAAAAAGCATTTACCCTAAATGATATTAAATATTGTAAGGAGGCTTTTTTGACTTCTACAACTGTCAAGATTCTTCCAGTTATAAAAGTAAATGATATGAAAATTAATACGATGAAGATAGGTGAGATTACTAAAATACTTACTTATAACATTAATAAAAAAATAAATGGTTAATCAAGAAGTTATTGTAATTCATCCCTATCTTAAGAACAATAGAGTTAATAAATCTCATAGACTTTCAGAAGCAATAAATCTCGTTGAAGCTATAAATTTGGATTGCAAATACTCAAGTTCAGTTGGGTTAATAAATATAAATTCTAATACTTTCATTAATAAGGGATATGTTAATATTTTAAAAAATAAAATTTATGATCTCAAAATTCAATTATTATATTTGAATACTAATTTATCACCAATCCAACAAAGAAATCTTGAAAATTCACTTAAATGTAAAGTTATCGATAGAACTGGCTTAATTTTAGAAATATTTGGTTCAAGAGCCAAATCTAATGAAGGTAAATTAAGTGTTAAACTTGCAAGTCTTCAGTTTCAAAAGAGTAGATTAGTTAGATCTTGGACACACCTTGAGAGACAAAGAGGGGGGGCTGGATTTATGGGTGGACCTGGAGAAAAACAAATTGAATCAGATAAAAGACAGATTACTGAACAAATTAATAGAATAAAAAAAAAAATAA
>NHBS01000022.1 GCA_002167825.1 Pelagibacteraceae bacterium TMED13
TCCAATCTTTAATATATAGCTTAATATGGATGGTCTAAATAAATCAATGTATCAGATTGGCAGCGATAGTGCCTTTGCTATCCTTGCCAGATCTAACGAACTATTAAAAACTGGAAAGGATGTAATCAACTTAGGTATAGGTCAACCAGACTTCCCAACACCACCCAATGTTGTAGATGCTGCAATCAAAGCTATAAAAGATGGTCATCATGGGTATACAGCTTCTAACGGAATTTTGGAGTTGAGAGAAACGGTTTCATGGGATTTTTACCAAAGAAATAAAGTTGAGATTGATCCCAATAACATTTTAATTGCTCCAGGTGGCAAGGCTATAATATTCTATACCTTACTTATGTTTGGTGAACCTGGTTCAGAAATAATAACGCCTGATCCTGGGTTTATAGCCTACAGGTCCATGATTGATTATACCGGAGCAAAAGCTATTGCATTACCTCATAGGATGAAAAATAATTTTTCTTTCGACGCTGATGAACTCTTATCTCTCATAAATGAACGAACTAAACTAATAATTTTAAATTCACCTGCAAATCCTACTGGTGGTGTTGTACCAAGAACTGAGCTTGAAAAACTTGCAAAAGGACTTGTTGCACATCCAAATGTTTATATTTTATCAGATGAAATTTACAGTAGAATATTATTTGATGAAAATGAACACGTATCACTGAAAAGCTTTCCTGAAATAAGCGATAGAGTAATAGTATTAGATGGTTGGTCTAAAACATATTCAATGACTGGATGGAGATTAGGGTATGGAATTTATCCAAAGAATATTTATACTTATGCAGAAAAACTAGCTATAAATTGTCATTCGTGCGTAAATTCTGCAACGCAATTTGCTGGGATTGAAGCCCTCAGAGGTGATCAAGCACAAGTAAAAAAAATGATAAAAGAGTTTAAATTACGAAGAGATTACTTAGTAAATGAACTCAATTTAATTGAAAATGTATCTTGCTTGAAACCAGGTGGAGCGTTTTATGTTTTTCCTAAAATAAATAAAGATCAAATGAATTCTGCAGAAATATCAAAGTTCTTACTCGAGAACAAATTTGTAGCAACCGTACCTGGGTCATCTTTTGGGCTAAATGGAGAGAATTTTTTAAGAGTATCATATGCTAGTTCTATTAAAAATTTGGAGAGGTTCATCATAAGACTTAGGTCATTCATGAATGATTAGATTTTGATCTTAGTTTGTCTAAATTTCGTACATTTTTAAAGTAAACAAATATATATATATCCCAGAATTTCAACGGTTTTTAATCTTGGCACGCTTCTTGCTTCGTTTTAATATGAAAAAAATAGAAGCTATAATTAAACCATTTAAACTTGATGAAGTTAAAGATGAGCTCAACAATGTTGGTGTTTTAGGTTTGACGGTGACTGAGGTTAAAGGTTATGGAAGACAGAAGGGTCATACTGAATTATACCGTGGTGCAGAATATGCTGTTGATTTTTTGCCTAAAATTAAAATTGAATTAATAATTTCAGATGAATTAGTTAAAGATGTCATTGAGGTTATTAAATCTAAAGCTCACACGGGAAGAATTGGAGATGGAAAAATATTTATTTCCAATATTGATGAAGTTATCCGTATACGAACTGGTGAATCTGGAAAAAATGCAATATAATATAAACTTATAAAATGGAGGAATAATGAGCAACGTTAAAAACGTCTTAAAAATGATAAAAGAAAAAGAAGTCAAATTTGTAGATTTAAGATTTACAGATTCAAAAGGTAAATGGCAACATACTGCCCAAACTTCATCGACCATAGACGAAACAACATTCAAGGATGGTATTATGTTTGACGGTTCGTCTATAGCAGGTTGGAAAAATATCAATGAATCTGATATGATATTAATGCCTGATCCAAAAACAGCAGTGATGGATCCATTTACTGCACAACCGCAACTTATTTTATTTTGCGATGTAATTGAACCGTCTGACGGGAAACCTTATGAATTAGATCCGAGAAGTACAGGAAAAAAAGCTGAAGAATATCTAAGAAAATCTGGTATTGGAGAAAAATGTTTTTTTGGCCCAGAGGCTGAATTCTTCATTTTTGATGACGTCAAATGGTCCACAGATCAAGAATATACATTTTTTAGCATTGATTCAGAGGAAGGAGCTTACAATACTGGTTCAGAAATGGAAGGCGGAAATCTTGGGCATAGACCTAAAGATAAAGGAGGTTACTTTCCAGTACCGCCTGTTGATTCTGCAACAGATATCAGAGCAGAAATGGTCTCTACTATGTCAGAAATGGGAATTGAAATGGAAAAGCATCATCATGAAGTTGCACCATCTCAACATGAACTAGGATTTAAATTTGGCTCACTTATTGAAAGCGCCGATAACCTGCAAAAATATAAGTATTGTGTTCACATGGTTGCTCAAGCTTATGGAAAAACTGCTACATTTATGCCCAAACCTGTTTATAATGATAATGGTTCTGGAATGCACGTACATCAATCAATTTGGTCAAAAAAAGGTTCACTATTTGCTGGAAACGATTACGCTGGTTTATCTGAAACCTGCCTTTATTATATCGGCGGCATAATAAAGCATGCGAAAGCCATTAATGCATTTTCTAATGCAACCACTAATAGTTACAAAAGATTAGTCCCAGGCTTTGAAGCTCCTGTATTATTAGCATATTCAGCTAGAAATAGGTCAGCATCATGCAGGATCCCGTATGCAAATAATGCGAATGGCAAAAGAGTAGAAGTCAGGTTCGGTGATTCCGCTGGAAATCCTTACTTAACATTTGCATCAATGCTAATGGCAGGAATCGATGGTATAAAGAACAAAATACACCCTGGAGATGCAATGGATAAAGATCTATATGAGCTTCCTGAGAGCGAACTTACTGGGATTCCAACTGTTGCAGCTACTTTAAGAGAAGCACTAGATTGCTTGGATAAAGATCGCGATTTTCTAAAAGAAGGGGGAGTATTTACCGATAATTTAATTGATGCTTATATTTCTCTAAAAATGGATGAAGTCCTACAATTTGAACATACTCCGCATCCTGTAGAGTTTAAAATGTATTATTCAGTTTAGTTTATTTAATAATATATTTTGAAAGTTCTTTAAAATTCTCATCTTTAGAATCTCTGGTTAATTCGAACAATANCATCTCAAAATTAATCAGAGATATACCTAACTTNGTAAGTCTATCAAAAGCTAAATTCTTATGNTTATTATCTCTAGACCCTACTGCTTCNTCAATTATAAAAACTTCATAACCTTTGTTATATAAATCTATTGCAGTTTGTAAAATACAAATATGCGTCTCAATTCCACAGATTATAATTTGATTTTTATGAAAAATTTTTCTGATCTCAGTGTCATCTCTATTCGAAATACAAGAAAATGATGTTTTTTCAATTTTAAGTGCTTCTATCTGTTTTAATTCATACTCAATCGAATCTACTGTTTTACCTAATCCGTTAGGGTATTGCTCGCTATATATCACTGGAAGCTTTAATATTGAAAATATTTCGACTAATTTTTTTGAGTAAGTTATAATATTATCAAACTCATGAATCTTTTTTATCAACTTTTCCTGAATATCAACCAACAATAAGATTGAATCATTTTTATCTATTAGCATCTAATTGAAAATTGCGTCTTCAATCTGAGTTATAAATCCAGATGAGGATGGGCTNGTCATAGAAGAAAACCAATTAATAATTTCTCCATTCTTACCAATTAAGAATTTATGAAAGTTCCATCTAGGCTGAGCAATAACAGATGCTTCTGTAGAAATCCATTTATAAAGTGGATGTGCGTCATTACCTTTAATTTTTTGAATAGATGTAAGTGGAAAATTAACACCATATCGTATTTCACAAAAATCTTTTACATCTGCATCGTTACCTAATTCTTGATTGAAATCATTGGATGGAACACCTAAAACAACAAAACCATCTGCTTTATATCTATCATAAAGTTTTTGTAATCCGGCATACTGCGGTGTAAAACCACATTTAGATGCAGTATTGACTAACAAAACGACTTTATCCTTGTATTCGGAGAGATTTATATCATCACCAGTTATAGATTCAATTTTAAAATCATGAAATGTTTGTGAGGTGGATTGTGAAAAATTAAAAAACATTATACAAAATACAATTAATAAAAATCTCATATAATAAATGTAATGAATTAAGTTGAAAAATAAAGTAAAAATTTTATTATAGGCTATGAAAAAATTTAAAATCCTTGCTATTTTCTTCTTGTTCATTGTTAGTTCATGTGGGCAAAACCAACTAGTTCCAGTTCGTGGACCAGAGAGCGATCCAGGCCAAGAACTCAACTTTTCCGAATTTAATGATTTCCCAATTCCAGTAAACTCAAAGCTAATAAAAGATCAGTCTATTATTATAGCAAAAAAGGATGGGTGGTATGGTAGACTTTCTTTTACTACAAGTGAATCTCAATTAACAGTTTATGATTTCTTTAGGAATGAATTACCAAAATTCGGATGGAAGAAGATTTCTGAAATAAGTTCAGATAGTAGTCTTTTAAACTACCAGAACCAAGTTAGATTTGCTTCTATACAAATCTTTGAAAAAACATTATTTGGTTCAAAGGTATTAGTATCGGTAACAGAAGTTGAATAGTTATAATCTATTATCTATTTAGTAATAATTCTTTTACTACTCAATAATTTGATTTAACCAGCTGTATTTCATTTCTATACTTATTTCATTTTTATAAAAAATACTACGTTTTTTAAGCCCTAAAATCTCTGATATTATTTCTTCAGGACAATTTATTTTTTTAAGCCTTTCTATCAAGGAAATCTTAAATGACTTAAGTGATTTAGCATCAGTAATTTTTTTTATTCTAAAATTTATTTTGCTCTCAATTTTTTTAATAGTGAAATTTGAATCTAAAAAATTATAAAATGGATATTCATTAGTCGATAACTTTAACAGTTTATCCATTGATTCGAATGAAACACCAACTAAAGGAATTATTCTTTTTTTATAAATATTATTAATTTTTCGTAAATCATTACTCCTTATTAATATGTATGGATTGAATTGATTTAAATTAATCTCATTCCGATTTATACTAATAAGTTCATTAACAGATACACCTGTGTTTAGGATACAGCCAATGATGATACTAAATAATGATTTTTCTTCTTTTGTAATACTTATAATTTTTTGAATTTCATTCATATTTAAAGGTTCGATACTAGGTTTGAAATAAGTTTTTGGCCATTTAATATTTTCAAAAGGATTTTTTTTATTGATATTAAAACAATCATATAAAGTTTTGAAGAAATTAAAGAGATTTGATTGATATCTTTGGCCAGTAGAGATCCTTTTTTCTAAAATAAAAAAATTTTGAAATTTATTTGAATCTATACGACTAAATTCATCTATGGGTTTATCACCACATATTTTTATTAAGTATTTTATTGAATTTATTATAGAAGAATATTGAGCAGATTTTGAATTAATTTTTTTAAGCCTCAAGTAATTTTCTAATGACTTACTAAGAAAATTATTGTTTGGAACAGCATTAGTAAATAAAAAATTTTCAATGGACTGTTCTGACTTTTTTGTTGCCAAATTAGTTATTTGTTCCTTATTAAGCAACATCTTTGAGAGTAAATCGTCAGAGTCATCCTTAAAAGAAAGATTGAATTTTGAAATATCAACTTTTTTTAAAAAATTTATTGTAAATTTTTTGTTAATTAAGCTAGTAAACATTTTTTTATGTTCTGCTGATTGTAACTTTGCTCTTATAAGAGCAGTAGAAATTTTATTAGTTCTCAAAGAAATTTTAATTGTCTTTTTTCCAAGTATCTTTGTAAGTTTTCTGGGGATTGCTCTTTGATACCAATACTGATTTCCGTGCTTGTAAATATATTTCATAACATTTGGTGCGGCCGAGAAGACTTGAACTTCCACAGGTTAAAAACCTACAACGCCCTCAACGTTGCGCGTCTACCAATTCCGCCACGACCGCTTATTTATTCAAACTCTAGTATTATCTGATCAACCTCAAGACTATCACCTTCAGAACAATTGATTTTTTTAATTTTTGTTTTTTTTTCTGATCTAATTATATTTTCCATTTTCATCGCTTCTATAATAGCTAAGGGTTGGTTTTCATCAACAACTTGTTTTTCTTCAACTAATAGAGAAACTAAAAGGCCAGGCATAGGAGCAAGAAGCAATCTAGACAAATCTTCTTTTTTTCTAGGAATCATTATCTCATTAAGCTCAGCATGCCTTTTAGAAAAAACTAAAAGTTCAGATGAACTACCATTATGATTTATTAAAAATTTTGGCCCATTTCTTTTAATACTAAAATAAGAAAGATTATTGTCGATTATTGCTGAAAATAAAGGATGTCCAATATTCCAGTTACTTTTGAGGTTTAAATATTTTTTACCTATATAAATATCATAACTTTTATTAAAATTATTGAATGAAATTTTTGAATTAATTATTTTACCATCATCTATAACCTGCCAGTTCATCCCAACTGTTTTATTGAAACCTTTTAATTGATTAGAAATGGATGCCGCTCTCAAAAGGTATTTATAATTTACAAAGACTGCTACAGCATGGATCTTTTGTTTATCTTGTAAATCAACATTGAAAGAATCATACCCTTCTTTATAATTTTCTTTAATAAATGCCGTTGAATAATTAGACTTCTCAAAATTCTCATTTTGTAGAATGTTTGATAAAAAATCTCTATTTGTTTTTACACCTTCAATTAGGTACCTATCCAGAGCATTTATCATCTCCTTAATTGACGATTTCCTTGTGTTAGAATAAGTACATAACTTAGAAATCATCGGGTCATAAAACATACTTATTTCAGAACCCTCTACGACTCCAGAGTCAACACGTACATTTTTTCCTGAAGGCTCTATATATCTGGTAAGCCTACCAATAGAGGGTAAAAAATTTTTTGAAGAATCTTCAGCATATATTCTACATTCAAGTGCAGTGCCGAGGAATTTAATATCTTTTTGTTTGTGTGCAAGTTTTTCACCAAATGCAATTCTTATCATTTGTTCAACAATATCAATATTAGTAATTAGTTCAGTTACAGGGTGTTCAACTTGTAATCGCGTATTCATTTCTAAAAAATAAAAATTCTTTTTTTTATCTACCACAAATTCAACAGTTCCTGCTGAGTAGTAACTAACAGCTTTGGCCAACTTAAGTGCGTGACTTACCATCTCATTCCTTAAATTTTCATCTACAAAAAAGCTTGGTGCCTCTTCAATAACTTTTTGATGACGCCTCTGGATAGTACATTCTCTCTCACCTAAGTGTATAAAATTACCAAACTGATCCCCTAATACCTGAATCTCAATATGCTTTGGAAATTCAATAAATTTCTCAATAAATACCCTATCATCCCCAAAGCTTGATCTCGCTTCGTTTACTGCTGAATTAAAGTTTTCTTTTAATTCCCCATCGTTAAATGCTATCCTCATTCCTTTTCCGCCTCCACCAGCTGACGCCTTAACCATCAAAGGATAACCTATTTTTTTTGCTTCTTTAATTGCATGTTTTAAATCTTTAATTACATCAAGCCCCCCCGGCACAACAGATACACCAGCTGATTTTGCTAATTTTTTGGATTCAATTTTATCCCCCATCAATGAAATTGCTTGACTGGGGGGACCAATAAAAATCTTACCAGCTTTTTGAACTTCTTCCCTAAAGTTTACATTTTCTGATAGAAATCCATAACCGGGGTGAACAGCATCAGCATTAGATTTTTTAAGGACATCTATAATTTTTTCTATTATTAAATAACTTTCTGCAGAGGTGTTCCCACGAATATTAAAATATTCATCTGCTAAATTTACGTGTGGTGAGCTTAAGTCTGGGTCTGAACAAATTGCAACTGTTTTAATTCCTAATTTTCTTGCAGTCTTAATAATTCTACAAGCAATCTCACCTCTATTAGCTATAAGTATTTTTTTAAACATAAAGATTACCTACAAAGGGATATTGTCGTGTTTTTTCCAAGGGTTATGAAGCTTTTTATCTTTTAGCATTTCAAGTGACCGACATATTCTTTTTCTAGTTGTATTTGGCATTATTACATCATCAATAAACCCTCTACTACCTGCTATAAAAGGGTTTGCAAGTTTTTCCCTATATTCATTTGTTTTTTTTTCTATTTTTTCTTTATCTCCCAGTTCACCTCTAAAAATAATTTCAACAGCTCCTTTGGGTCCCATCACAGCAATTTCTGCTTGAGGCCAAGCATAGTTTACATCTCCACGTAAATGTTTGGAACTCATAACGTCGTATGCTCCACCATAAGCTTTTCTTGTAATAACTGTAATTTTTGGAACAGTTGCCTCGGCGAATGCAAATAATAATTTAGCACCGTGTTTTATTATACCATTATATTCTTGTGAAGTACCCGGTAGAAAACCAGGAACATCAACGAAAGTTACAATTGGAATATTAAAACAATCACAAAAACGAACAAATCTGGCTGCTTTTCTAGAAGAATTATTATCTAAGCAGCCTGCCAAAACCATCGGTTGATTTGCTACTATTCCAATTGGTGAGCCTGACATTCTCGCAAAACCTGTTATTATATTAGCTGCGTAATCAGATTGTAGTTCGAAAAAATCTCTATCATCAACAACTTTTGTTATTAATTCTTTCATATCGTATGGCTTGTTAGCATTATCAGGAATGAGAGTATCTAAAGAATATTCTAACCTATCAACAGGATCTTCAGAAGTTCTCATTGGAGGTTTTTCTTTGTTTGAAGATGGCAAAAAACCCATAAACCTTCTTAATTGAAATAGTGCCTCAACATCATTATCAAATGCTGAGTCTGCTACTCCAGATTTTTTAGTATGAGTAGATGCCCCACCTAATTCTTCGTGACTCACCTCTTCATGTGTTACAGTTTTAAGTACATCTGGCCCGGTGACAAACATGTATGATGTATCTCTAACCATAAATATGAAATCTGTCATTGCTGGACTATATACCGCTCCTCCGGCACAAGGGCCCATAATAACTGATATTTGTGGAATAACACCTGATGACAAAACATTTCTCTGAAAGACTTCTGCATATCCTGCTAATGATGCGACACCCTCTTGTATTCTTGCCCCTCCTGAATCATTCAATCCAATTACTGGAGCTCCTACCTGTAGAGCTTTATCCATAATTTTACAAATTTTTTCTGCATGTGATTCTGAAAGAGATCCTCCAAAAACTGTAAAATCTTGGCTAAATACAAATGTGAGTCTTCCGTTAATTGTACCATATCCTGTAACCACACCATCACCTGGAACTTTTTGTTTTTCCATTTCAAATTCAGCACATCTATGCTCAACAAACATATCCCACTCTTCAAAAGTACCCTCATCAAGAAGAATTTCAATTCTTTCACGTGAGGTTAATTTTCCTTTTTTATGTTGGCTATCTTGTCTACTTTGTCCACCACCTTCAACTGCTCTTCTTCTTTTAGAATCAAGTTTCTTTAAAATTTCTCTCATATCAAATACTCTATAGTTCAAATTTTTATAAGTTATTTGTAATTTTTAAAAACAAGTTAATGTTTTGTATAGCCTTTAAAAAATAATTATCGCTTTCTTTATGTTCATCTAACAATCCCCATCTTTGCTGTTGATAATTGTACTCTATATTTACCAATTTAAAGAATCTTTTACACCTAATTTTTTTTTTTATAAAAAAATAACTAAGTATTATCGAGTCTGAAATACTAGCAAGTTTAAACAAAGCAGTAAACCTATCGTTATCCAAATTCTCAAGCCAATTAGCAAATTTATCATTTTTATTTTTAACTTTAGTAATAAATCCTGTTTGAACTTGTAAAGGTAAATTAAATTCTAATGAAAAATCTCTGATAAAAGCTCCAAATTTATTATTCATATCCTTTATTAATAGTTTATCGTTAAAATTTCTAAATAAAACATAATCATTCTCAAGTACTTTAAATATTTTTTTTGATATTTCGATTTTGTCTATTTTAGATAAGTTTTGTGAGAAAAGAGTTAAATTTAGAATAGAATGAGAGTCTAATTTTAATCTTTTTTTTATTTCTCTAATTAGAATCTTGGCATGTTTTTCCGATTTAGTTTTTAATGGATTTTTACTAGGTGTTAAAATTTTTGAAGATTGTGAATATATATAATATTCATTTTTAGTTTTTCTAATTTCATAGTTCATTTTTTAGCTTTAGTTCTTTTGTTATAAATTTATCCGTAAAATCCAACATCTTTAATTTTTCTTTAAAATAATGAGGTAATTCACAATTAAAAAATTTCTGCTTACCATCAATATCATCAAATTTTATAGAGTATGAGTGTAAATAAAGATTATTAAATTTTGATGATTCTTTTAATTTTTTATTATATTTACTATCACCTAAAATGGGATGACCAATTTCAAAAAAATGTTTCCTAATCTGATGTTTTCTTCCTGTTAAAATTTTAACAAGTAATATAGACTCATCATTCTTTGAGTGTATAACTCTATACTCCGTTTCAGAATGATATGTTTTTTCGTTGTAAGTTAATGGGATCTTAATTTTCCCTTGTTTACTCTCGAGCATACCATGAACAATAGTGATATAAATTTTTTCAATTTTNCTTTTTTTNAATAATTCACCAAANAAAGTNGTNGATTTAAGATTCCTTGAAACTATNANAATACCGCTAGTTTCCTTGTCTAATCTATGAACTAATTTTGGTCTATTTNCAGGATCAGGTTCCAGATTGTCTAAAATCTTATCTAAATTTATTTTTACTTTNGTTCCACCTTGNACTGCNAATCCNGGNGGNTTGTTAATAANGTAATAATTTTTATNTTTAAATATAACTAAATTATNAAAAAAAAACTTATTTCGTGATGAGATTTTTTTTTTTACTNTAGGAGGTAAAANATTAANTCTTGATACTACAAGATCTTTTTCTTTTAAAATATATGTATTTTTTACTTTCTTATTATTTACCTTAACAATTCCTTTTCTTAATAATGTGCAAATATTAGGGAAGCTAAGATTAGGGTTNTTTTTTTTTAGAAAGTAGTCGATTCTCTGACTATCAAAATCATCNTTAATTAACCATTCGCTTGGAATGTTTTCTTTGTTCACCATTTCTAACTACTGAACTACTAAGTTTTATTTTTCCTTTTTTGAATCAGTATTGGGTTCTGAACTNTCTTTTTTAGTTATTTTGGGTTTGCTAGNTTCTAAATTTTTAGTTTCTGGGGTTTGTGNNGCTNCACCCTGTTCTTTTACTTGTTCTTTAATTTTAGATTTATCTTTATCAATTTTTCCTTTAGCATCGGTATCTCTTTCAACAAGTTCAATAATTGCTTTAGGTGCAGAGTCACCATATCTAAAGCCAGATTTAATTATTCTTACATACCCTCCATTTCTTTTAGAATATCTTTTTGCAAGAACATCAAAAACTTTATTTACCAAAGATTGATCCCCAAGATACGCAAGTACTTTTCTTTTAGAATGTAATGTATTAGATTTCCCCATTGTTAGAATCTTCTCTACGAAAGGCCTCAAGTCTTTAGCCTTAGGGAGAGTGGTCTCGATTTGTTCATTAATTATTAAGGACTTACTTAAATTTTTTAACAAAGCAATCCTGTGACTAGTCTTTCTATTAAGTTTTCTACCTGCTATACCATGTCTCATTACAAATTCCCCTAGTATGGATCATCAAGTTTTCTTCTAATTTCTTCGATATTCTCTGGAGGCCAACCTTCAATCTTCATTCCTAATTCAAGGTTCATAGTAGAAAGTATTTCTTTAATTTCATTAAGTGATTTTCTACCAAAATTCGGTGTTCTTAGCATCTCTGATTCTGTTTTTTGAACTAGATCACCAATATAGATGATTTCATCATTTTTTAAACAATTNGCTGATCTTACAGATAGCTCAAGCTCTTCAACTTTTCTAAGTAAGTTTACGTTTAGAGACGGTTCTTCCACGACTGGAGTGGCAACTTCTTCAACTGGTTCTTCAAAGTTAATAAACATCTTTAATTGTTCATCAATTATTCTAGCTGCATACGCAACTGAGTCCTCTGGAAATACCGAGCCATTTGTCTCGATGTTCATTATAAGTTTATCATAATCNGTTACTTGTCCAACCCTTGAATTTTCCACTCTAAATGACACTCTTCTTACNGGAGAAAAAAATGAATCTATAAATATAGTTCCCAANGGAACATCACCTGNNTGTTTTAAGGCTGGGACATAACCCTTGCCCTCTTCAACAGTTAGTGTNATATTCACNTTAGCTTTTGAATCTAATGTTAACAGATGAAGGTCCTTGTTNAATACTTCAACATGTGCACCACAATCAATATCCTCAGCCTTTATTTCTTTTGGTCCCTCAGCTTTAATANGTATTTTTGAGGATTCNACATCGTTCAACTTTAACGCAAGTTGTTTTATATTTAAGATTATTTCTGTAACATCTTCTCGTACACCAGGGATTGCAGAAAATTCATGTGTAATTCCCTCGANATTAATTGATGTGACAGCAGCTCCTCTTATAGATGATAAAAGGACTCGTCTTAACATATTTCCNAGTGTTTGCCCATAACCTCTTTCAAGCGGTTCTGCTACAAGCTCTGCTGTTAAGGCATCTCCAGTTTCATTNTCTTTAACAAACTCNATTTTTTTTGGTTTGATNAGTTCTTTCCAATTTTTATTTATCACTTTACTTTCCTTTATTAACTTAAACTCTTCTTCTTTTTGATGGTCTACAACCATTATGAGGTATNGGAGTGATATCTTTAATGATTGATATGNTTAGTCCTGTAGAATTTAATGCTCTNATGGCTGATTCACGTCCGTTACCAGGNCCNTTTACGACAACCTCAATATTCTTCATTCCATGTTCCNTAGCTTTTTTNCCAGCTTCTTCGGCAGCGAGCTGAGCTGCAAATGGAGTAGATTTTCTTGAACCCTTAAATCCTTTATTTCCAGATGATGACCAAGATATAGTGTTACCTGTGTTGTCTGTAATCGTTATAATTGTATTATTAAAGGTTGAGTTAATGTGGGCTATTCCAGAAACAATATTCTTTTTAACCTTTTTTTTTGTTTTAGAAGCTTTTGAAACCATAATTAAACTGCTTTTTTCTTACCTGCAATAGGTATGGCTTTGCCTTTCCTAGTTCGTGCATTCGTATGTGTTCTCTGACCTCTTACAGGCAACCTTTTTCGATGCCTTAGCCCTCTGTAGCAGCCAAGATCAGTAAGCCTTTTTATTCTAGATGAAACTTCTCTTCTCAAATCACCTTCAACAAGAAAGTTCTTTTCTATAAACTCTCTTATTTTAATTATTTGCTCTTCATTTAATTGACTAACTAACTTTTTTGTATCTATCCCAACGGCTTTACAAATATTTTTAGAAAATTTTGGTCCAATACCATAGATATATGTTAGAGATATTTCTAACCTTTTGTTTGTTGGAACGTTTACGCCTGCTATTCTTGCCACTATATAACTCTTAATAAATACAAAGCTGGATTATATTTTT